>JACQWL010000609.1 GCA_016209255.1 Verrucomicrobiota bacterium
ACCGAATCCTTCGCGGACAACCGCCGCCAGTGCTCCGATCCGAACGACTGCACCCGCGGCGGGCTGGATGTGGCCGTCGATGCGCTGGGACGGATTCACATTCTGGACCGCGTGACGGGCGAAGTGCGCGTCATGCAAGCAAAGGCCCGGGCATGAACGGTCACCCGGCCGGTTCACCGTGCAGCCGCCGCCAGTTTTTGCGCGGCGGCGCGCGCCTGCTGGCCGTGACGGGCGTCGGCGGCCTCGCGGGCGTGCTGGCGACCCGGGCCTCGGCGCAGACCACCCGCTGGCAGATCGATCCCGCGAAATGCGTGCGGTGCGGCAACTGCGCGACGAAATGCGTGCTGAAGCAGTCGGCGGTGAAATGCGTCCACGCCTTCGCCATGTGCGGCTATTGCCAGTTGTGCACCGGCTACTTCGAGCCCGAGCCGAACGCGCTCACCACGGCCGCGGAGAACCAGCTTTGCCCGACCAACGCCATCAAACGCACCTACATCGAAGATCCATATTACGAATACACGATCGACGAGGAACTGTGCATCGGCTGCGCGAAGTGCGTCGAGGGTTGCTCCCGCTTCGGCAACGGCTCGCTGTTCCTGCAAATCCGCCATGACCGCTGCGTCAACTGCAACGAGTGCGCCATCGCCCGGAACTGCCCGGCCGACGCCATCAGCCGGACGCCGGTCGGTCATCCGTACCGCCTGAAGACGGAGGGCCACTAGCGTGGTTCGGCGCGCGCTTTTTCTGCTCGGGTCGGGGCTGGCGCTCACCGCGGGGGCGGCCTCCCGGTTTCCGCCGCCCGATTTCGAGGGCGGGCACCAACTGCCCGTCACCACCACCCCGGCCCCCCGCGAACTCACGCTCGAATATCTCGATGCCGCCGTGCTGCTCGCCACGCTGGCGCTGGCGACCTGGCTCGTCTATCGCCCGCGTTCGCGCCGGGGGCTCGCGGTGCTCTCGGTCTTCAGCCTGGCCTATTTCGGCTTCTATCGTAAGGGCTGCGTCTGCGCCATCGGCGCGGTCCAGAACATCGCGCTCGGCCTGTTCGACCGCAGCTACGCGATCCCGCTGACGGTGCTGGTGTTTTTCCTCGCGCCGATTGTCGTTGCGCTCTTCTTCGGGCGCACGTTTTGCGCGGCGGTCTGTCCCCAGGGCGCAATCCAGGACCTCGTGCTGGTCAAGCCGCTGAAGGTTCCGCTCTGGCTGGAACACGGCCTGGGCGTGATTCCGTTCCTGTTCCTCGGCGCCGGCGTGATCTTCGCGGCAACGGGCAGCGCATTTCTCATCTGCCGCTTCGATCCCTTTGTGCCGTTCTTTCGGCTGTCGGGTTCGTTGTCGCTGCTGACCTTGGGCGCCGCATTTCTGGTCGCTGGCATGTTTATCGGCCGGCCCTACTGCCGGTTTTTCTGTCCTTACGGCGCGCTGCTGCGGCTCGCCGCGCTGGCCGCCAAATGGCGCGTGCGGGTCACGCCCGATGTTTGTACGCAATGCCGGCTCTGCGAACATGCCTGCCCGTTCGGCGCTATGCGCAATCCCACGCCGACGGGCCTGGCGCTCGAAACTCCGGCGGTCGAGCGCAAGCGCTTGTCCTGGCTCCTGCTGCTGCTGCCGGTCTTGATCGCCGGTGGCGCCCTCGCGGGCTACCGGCTCGCCCCGGCCGCCGCCCAACTGCACCCCACCGTGGCCCTCGCGGAATTCCATCTCGCCAACCTGAAGTCGCCGGCGACGTTCCCGCCCATGACCCCGGAGGCGCTTTCGCTCGAGCGGGCCGCCGCCGATCCGGAAACCTTGCTCGCCTCCGCCCGCGTCATCCGCCAGCGCGCCACCCTCGCCTGCTGGCTGCTCGGGGGCTGGGTGGGACTGGTCATCTTGCTCAAGCTCGTGGCCCTGTCGGTGCGCGTCACGCGAACTGACTTCGAGCCGGATCGCGGCGCTTGCGTGGCCTGCGCCCGGTGTTTCATCTCCTGCCCCAACGAAAGGGTGCGGCTGGGTCTTCCGCCCGAACCCGGTCTGGCCGTCGCCGGCCCGGTGCCGGCGGCAGCCGGCACGGGAGGAGCATGAACATGGGCTTGGTAACAGCTTCAGCCATACATCGGGGCGCGCTCGCGACCGCCGCGGTCGCGGGCGCGTTTGTCCTGTCGATCGCGTCGGTCCTGCTTTACCAGCATGCGACGGCCACGACGAACGATCCGTGGAAATCGCCGCAACTCCTGGAACTCAAGGAACGGCTGCAGTCCGCGCCGAAGGATGAGGCGGTCAAGGCGCGGATTCGCGTCCTCGACTTGCGGTTTCGCCAGGAGTACCGGCGGCGTTTGCAGCTGGCCGCCTCGGGCGGCTGGCTGGTGCTGGCGGGTTCCGCCGTGCTCGTGCTCGCGCTGCAGGCGGCGGCCGAGGCGAAGAAGCGGCTGCCGCAACCGCGGCCGGATCACGAGGCGGCCGTCCGGGCGTTGCGCTTGGCGGTGTGGGCACGCTGCTCCGTCGCGGTCGCGGGCGGCATCGGCCTGGCGTCGATGTTGGTGGTCGCTTTCGGCGTGCGCTCCTCCCTCGACGGGCAGGCGGGCGCCCTCCTGGCCGGAGCCGCCGCGACCACTCCGGCGGCCGGGCTGCCGCCGCCGGCAGAGTTTGCCCGCAATTGGCCGCGGTTCCGCGGACCCGACGGCGGCGGCGTCGCCGTCGGCGCCGAGGCGCCGCTCCAATGGGATGCCTCGACCGGCGCCGGCGTGAGCTGGAAAACCGCCGTGCCCACGCCGGGGTTCAATTCACCGATCGTCTGGGGGGATCGCGTGTTTGTGTCCGGCGCCACCAAGGAAAACCGCGAAGTCTTCTGTTTCGATGCCAACAGCGGAAAACTGGTCTGGCAGTGCCGCATCGAATTGTCCAAGGCTCCGGGCGCCAAAACGCCGGACCTGCCCGACACGACGGGCTACGCCGCGCCGACCATGGCCACCGACGGCCGGCGCGTTTACGCAATTTTTGCCCACGGCGATCTGACGGCCGTGACCTTCGACGGAAAAGTCGCTTGGACGAAACATCTCGGCGTGCCGAAAAACCCCTATGGTCACGCAACCTCGCTGGCCGTCTGGCAGGACCGCGTGATCGTGCAATACGATCAGGGCGAGAGCGGCCCGGCCAACTCGAAGCTGCTCGCGTTCGACGGCGCCACCGGGCGGATCGTCTGGGAAAAAGCGCGGCCGGTGTCCAGTTCCTGGGCCACGCCCATCGTCATCGAGGCGGCGGGCAAGACCCAGATCGTCACCCTCGGCGTGCCCTTTGTCATCGCCTACGCGTTTGCCGACGGCGCCGAATTATGGCGCGCCGAGATACTTGACGGCGAAGTGACGCCGTCGCCGATTTACGCGGGCGGTCTCGTGATGGTCGTCAACCCGTCCAATATACTCGCGGCCATCAAGCCGGATGGCGCGGGGGACGTAACGGCGACGCACCTGGTCTGGAAGGCGGACGATAACATGCCCGACGTCACCAGCCCGGTGAGCGACGGCGAACTGGTGTATACGGTGAACAGCGGCGGGATGGTGACCTGCTTCGAGATCAAGGCGGGCAAGAAAGTGTGGGAGCACGATCTCGAGACCGAGGTGCAGGCCTCCCCCGTGATCGTCGGCCGCCGGCTCTACGTCGCCTGCGCCAACGGGGACACCGTGGTGCTCGAGAACGGTCGCGCCTACCGCGAACTCGCCCGCAACAAACTGGGGGAAAAAGTTTTTGCCAGCCCCGCGGTGGTCGGCGGCCGGCTTTACCTGCGCGGCCTGACAAATCTGTTCTGTCTCGCCGGGGCGGAGGCCAAACCGTAGCGCGGCCAAATCTCACTCCGATCACCCATGAACTTTCGTCCGCATCTTGTAGGAGCCTGCTTGCAGGCGATTCGCACCGTTCTGTGGCAGGCATCGCCCGCAAGTGGGCTCCTACAACCGGCAGCCACGTGTTCATTTGGGTCAAGGAATCTGTGCCTTGGGTGCGGCGGCAACCGCGGTGCGAAAAATGCGGGCTAACGATGCCTGATTTCGATCCCAAATTCGTCGAGCAGACCGTGGCGCGGATCGGGCGCAGCCCAGAGGCGTTGATTCCCATCCTGCAACGGCTCCAGGACCAGTTCGGTTTTCTGCCGGCGGAAGCGCTCGAGCAGGTTTGCGCGCTCACCGACATCCGGCCGGCCGAGGTCACCGGTGTATCCACGTTTTACGACATGTTCCGGCACGCGCCGGTCGGCAAGCACGTGGTGCGCGTCTGCGTGGGCACCGCCTGCCACGTCGCCGGCACGGACAAGATTGCGGATGCGTTGCGGCGGCACCTGCACATCCCGCCGGGCGAGGACACCGACGCCGAGCGTGAATTCACGATCGAATCGGTTGCCTGCCTGGGTTGCTGCACGCTGGCCCCGGTGGTGAAGATCGACGGCGCCACCATCGGCCATGCGACCGCGGAGAGGGTGCCGGAAATCATCCGGGATTTTCTCGCGGGCCAGAACCGGCCGGCCACGAACGAGTCCACCGAAGAGCTTTCCGCAGTTGGGGCGAACGCGGGCGGGGCGAGCGCGACCATCCACGTCGGCCTCGGGTCCTGCTGCATGGCGAAGGGCAGCGATCAACTGTTCCATGCCTTGCGGGCCAGCGCGGCCCGGAGCGGTGCCCAGGTCAATGTGAAGCGGGTCGGCTGCGTGGGCATGTGCCACCGCACGCCGATGATCGAGGTCGCGCGGCCGGGAGCCGCCAATCGCTTCTACGCCGACCTGACCCCGGCCCACGCCGGTGCGCTCCTGCAAGCCCACTTCCGGCCGCGGGGATTGCTGGGTCGCGCGAGCAGCCTGTGGCAACGCGCGCTCGACGGTTTGCTCGTCGACACGGAGCCGCCCGCCGAGCAAGTCGCGCGGGCCGAGATGAAAGTGCGCGATTCCGGCGTGCAGGCGTTCCTCGACCGGCAGGTGCATATCGCGACCGAGCACTTCGGGCGGATCGATCCGCTCGATTTGGACGAGTATGTGGCGCACGACGGCTTTGCCGCCCTGCGACACGCGCTGGCCGATTTGAAACCGGAGGAGATCGTCTCCGTCGTGGAGCAATCCGGATTGCGCGGCCGCGGTGGCGCGGGTTTTCCCACCGGCCAGAAATGGCGGGTCATGCACGGCCAGCCCGGCCCGGACAAGTTTGTCATCTGCAACGGCGACGAGGGCGACCCGGGAGCGTTCATGGATCGGATGATTCTCGAGTCCTTTCCGTTCCGCGTCCTCGAAGGCATGGCGATCGCCGCGCTGGCCACCGGGGCGCATGCCGGCATTTTCTACATCCGCCACGAATACCCGCTGGCGGTGCGGCGGGTGCGGGCCGCGATCGCCACGCTCGAACGGCGCGGCTGGCTCGGCGACCGGCTGCTGGGCGCGAACCACCCGTTCCGCGTGTCGATCATGGAGGGCGCGGGCGCCTTCATCTGTGGCGAGGAGACGGCATTGATCGAATCGATCGAGGGCCGGCGCGGGATGCCGCGGCTGCGCCCCCCGTTCCCCGCCGTGTCCGGCCTGTGGCAAAAGCCCACGCTGATCAACAACGTCGAAACCTTCGCCCTCGTGCCCTGGATCCTGCGCCACGGCAGCGAGCGCTTTGCCGCCATCGGCACGGCGAAAAGCAAGGGCACGAAGGTGTTCGCCCTCGCCGGCCACGTCGTGCGCGGGGGCCTGATCGAGATCCCGATGGGCACGACGATCCGCGAAATCGTCGAGGAGATCGGTGGCGGCGTGCGCCCCGGCCGGCGTTTCAAGGCCGTGCAAATCGGCGGCCCCTCGGGCGGCTGTGTGCCCGCGCGGCTCGCCGACACCCCCGTCGATTTCGAATCCCTCCGCGAGGTCGGCGCCATCATGGGCTCGGGCGGGCTCGTCGTGCTCGACGACACCACCTGCATGGTGGACGTGGCGCGCTACTTTTTGCAGTTCTCCGAGGCCCAGTCGTGCGGCAAGTGCACCTTCTGCCGCGTCGGCACCAAGCGCATGCTCGACCTCCTCGACCGGCTCTGCACCGGCCAGGCCCATCGCTCCCACCTGGACGAACTCAAGCGGCTCGCCCAGCAGGTTGGCGCCGGCAGCCTGTGCGGACTGGGCAAGACCGCGCCCAATCCGGTCCTCACGACCCTCCGGTACTTTCACGACGAATACGAGGCCCACTTGCAGGGGCGCTGTCCGGCCGGGAAATGCACCGCGCTCATCAAGTACCGGATCACCGCCGACTGCACCGGCTGCACGCTCTGCGCCCAACAGTGCCCGGTGAACGCGATCCCGCTGACGCCCTACGCGCGGCACCACATCGATCTGGATATCTGCACGCGCTGCGACACATGCCGCAAAGTCTGCCCCTACAACGCGGTGGAGGTGCGATGAACGACTGCCGCATCCAGATCGATGGCCGGGAAGCCGAGGTCCCCGCGGGCCAGACCGTGCTCGCGGCCGCCCGCCAGCTTGGACTCGATATTCCGACGCTGTGTCATTTGGAAAAGTGCGGTCCGCTCACGACCTGCCTGGTTTGTCTGGTCAAGATCGACGGCCGGCTGGTGCCGTCCTGCGGCACCAAGGCGACGCCGGGCATGGTGGTGGAGAGCGAAACCGAGGAGGTGCACGCCGCCCGGCGCACGGCCCTGGAACTGCTCTTCAGCGATCACGTGGGCGACTGCCTCTCGCCGTGCAACCTGCTGTGTCCGCTGCACCTGAACATCCCGGTGATGATCCGTCAGATCGAGTCGGGCGATTACGAGGAGGCCACGATCACCGTGCGGCAGGCGCTGCCGCTGGCGGCGGTGCTGGGCCGCCTGTGCAATCACCCGTGCGAGAAGGGTTGTCGCCGTGGGGCGAACGACGATCCGGCCGCGATTCGGGAATTGGAGCGTTTCGTGGCCGACCAGGATCTCGCCCACCCGACGCCCCACCTGCAGCTGCGGGCGTCCCCCAGCGGTCGTTCCGTCGCGATCGTCGGAGCCGGTCCGACCGGTTTGGCCGCCGCCTATTTTCTGGTCCGCCAGGGGCACGCGGTCGAGTTGCTCGATCGGCACCACGAAGCCGGCGGCACCCTCCGGCATCTGGCCGAAAGCGCTCTGCCCCGCGCCGTGCTGACGGCCGAATTGGACCTGCTCACGCGTCTTGGCGTCCGCTTCAAGGAGGCGGTTGTCCTCGGCCACACGCATCAGCTGGCGGAATTGTCCGGCCGCTACGACGCGGTCGTGCTCGCGATCGGCGAATTGGCCGAAGATGAAAAGGAAAAGCTCGGCGTGCCGCTCGCCCCCACGGGGATCAAGGCCGATCCGAATACGTGCCTGACCGGGCTGCCCGGGGTGTTCGCCGCCGGAGCCGCCGTGAAGCCGGTCAAACACTTGGTGCGCGCGATGGCGGAGGGCAAGGCCGTCGCGGAGTGTGTCGGGCTCTTCCTGCGCGGCGCCGCCGTGCGGCGAACCGACAAGCCGTTCAGCAGCATCATGGGCCGGCTCGATCCGGGGGAGCTGCGGCTCTTTCTCCAGCATGGGAACGAGCGGACCAGAGTGGACCCCTGCAGCGCGTGCGCCGCGGGGCTGAAACGGGTGGACGCGGAAGGGGAGGCGTCACGCTGCCTGCATTGCGACTGCCGTTCTTCGGGCAACTGCGTGCTGCAGCACTATGCCCAGACCTACGGCGCCAACGCCGACCGTTTCCGCTCCAAGCGGCGGCCGTTCGAGCAGCAGATGCAGCCCGGGGGCGTGATCTTCGAGCCCGGCAAATGCATCCTGTGCGGCATCTGCGTGAAACTCACCGAACTCGCGCGTGAGCCGCTGGGCCTGACCTTCATCGGCCGGGGCTTCGACGTGCGCCTCGGCGCGCCGCTCAACCGCACGATCGCGGACGGCCTGCAAAAAATCGCCGCCGAGGCGGTCCACCACTGTCCGACGGGAGCGTTGTGTTTTGACGAAAAGGCGGCGGCCCAACACGTATCCTCGTCTCCGTGACGGACAGCACGAACGCCGCCGCCAGCCCCGGGGCAGCCTCCAAAGCCCATGCCGAAGCGACTCGATGCCAGATGCAGGAGCCTGCTCTTGTCGCGCCGAAGCCCGGCGAAGGCGGAGGCAGGCGATTCGCAGCGCTTTCAACGCGGAGATCGCGGAGAACGCGGAGAAGAACAAACAGGGGAACGCTAATCCCTGGTCGCCTCCGGTGCCGCTCAATGAAGCGGTGAATGAAGGGTTCCGCCGGATCGATGACGATGTAGCGGGACGTGTGGCGGGTCTGACGGACCAGCAGTATCGCGCCGCCGTGCGATGGAGGTCGTCATTCACCCAGAGCTTCCGAAACCAGCTTGCCACCCTCTTGACCTTTGAAGCACAGTCCTTCCGTGGGTGTTCCATCTCCGGCATCTAACCTCGACTGCCTTCTGGGGCAGATAAGGCACGATTTGACCAGTGCAGGATTGGGGACGTCCATTCCCCAGCGTTGTGTCAAGATGGCAAGCTCCCTCCTGCTTGCCCACGCCATGACGTCGTCTGCATTTGTTGAGGTTACATCGGACAAAAGGGGAATCGGATGGAAGCTCATTTCCCCGGCTAAACTCGACGAGCACGCGATCAAGGCGCTACGGCCGGAATCGGCCGAGGCAGCACTTGGCACAGCGGAATTCGTATTTCTCTACTGCGGCCAATTCCGATATCCGGAGACCCAGGTTGGATTTCTGTTCGCGACGGTTCTTGAGAAGGATCGAAGCGACGACTGTGAAGCCTCGCCTTTCGACAGCGGAGCGCTGCACCGCAAATCGACTTGGCCGGACACGTCTGAAACCGCCATCGCCTTCCTCGCCCGACACACGCTGCCGGTGCCCGGCTACCGTGAATACTTGGCTCATCTCCTCCACTTTCAATTCGCCTCTCCAGCAGACTATGTGGCGCAGAACAAACAGCCAATGAGGCCCGACTCGATTGGTCTGCGGCCCAAATCACCCGCGGTAGAAAACGATCCCCGCCTGTGGTCGTTTGAAATTAGGGTGCGAAATGAAGTGATTCTTTCCGCGCCGCATCTCAAAGTGTTGTTCTATCCGCGGCGGCTCAGGCGCGAGAAGACCACGCTCGATTTCCTTGTCGCAATGGAAGGCCACGTCGAGCTGGAGCAGGTCGTAATGGAAGACGATGGCGACTTTGCCACGCTCCAAAGCCGGTGCATTGACTATCTCCGCGCCAACGGCATCGTGTGAGGTGCATTTATGACTGCTCAGACCGTCCAACTCCATCAGCTCGAAGTCATCGGCTACGCCGACGTCCTCCCCGCCGGAAAGGGGCCTGCGGTGGTTCCGCCTGTGTTTCACGACCGCAACGACCCCACACAATGTTTCGTTCCTCCATTTCGGATCGCCGGAAACTGGCTGGTCGACCCACAGGTCGTTTCTTTCGATGAAATCAAAGAGCTGGCGCTGGCCGAGCGCGTCACGCTCCCCCTCGGGTTTCAGCATCCCGCTCAGCCAGATTGGCAAATGTGGATCGGCGTTGACGGCGCAGTGCATTACGAACCCGCAAAAAAAGCGAAACGGAATCTCCAGAATCTCTACCGCGAACACTTGGCGACCGCGACCACCGCGCTCCGAGCAGGTAAGATAGACAAAGCGGAGCACCATGCCAGAATCGCCTTGGCAGCGGATGAGCGAGCCTTGGAACCCGACGCTTTGATCGCCGTATGTCATGCGCTCCGCGGAGAACAAAAGCACGTTGCTTTCATTCGCCGAGCAGCAGTGGAAGCGGGGCACAGCGCGGATACGTTCGAAGTTCTTACGAAAACGTATGCGGAAATGGTGCCAGCGCCTGCGTGCGAAATCCGTTTGCCAGCGGCCGCTGAAATTTTAGTCCCCGCCCCCAATTCACGGCTCAAGGCGGCGCTTATGAAATTTTTCGACGGCAATTTTGTAGCACAAGTTCGCTCGTCAAAACTCTGTCCGCGCCGAGCTGCGTGAGAAATGAGCCAAGAAAAGCCGAAAGCGTCGTTCGTCACATTTTACTCTTTCAAAGGAGGCGTCGGACGCAGCATGGCCCTAATCAACACCGCTGGCATCCTGGCTGGCCGGGGCTTTCGCGTGCTGGTAATCGATCTCGATCTTGAGGCACCCGGGCTCTCCTACCTCGACCCGAGGGCTCCCGATACTTCGCGAGAAAAGCAGAAGCCGAGGCGACGTCCGCTCAAGCGTGGGTTCGTAGATTTGTTGAGCGACGCCAAGAAACGTGGGAAGGACGCGGACTTGTTCGCTCTCTCCGCTGCCGACATCGCGAAGCGCTACACCCAAGCTTATCACCTTCCTGAAGCGCTTCGTGAATTCAAGGACGGCTCGCTGAGTATCATGCCGGCGGGCAAATTTGATGGCGGCTACGCACAGCGCTTCGATAGCTTGAATCTGCATGAGCTCTATCAGCAAGGACTGGGCGAGCCATTGGTTCGCGCGTTCAAAAAGAAGCTCACCGAAGCGGACCTCTATGACTACGTGCTCGTGGACAGTCGGACCGGGTTTTCCGACGAGGCCGGCATCTGCACTCGCGACCTGGCCGACCACCTCATGATATTGAGCGGGTTGAACCGCCAAAACGTTGAGGGCACTTGTGCATTCCTAAAGGCGCTGCGCGGTGCGAAGGAGGGAAAGAAAACGAAGTTCCAAATCATTCTCAGTCCCGTGCCTAATGGGGAGGACAAGCTCGTCGATGATCGGGAAAAAGAGGCAAAGTCGTCCTTTGAAGAGGCATGGGGATCGGGGGTCGATCTTTCGTTGCAAATCCCCTACCATCCACAACTCGCGCTCACCGAGGAACCGCATATCTTCAGGCGGCGCCGTGGATACTTGTTCGAGGCCTATCGTGCCATCGAGGATAGCATGCTCGGAGCGCTTGGTCATGATGCGCGGACACTGATGCGAAGAATCGAGGAAACTCTCCAGCAGAAGGATTATCCGACAGTCTTGCGCGATCTTTGGCGCTTGGTCCGGTTGAAAAGGGGGAGGACGTCATTGTCTCAACTTGCCTCCAACTTGGGCGCAGACAACCAACGAGTTCAAGGAGGCAAAGCCGAGAGCGAACTAAACCAAGAGAGAATCACACTCGCCAAGATTCTCGCGGATAAAGAGGGCCGCCGTATGGTCGAATTTATTGTGGACCACCTTCCCTTGAACGAAATGGACTGGGCGCGCAGGGAATTGCTCGATCGGCTGGCGAGTAGTGCCATCGATTTGGCCGACAGGCTCTACAAACGCATCGTAGAAGCCGCATCAGGCGACGCCGATACGCTCGGCAACTATGCGCTTTTCCTGCGATATAAACGCGGCGACACGGACGGCGCTGAGGTTTATTTCAAGCGGGCGACCAAAGCCGACCCGAAGAGCCCGCGCCACCTCGGTAACTACGCATTTTTTTTGGAGACACGACGCGGCGACATGGACGGCGCGGAGGCGTATTACAAGCGCGCGATTGAGGCCGACCCGAAGCATGCCAACAACCTCGTCAACTATGCGAATTTTCTAGAGAAACGGCGCCACGACGCGGACGGCGCCGAGGCGCAGTACAAGCGCGCGATTGAGGCCGACCCGAAGAGTGTCCGCCCACTTAACACTTACGCGCTTTTTCTGAAGAATCGACGCGGAGATAAAGACGGCGCGGAGGCGTGTTACAAACGGGCAATCAAGGCCGATCCCAAGAATGCCTACAGCCTTGGCATGTATGCAAATTTTCTATGGCAGCAGCGCGCGGACAAGGACAGCGCAGAGAAGTATTTTCAGCAAGCCCTCGAGGTCGCACCGAAAGATTCCAACACCCTCTGCAATTACGGTCAGTTTCTCGTGGGCCTTGCCAGGTTTTCGGACGGAGAAAAGGCACTTCTTTCCGCCTTTGAGAATCTTGATCAATTTGACCCGGACGATATGGCCGAGATCTGTTTTTCACTCTGGCTCGCGTCACTTTTGCAGCGGCGCGATGGCGAACGATGGGAACGGGGTTTCAAGTTCTTTATCGAGCAAGATTTCGAGCGCTATCCGTGGAGCTTCGACCAAATGCTCGGCCGGGCGGAAAAGACACTGTCGGCGGAGGAATTTGAGTATGCGAAGGCTTTGGCGGCGGCTTTCCTCGACAAAACAAAGGTGGCGGACCTTCAGCGATATGAGCGGTGGCGCACACTGGACGCTCTGGATCCAAAGAGGAAAGAAGCCGTAGAAAAGGTCGTATCGTAACTCTAGAACAGCCGGGCGGGGTCATGGGTGAACGATCGACCGCCGTGCTCTCCCCGCGCGCCCGGCTTCAGCTCTTCGTCTCGCCTCCTGTCGGCTATTCACGCATGACCCCGTTTGCCAACCCAACCGTTACAATGTCCGGCGGCGCCGGCGCACGCGAAACGTCCCTTTCATGAGCGGCGCAATTCGGCCAGGGCACCGGCCAGCGATGCGGCTTCCACGCCGTCGCCGAGGCCATAGGTTTCTTCGCCGGCATGAACGACCATCCGCCGGGTCGCCTTCACATCTTTACAGCCCAGATAAAACCCCTTGGCCAACGAAGGGGCCGAGGACCGCTTGATTTCGATGGCCCAGCGTTGCTTCGGTGGAATTTCCAGCACGAGGTCGATCTCGGCGCCCGCTGCGGTCCGGTAGAACCAGGCCTGCGTGCCAGCGGGCGCGGCCGCCAGAAGGTTTTCGATCACAAACCCCTCCCAGCTTCCGCCCGTGACGGGGTGGCCCAAGACGGCATCGAGGTCGCGGAGCCCGAGCAGGGCATGCACCAGACCGCTGTCGCGCACGTAAACCTTGGGGGAGCGAACGAGGCGCTTGCCGGCGTTCGCCGACCACGGCTGCAGGCGGCGCACCAAAAGGAGATCGACCATGAGATCGAGGTAGCGTCCGACGGTCTGGCCACTGACCCCAAGGCCGGCGGCCACGGCGGCCGCGTTCAACAGAGTCCCCTGCTCATGGGCGAGCATGGTCCAGAAGCGCCGCAACGTTTCGGCCGGAATCCGCGGGCCCAGAGAGGGAATGTCACGTTCGAGATAAGTTCCAATGAATGCCTCCCGCCACTCGACGCTCGCGGCGTCGTCATCGGCGAGAAAACTGTCGGGGAAACCGCCCCGCAGCCACAACCGGTCCCGTTCGCTGCGTTTTTTCGCCACGACTTCTTCCACGAGCAGCGGGGTGAGTTCAAGGTAAGCGATGCGACCGGCCAAAGTCTCGGACGTTTGCCGGAGCAGGTCGATGGAGGCCGAGCCCAGCAACAGGAACTGACCGGTGCGGCGACCGCTCCGCCGGCGGCCATCGATGATGCCGCGCAGGACTTCGAAAAGCCCGGGCTGGCGCTGGAGTTCATCGAAGATCACGAGCCGATCCTCCTGCGCGTTGAGGTAAAGCTCGGGGTCTGAGAGTTTCGCCCGGTGGGAGGGCAACTCGAGATCCAGGTAGACGGCCTTCGGGCCCAGATCGTCCGCCAGCCGGAGTGCCAGGGTCGTTTTGCCCACCTGACGGGGGCCCAACACGGCCACCGCGGGAAAACGCTCGAGCAGGTCGCTGACCCGGGCTTCGGCTAAGCGATGAATCATAGCGTAAATCTTCCATGTCATGGATGATTTGCAAGGTATAATCTGCGCCGTAGCGCGGATGCGATGATGCCAACACCACTGCGCTCTGGCGGGCGGATCGATTAGCCGGGCGACACACGGCTCATAGCCTTTGATTTCCATTCCAACCGGAATGCCGGCGATCCGCAGTTGCGATCGGGTTCCATAGTTGCACTGGACCAGAACTCCAAGGGTGTAGGAGCCAGCCCCGGTTGGAAGCTGGCGTGAAGCCGTGCCGGTTCCTCCCTTGAAACCATGACAGTTCATTCCCGTGCCGCCGCCCACGTTACCTTCAGCAATCGATCCGCTCTTGGCCGATTCGAGAGCCCTGGCCAACCACTCTCTTCCCTTGTCCGGAGATCAACGTTGTATAGCCGACTTCCACTCCGTCCACATCGGTGATTGCGTTGAGCGGGCCTGGCGTCCCGTCAAACGGAATCCCGAGATCGCGGGCTCTTGGTTTGGTTTGACCGTAAGCGCGATCAGATGTGACAAGCCCAAGCATCAGCACCAGCAGCACCATGACTCTGATGGCGAATAGCGAATGTTGCGTCATCCTAAACTGTCGGTTGCTCCTTCCACTTCGCTGCACTTGGGACGCTTTACTTAAAGGAAACTGGATTTTCATTGGGTCGGGTCGGGGAGGGGTTAAGGTGTTCTCTGTGTTAGAAAGTCCCTTTTCATCAGGTTGAGGACGAACTGAGCGCCAAGACCCACGGGGCGAAAATGGGTCAAGCTATGGGGTTTGAGGACTGCGAAGCAGGTGACACAAAGGTCCACCGCACTCCAAACCCCAAGTCCTGACCCCGTTTGACCCCGTTCGTCTGACGCGGTCTAGCTCCGTCTAAACCCCCACTTTTTCAATCAAACCGACCAAAGCCGAACCTGAAACCGACGGCGTTTCAGCGAGGCGAGTGAGCGTCAAATTGTATCTGGCAAGAATTTGAGCGATCCGCTCCTCGGACAAACTCGTTTGGCGGGCGATGCCGCCCATCGTACGCCAAGTGGATTGCGGGCCATCGAGAGCCAGAAACACTTTCACCTCATCCGGGTCGGTCACGGTGTCTTTCCAGTTCATGCCTTTATCCTGGCAAGTTCGGCGGATTTTTCAAGCACTCGGTTTTTACCTTCGCCGCGATGGTGTCCTCAATCGCGTCCTGCAAGGCGGACGGGGCGAGCGCCGGATTCGAGTGTTCTTCTTTTCCATAAAGCAGATTCCTTGGACTCCAGATCACGAGGCCGGTGACCACGGCGAATACCACCAGAAAAAGACCAATCACCACAAAGAAGCCCGACCACACATGCTCCTCGCTCAGTTTCGATGCCGTGAGAACAAGTCCGAGCGTCGCTTCGACGATCAGCAGCGAAAGAACGTAAAATCCCAAGGGCGTGCTGATGGCGCGAGTGATTCCAACGCGCACACCTGCAGACTTGGCGTTCTTGGCTGGCGACACGGACATGAGAGTAGGGAAATCAGTCGCGGGTGCAAAGCGAGAATTGCGTCCGGCGATTCGCCATCCGCGACCTCGGCACAGCCGCCGACAGCGAACCCGGGGTCAGCGTTCGGCGACGGTGTTGTCGGCGCCGGCGAGGATCGCTTTCATCGCGCGGAAAAATACGTCGGTGTTGTCCATCGTGCCGGTGAAGAGCGCGGCGCCGCGGCCGTAGGCGGAGAGCGGGACGTCGGAGGCGGTGTGCACGGCGGTGTTGCCGGGCACCTGGCCGGCGATGAAAAAGTTGCCGTTGGTGCGGCGCTGCGCGGCGGTCGCGGGATACGTGTTGAGCGGCGCGGTGTTGTTGAAGGGCTGGCCGGAATCCCGCAGGGGGCGGGGATTGCTCTGCCAGTCCTCGTAGCGATCGGCGTTGGCGGCGTAGCCGACGAGAAGTTTGCGATCGGGGTTCGTGGTGGCGGGATAGCCGTCGGGCATGATGCCGTAGAGGGGGAAACCGGCGTTTTCGTAGGTGCCGACGACGGGATCGCGCAACTGGGCCGCGCCGCCGCCCGCGAACGCACGGGCGTTGAGGCTGGCCTGCGTGACACGGGAGGCACCGATGATGTTGACGCCACCACATTCGTGGTCGGCGGTGACGAGCACGAGCGTGTCGGGGTTGGCGGCGGCAAAGGCCTTGGCGCGGGCCACGGCGCGGTCGAACTCGATCGTCTCGAGGATCCAGCGCTCCGTGTCCATATTGTGCGACTGCTTGTCGATCGAGGCGCCCTCGACCATGAGCACGAAGCCGGCGGGATTTTTCGCGAGCACGGGCAGCGCCGCCACGATCATCTCGTCGAGCATCGGCTGGTCGGGAAAGCCATAGTCGTTGACGATCGCCGGACTGCCACGGCGGCCGTCGATTTTGTCGGAGGCCACGTTCATGTGTCCAAGGGTGAAGAGGCCGAGAAGCTTCGTCGCGGTGTCCGGGAGCGCCTTGAGCTGCGTGGCGTTGGCCGTGTAGGCGAAGCCGGCGCGCTGAAAATCGGCCAGGAGATCGCGGTTCGGATCGAGGGCGCCGGCGGGGACGCCCCAGGCGGCGGCGAGTTCCGCGGGGAGCACGTAGTCGGTGGCGTTCGTGCGGGCGGAGCCGGCGGTGGCGGCGGGCAGAAACCATTTGCGGCCGCCGCCGAGCAGCACGGTGAGATTGGATCTGGCGACGGCCTCGTCGAGATACTGATCGCAGATGCCGGTGCCGTTGCTGCGGTTTTGGGTGTGGATGGCCTGGGCGGCGGGCGTGGCGTCGGCGACGTCGGAGGTGGTCACGATGCCGAGCGACTTCCCCTGGGTGCGCGCGAGGAACTCGCCCATGTATTCCATGCGGGGATTGTCGAAGGCGTCGGTGGTGTCGTCGGGGAAGACGCCTTCCTCGTTGTTGTCGTTCTTGTTGCCCGTGGAGTAGCACGAGGCGCCGGGCGAGGAGTCGGTGACGATGGCGCTAAGCGAGCACGTCTGCACGAGGCCGGTGACAGGAAACGTGTCCATTACGAGCGGGGCGAGCGCCTTGCCCTGGCTGATGCCGTTGAGGACGATGCGGGTGGCGGTGCGGTGGGCGATGCCCATGCCGTCGCCGATCATGATGATGATGTTTTTGGCCTTGGGCAGATCCGTCGCCGGCATGGGGACGATCTCGAAATTGCCCGTCGCGATGACGGACTGGCCATCGGGCAGCTGCGTGGCGCTGATGATGAGCCGGTGAATGCCGGGCTTGAGGTTCGAGTAAGCGCGCAGCCTGGCGACGTAGGTGTTGGCGGGCAGGCCGGCCACGGTGGCACGCACGATGGTGATCGGGCCGGGCACGTCGGCATCGTCGACGTAGAATTTCACGCCGACGACGATCTGCCCGGCGTCGGGGGCGATCGTGGCCTGCAAATCGAAGCGCTGGCCGGGCAGGAAACGCGCGATGATCGGCGGCTGCGGATCGCCGAAGGAAAAGAGACCGCTCGGTGGCGTGAGCCGGGTGACCCGGGGCGCGCCGGGCAACGCCGCGGCGGTCACGGCGAGGACGGCAAAGGACACGACGAGGCGACGGAAGCAAGGGGCGGAGCGCATGGAAAGTTCTAACGGGCGGGTAATGGGGAGGCCGGGGCAAACTGCGCCGCGGAGGTGGCGTCGAGGACGAGGCGGACGGTGGAGTTTCGTCCATCGACCTCGAGGCGCGGGCCAAGCTCGATGCGGCCGAGGAGCACGATGCGGCCCGGCCGGTAGGGCACGCGGCGATCGGCGTCGGAAGGCAGGAGGACGTGGACGGCGGTGGGCGGCGCCGTATCCACGGCGCAGAGACCCTTCGTTTCGACGGTCGCCGGCCGCCCGGCGAAGAGAAACAGGCCCGGTGAGTGCTCCTGTTCCCGCACCATATAGCCGGTGAGCCGGACCAGGCGGCCATCGAGCGCGCGCAGTTTCGCGGAATATTCGAGCCCGCGATCGCCGATCGGGCCGAAGAACTCCGAAAACGTGAGCTCCTCCACGCCGGCCGGGAGCGGCGGCAGCGCCGTGCGGTCCGGTTGATTCAGGCCGACGAGGGTGGTGTGCGACTGCGCGGCGAGCCGCCGCCACGCGAGGGCCGTCGTGGAACCTCCGTCAATCCTTGGGGCGACGTTGGACTGGGCCGGCAGCGTCGAGACCGCAGCGGCGGCGAACGTGGCGCGGAAAATGGTTCGCATCAAGAAAACCGCCGGACCGCGGACGGCCAGACCGGTGCGGACGGAATGGTGAAACTGCCGGGAAGAAATTCAATGTCGAAAGCCGCAACGAAGGGGGACCGGTGTGCGTTTGGCGCGCTGCACGCCTCTGCCGCGAACCAGGCATCGCCGAGCCGCGATTACCGGAGAACTCGCTCGAATATCTTCCCTTCCCGGTCGCCAAAAACGACCGAAAGCTTGTCCGGGTCCACGCGGAGTACGTAAACACCCCGCGCCCGATCGACCACATCGCCTACTCGATACATCCGGCCATCGATCGACGCCTGGGGTTCCGCGCCGCCAAAAATTCCCGTCAGCTTCAGTGACATCACGAACGCCTCGAGTCCCTGCCCCTGGGCTGGGTTTGGCGATTCTGGCCCTGCCGCCGTGCTGCCTTTCCGTTGGCCGTCGGCAGCCGGTGCTTCGAGACCCTGGAGCTTGGGGGACGGCGGCGGGTGGTGAGCCGAATCATTCCCGGAGCGTCTCTCCGAGATGGACCAGGTGGCGACGGTGATTCCGAGCACAATCGAACAGGCAACAATGGCGCCGCGCGTGAGGGTCGGCCGATTGGATTGAGGGGCGTCGGCCTGATTTGCCGGGTCAAAAACCGGGGTGGGGGACCCCCCAGCCGGATCCGGTACGACCTCAGCGGCCGATGGCTGGAGACTCGATGGGGCCGCCGATTCGCGCCGCCCAGCCGCCTCCTCCCTCAGTCGTTTCCTATGCGCCTGGTAAGCTTCCTCGGTCTCCCAATGTTCCCGCACGTATCTGTCGATCAGTTCCGACGCATCTGCTTTGCACGCACCCTCTGGCAGCGCGATGCCGTAAAATCTCAATCGCCGCAACTGTCCTTCGGTGGGCGGTCCGGAAATCAAGCGATGCGCTTCGAGTCGCGTCAGCTTGCCTGGGACATCGCAACCGAGGGCGCGGAGCTGCTCGATCTGGGCTGGAGTGGCATCATTGGGTGAGGCCGAGGGGGCGCGGCCGAACGATTCCTCTTCCGCGGCCCACCGTTCTGTGGCGTTCGCAAGGCGCGGCTTGAGTTCCTCGAGGATTCGCACCCACTGGAACGCGGTATAGGGATTCAATCGCTGCGGCCGGACAGGACAGCCCAGCAGGTTGAGATAAGCTGCCGCGCGGGGACCGACGGCTTTCGTCTCCCGCGCGCGGTGTTGGAGTTCGTGCAGCGCCTCATTGGTGTCGAAACCCGGCGGAGTGGCCAGCAGTTCAGGCATCGTTCCGATCGGGCGCCAATCGGTTTCGCCGTCAAAGCGCACTTGATCATCTGGCGTGAAGTAGCCGACGGCAACCCACTCCCTGATTGCCGTCCACCTAAAGGGACCGCATGCGTTGCCATCGTGTCCCAGCACAAGGATTTTGGCGCCGCGCTTCATGGGGAGATTTCTAAATCACGGTATCAGATGGATCGTTTCATGCGACCCCAAAGGTCCTTTACGGCCTCACGCGCGACGAACTTCGGCGGGCTGCGGAACGCCGGAGGAATCGACGGCGTAGGCGTAGGCTTCCTTCATCTGCACGTTGCCACTGTCCGTATACACGAAGAGGCGTTTGCCGTTGGTGCGCGTTTTGACGATGCCGTAGGCGGTGCGGCTGAAACCGAAGAACTGGCCGCGCTTGGCCGCCCGCTTGTCGTCGGCCAGCCGCGACCAGCCTTCCACGTTGAAAAACGCCACGAGTTCCGTGACGAAGATGAGCGGCTCGGGAACCCGGGACCATTTGCCCAGCGAGCCCATCAGCGTGGCGCGGGGATGAATGTATTCCTTCTGGGCGTTCTTCCATTCCTTGAACGGAGCGTTCATCTCTTTGTCCGGCACTTTCAACAGATTTTCTTCCAGGCCGGTCAGGAATGTCTTGTTCCCGACCTTGCGCGTCGCGCCAAGGAGGCCGAGGTCCGGCACACTCCTGCCGTTCTTTTTGCCGGGGCGCTTGACGATGCCGTTGTGAAAATAGCGCTTCGGCTGGATGAAGAGCCGCTTTCGTTTTTCCTTGTTGGTTTCGGATTTGAAGATCTCCGGCAGGCCGGCGAAGTGGTCGGCATCGCCGTGGGTTACCAGGATGCAATCGATTCCCTGGGGATGGGCCGCGGTCGTGCCCCGAAACCGGCCCGCAAGGTAGCGGGCGAACATCTGGTTGTCGCCCCCGTCCACGAGGATCACCTTGCCATCTGGCGACTCGATCACCGCGCCGTCGCCTTGTTGGACGTCCACGCAATTCACCTTGAGGACGTCGTTTTGACTGGCAGGGCGAATAACATCGGCGGTCCTGATGCCCGATGATTTCCTCGGCTCGATGTATCCGGTTTCTTTCATGGGCAGGATGCTGCCATCGGGCTGCTCGTTGAAATAGACGGTTTCGATCTCGATCCGCGAGGAAGTCTCTTTGGCCACGCTGACTTCATCGCCCCAGGCGAGTGTGCGCAGGAATTTCTTGCGACCAAGCTCGCCCCAAACATCGGCCAGCTCAATGCTCAGGCTGGTGGCGATGTGGTCGTTGCTGACCTTCAGCCAGGCGAGCTGCCCGGGTGTGAGAGTAGAAGCGGTGTCTTTTTCCGACGGGGCGATCCCGTGCATGGCGGAGGAGTTTCTTGGACGGCGAAAGGTGTCAGGCAAGGCCGCGATTCGTCTTTGGAAGTCAACGTGACGCCGGCCATCGCGGCCTAAATGGACGCTGGCCGCAAGTGTCATGACTACCGGATTTCCGGTAGTTCCCCGGTGGTTCGCGCCACCTTCTTGCGCCGTGGTCGCGCGATTTCAGCCTGATTCACGCCTCCGGGCAGACCTGCTGTTATCCGGGAAATCCTTCACGCCGGCGGCAGCCAAGCGGGGCGCTCGCGGCCTGGTTTCAAGTCGCAAGGGACTTTCCCCTCACGGGATGACCCCGGCGCGGGCGCGGAGCTCGGCGGCGCCTTCCGCGCCGATGATCGTGCGCTCGGCCCAGGCGGTGAAGAGGCCGGCGCACGCGCCGAGGACGAACCACGGCGCGAGCGAGGGCACGTCGCACCGCCACGACAGACGGTCGCGCGCCGGGCACGGCGAGCCGCCGCCGCAACACCAGGAACGCGCACGCCGCTCCTCCCCGCAGGGAGGCTCTTCGTGCTCGACGGGGCGCGGCGCGGGCGGGCGGAAATCAGCGGGAGGTTCGGTCAGAAGTCGGCCACGGCGGATCGTTGCGTTATAAATGATTCTACTGACGGGCGCGGGCTGGGTGCTCGCTTCCTGCGGTGTACTTCCTGGCCTTGCCGGGATGGGTAGGTGCATTTGGCCGCGAGTGATAAGGCGAGGATCCTGGGCGCCGCTCTGCCAACGGCTGGGCGGGAGCGAGGTGTGGGCATGGTACCGCGGCCATCTCGAACCGACATAAGTGGCGCTCGGGCACCAGCGCGGACCGGATCGCTTCGAGCCGACCGGGTGTAGGAAATGAGGAACGCGGGGCGCAGTTTGCATGTCGAATTCAAGTCGATACTATAGCTCTATCGGCTTCAGCAATGAACTGACTGGAAATCCCACTTCCCCATGAGCGCATCGCCTGCGAAAACCGCTCTGTTACTCGCCGGGGGCGGTGCTCGCGCCGCGTATCAGGTTGGTGTCTTGCGCAGCTTGGCCCGCGCGTTCCCGCATCTGCGTTTTCCGATATTGTCCGGCGTATCCGCCGGAGCGATCAACGCCGCGCTGCTCGCCAACATCCCCGGAGGGTTTCCTCGCGCGGTGCCGGGACTGACGAGGCAGTGGGAGGGCCTCGCGATTGAGGACGTGTTCCTCCCGGATGATGTTCGCGACCTCTGCGCCAATGTGCTGCGCTGGGGATGCCGGTTGGTTACAGGCGGCGCGCATCACGTGCCCCCGACCCGCGGGCTGGTCGAAACCTCGCCGTTGAACGCGTTCCTGCACCGCGTCCTCGAATCCGAGGATGGCGTGCTGCGCGGCGTCGACGAAAACATCCGCGGCGGTCATGTGTCAGCGCTTGGTATCACGACGACCAGTTACCCGACCGGCCAGTCCGTGACGTGGGTTCAGGGAGAAAATGTGGCGGGTTGGGAAGGCCCGGGCCAACGCGGCGTGCCCGTTGCGATGACGGTTGATCACATCATGGCGTCATGCGCGTTGCCGTTGCTCTTCCCGGCCGTGCGCCTGGCAGAGGGCTGGCATTGCGACGGCGGCGTGCGGCTGACGGCTCCGCTTGCCCCGGCGATTCACCTCGGCGCGGATCGCATCATCGCGATCTCGACCCTCCTCGAACCGGGCCGTTCCGGGGCGAACCTGCCCGCGCGTGAGTATCCCCCGCCGGCGACGATCATCGATTTGCTGCTCAGCTCGATCTTCCTCGACACGCTCGATCGCGACACGATGGAACTCCGCCGGTTGAATCAACTGCTGGCCGGGCACCCGGAGAGCAGCCGGCCTGGCCTGCGGCCTGTGGAGGTGCTGCTGTTCCGGCCGTCGCAGGATCTCGGTCTGCTGGCGGGCGAGTTTGAGTCGGAACTGCCCGGCGCGTTTCGCCATATCGTGCGCGACCTCGGGACGCACGAAGCCAATCGGTCCGATTTCGTCGCGACGCTGCTTTTCCAGCCGCATTATATTCGAAAAGTGATGCAAATTGGCGAGCAGGACGGTGACCGCCGGCTCGGCGAAATCGCCGCTTTCCTTGGTTGCCCTGCCCCCCAGCCGGCGGTGCGCACGGAGAGCCCGGCAAATCCGGTGGCCGCCCGGTCTTTCGCCCTGCCAAGCCTCGAACCCGCGACCGTCGCCGCCTGAATCGATCGAAGCACCCTCTCAAGAACCCGCGCCGGCGCGCAGATCGCCTTTTCCCGGCCCGCCTCCCACACCCCAACCGCGCAACCTTCCCTCCCATGTCGACTCGCTCGCTGACCAGGCAATGGCACACCCTCGACCGGGAAACCGCGCGCGAGCGGCAAGGCCGGAAGCTGCACCGTTACCTGCGGGACTGCGTGCTGCCGTTCTCCGGTCACTATCACCGCCTCTTCGGCGAACTCGGCCTCGACGCCGGCGATATCCGCTCGGTCGACGACCTGAAGAAGATTCCGTTCACCGCGAAGGAAGATCTCCTGCCCACGCCGGAAAATCCGCGCCGCAGTCTGGGCTTCGCCTTGATTCCCGATCCGCACGTGCTGGCGCACCGGCCCGGCGTGATCGCGCGCGCGTTGCTCCGCGGCCGCGCCCGCGTCCAGGACGAGCTCGATCGCGAGTGGCGGCCGACGTTCATGACCGCGACGACCGGCCGCTCGACCGAATCGGTGGCGTTCCTCTACACGCAGCACGATCTGCACAACCTCGCCGTTGGCGGCGGCCGCGTCGTGGAAATCGCGCGCATCACGCGCGAGGAGAGAATGCTGAACATGTTTCCCTTCGCGCCGCATCTGGCGTTTTGGTACATGCATTATGCGGGCGGCGATCGAAACACCTTCGCGCTCTCGACCGGCGGCGGCAAATGCATGGGCACCGAGGGCAACCTCCGCGCCATCGCGAAACTCAAGCCGCAGGTGCTCGCCGCGATGCCGACGTTCATCTATCACGTGTTGCGGCAGGCGCTCGACGAGAAGTTGCGCCTCGAAGGCGTGCGGCTGATCTGCCTCGCGGGCGAAAAGGTCCCCGACGGCACCCGAAGCAAGCTCGCCGCGATGTGCGCGGAGCTCGGCTCGCCCGGCGTGCAGGTGATCGCGACGTACGGCTTCACCGAGGCGAAGCTGGCGTGGACCGAGTGTCCCGTCGCGCCCGGCGAACCGCCGACCGGTTATCACCTCTACCCGGACCTGGGCATCATCGAGGTCATCAACCCCGACACCGGCCAGCCCGTGCCCGACGGCCAGCGCGGCGAGATCGTGTGGACGCCGCTCGACCAGCGCGGGACGGTCGTGCTGCGCTACCGCACCGGCGACTTGATCGAAAATGGTCTGACGTGGGAAACGTGCCCGCGCTGCGGGCGCACGCTGCCGCGGTTGATGGGCCGCATCTCCCGGGTTTCCGACTTTCGCGCGCTGCGCTTCCAGAAAATCAAAGGCACCATCGTGGACTTCAACGAACTCGAGCACGCGCTGGACGACATCCGCGGCCTCGGCGCCTGGCAAATCGAACTGCGCAAGGCCCACGACGATCCGCTCGACCTCGACGAGATCGTGCTGCACCTCGTGCGGATCGCCGACATGCCGGAGGCGACGCTCGACCGCACGCTGCGCGAGTTGCTGCACACGCGATTCGAGCTGCGGCCGAACCGGATCGTTTTCCACACGGCCGACGAAATCAAGGTGCTGCACCAGGTCGGTGTGGCGTTGAAGGAACAGAAGGTCGTCGACCACCGCCCGAAGGCGACAGCCGCGCCGGTCGAGCCGCGCCCGCCCGTCCCGCCGGCGCGCGACGCCATCAACCAGCCGCAGGAGACGCACGCATGAAGGAAGCCGCCTACATCGTTGCCGGCGTCCGCACGCCGTTCTGCAAGATGGGCACCGCGCTCGCCGGCGCCGACGCGATCGATCTCGGACGCGCCGCCGCCGCCGCCGTCCTCGCGCGCACCGGCCTCGATCCGGCGGAAATCGACGAGGTGATCTTCGGCTGCGTCGGCCAGCCGATTGACGCGGCGAACGCCGGCCGGGTGATCGCGCTCCGCGCCGGCGTCCCGGAGCGCGTGGCGGCGATGACGGTGCAGCGGAATTGCGCGTCGGGTTTCGAAGCGATCACGCAGGCGGCGGAGAAAATCGCGGCGGGCCGGGGCGACATTTTTCTCGTCGGCGGCACGGAGAGCATGAGCCGCTACCCGCTCCTGTATGGCGACCGCGCCGCGAAGAAATTCGGCGAACTGGCGAAGGCACGAACGGCCGGCCAGCAGCTCGCCGCGCTGCTGCGTTTCCGCCCGGGAGATTTCGCGCCGCGGGTGAGCCTGCAGCTCGGCCTCGCCGATCCGGTGTGCGGCTGCAACATGGGCCAGACCGCGGAAACGCTGGCGCGCGAGTGGCGGATCACCCGCGACGCGCAGGATCAGTTCGCGTTGCGATCCCACCAGCGCGCCGCCGCGGCGAAGCCGAGGCTCGCCGAGGAAACCACACCCGTTTATCCCCGCGGCGGCGGCGCGCCCGTGAGCGTGACCGAGGACAACGGCGTGCGCGCCAACCAATCGCTGGACGCGCTTGCGAAACTAAGACCGGTTTTTGAAAAACGCGGCGGCACCGTCACCGCCGGCAACGCCTCGCAAATCACCGACGGCGCGGTCGCGCTGCTCGTGATGAGCGAAGGCGGACTCAAGCGCACGGGTCTTGCGCCGCTCGGCCGGCTGGTCGATTACGCGTATGCCGGTTGCGAGCCGGCGCGCATGGGCCTCGGCCCCGTCTACGCGATCGCGCGGGCGGAACAGCGCAGCGGGCTTGGGTTGAAAGATGCCGAGCTGATCGAGATTAACGAGGCGTTCGCGGCGCAGGTGCTCGCGTGCCGCGCGGCGGGCGAGTCGGCGGACTTTGGACGGCGGCAGCTGGGCCGGGCGGGCGCGCTCGGCGAAATTCCACACGAAATCCTCAATGTTAACGGCGGCGCGGTCGCGCTTGGTCATCCGGTCGGTGCGACGGGCGCGCGGCTCGTGTTGACCGCGCTCAAGGAACTGCAGCGGCGCCGCGCCCGCCGCGCGCTCGTGTCGCTCTGCGTCGGCGGCGGCCAGGGCGGCGCGCTGTGGCTCGAAGCCGCGTGAACGAAATCGCGTATGGCCGCCTCCCGCATCACCTCCGCACCCACGCCGGCGCTCCGCGCCCCCCTGCTCGAGAAGAGACGAAGGCGGGACGTCCGCATCGGTGCGGCGCCGCTTAAGCGGGGCGCCCAACGGGCGGGCGCTGTTCGCCCGCTCCGCCTCATGCGCCGCGATTCAACGCAACCCTGACTCCCCCCATGAACATCACGCGCACCCCTTCCGCCGACGGCACCGTGATTCTGACCTTCGATCGCGCCGGCTCAGCGGCGAACATTTTCGATCGCGCGACGCTCGAGGAGCTCGACGCGCATTTCACCGCGCTGGAAAATGAAAGCGGCCTCCGCGGCCTCATCCTCGCGAGTGCGAAACCGAAGATTTTCATCGCCGGCGCCGACCTCAACACCCTCGCACAACACGCCGACGACTCCGCCGCGCTCGGGGAGATCGTCGATCTCGGCCATCGCGTGTTCACGCGGCTGGGCCGGCTCCCGATTCCCTCCGTGGCGGCGATTCACGGCGCGTGCCTCGGGGGCGGGCTCGAACTCGCGCTGGCATGCGACTGGCGCGTCGCCTCCACGGACAAGGCGACCAAACTCGGCCTGCCCGAAACGCAGCTCGGCATCCTGCCCGCGTGGGGCGGCTCGACGCGGCTGCCAAAATTGATCGGCCTCCCGCAGGCGCTCGGGCTGATTCTCACGGGCAGACAAATCGCCGGCGCCCAGGCGTTGAAGCTCGGGGTGGTCGATGAGGTGGCGCACGCGGAATACTTGCCCGACGCCGCGCGGAGGCTCGTCGCCCGCGGCAAACGCCGGGCGGCGCGCCCGTCGTGGCTCAGCCGCGCGCCGCTTTCGGCCCTCGTCGCGCGCCGGGCCCGCCGCGAGACCCTTGCGAAGACCGGCGGCCATTACCCGGCTCCGCTCAGGGCGATTGAGGTCTGCATGCGCGCCGTGGGCGGACCGCTCGAGCACGGATTCGCCCTCGAAAAGGCGGCATTCCTCGAGCTCGTCCGCTCGCCGGAGTGCCGGAATCTCGTGGCGGTGTTCTTTTTGCAGGATCGCGCGAAAAAACTCCCGTCTGACCCGGGCATTTCGCCGATGGCGGTGAAACGGGTCGCCGTGATCGGCGCCGGCACGATGGGCGCTGGCATCGCGCAATGGGTGAGCGCGCGCGGCTATCCCGTGCGTTTGAAGGACGTGAATCCCGAGGCGCTTGCCCGCGGTCTCCATGCGATCGAGCAAGTTTATGCCGACGCCGTGAAGCGCCGCGTATTCACGCTGCCCGAGGCGACCGCCGGCCTCGACCGCATCGTGCCCATTCACACCGACGTGCCGCTCACCGGCGTCGATCTCGTGATCGAGGCGGCGATCGAGAAGCTCGAACTGAAGCAACAGGTGTTCCGCGAGCTCGAGGCGCGGGTGGGGCCGGACACCATCCTGGCGACCAACACCTCCGCGCTCTCGATCGATGCGATCGCGGCGGAGCTCGCGCGGCCGGAGCGCGTCGTCGGCCTGCACTTCTTCAACCCCGTGCACCGGATGCAGCTCGTCGAAATCGTGCGCGGCCCGCGCACCTCGGCGCGGGCGCTCGACACCGCGCTGCAATTCGCGAAGGCGATCGGCAAGCTGCCCGTGATCGCGAAGGACAGCCCGGGCTTCCTCGTGAACCGGATCCTCCTGCCCTACCTGGTCGAGGCGGTGGGGCTGTTCAGCGAGGGCGTGCCGGCCGCCGCGGTCGACCGGTTGATGCTCGATTTCGGGATGCCGATGGGGCCGCTGCGGCTTTGCGACGAAGTCGGCATCGATGTCGCGCAAGACGTCGCGAAAGATCTCGGGCGCCGGCTGCCGGACGGCGTGCCGATCAACGACACGCTGGAGAAAATGATCGCGCACAGCTGGCTCGGAAGAAAATCCGGCCGCGGCTTCTACGTCCATCCCGGCCGCGGCGGGCGCGAGGCGCCGAATCCGGAAACGCGTTTCCTGCAACGCGCGCGCGAGCGGCGCACTCCCACCGCCGCCGCGCAGCTCGATCGGATGGTCCTCATCATGATCAACGAGGCCGCGCGCGTGCTCGACGAGCGTGTGGTCGACGCACCCGAGGATGTCGATTTCGGGATGATCATGGGCACGGGCTGGGCGCCGTTCCGCGGCGGGCCTTTGCGCCACGCCGACACGCTCGGCGCCGCCGAAATCGTCCGGCGGCTGGACGGGCTGGCGCGCGACGTCGCGCCGCACTTCGCGCCGTGTGACCGAATGCGCAAGATGGCCCGCGACGGCCGGGGGTTTTATTCTGAACCCGGGACGAAGCCCGATGCCGGAAGCAGCAGCCGGCGCGACGATATCCCGCCCGGCAACGGGAGTGCGGTGCTTCAGCCCGGATCTCTTGCGCGGACGGAGGCACCCGACGACTCCGGCCGCGCCGCGCCGATCGAACACGCCCACCCGCGCTCGCCATGAAAACCCCCGATCTACTCGACCCGCCCGCCGTCCCGAAATCGCCCGTCCCCGCTGCCCCCGGACCGGAGCGCGAAGCCGGGACGGTCATCGACACCTCGACGATGAACCGCGGGCAGCGCGAGGCGCTCGAGCTGACGGAGGCGGCGCGGGGCGCGGGCGGCGATCGCAGCTTTGCCGGCGAATTGTTCATGGGCGGGTTTTCGCTCGGGCGCGTTTATCCGTTCCCGCTGCAGCCGGCCGTCGATGTCGCGGCCGGCCAGCCGTTCCTCACCGGGCTCGCGCGCGTGCTGAAGCACGAGGTCGATCCGGATCGGATCGACGAGGAAGGCGAGATTCCCGCCGCGGTCATCCAGCGGCTCGCCGAGCTCGGCGCGTTTGGGATCAAGGTGCCGCAAGAATACGGCGGGCTCGGCCTCTCTCAAGTCAACTACGCGCGGGCCGCGATGTTGCTCGGCAGCGTCGACGCGAATCTCACCGCGCTGCTCTCCGCGCACCAATCGATCGGCGTGCCGGAGCCGGTGAAGTTGTTCGGCACCGAGGCGCAGAAGAAAAAATATCTGCCGCGCATGGCCCACGGGGAAATCTCCGCCTTCGCCCTCACCGAGAAGGGCGCCGGCTCCGATCCGGCCCGGATGACGACGCGCGCCGAGCCGGCGCCGGATGGAAATCATTTCATCCTCAACGGCGAAAAACTCTGGTGCACGAACGGCGTGAAGGCCGGCGTCATCATCGTGATGGCGCGCACGCCGGGCCAAATCGTCGCCGGCCGGGAGAAGAACCGGATCACGGCGTTCATTGTGGAGATGAACACGCCGGGGGTCGAGGTCGTCACGCGCTGCCATTTCATGGGTCTGCGCGCGCTCTACAACGGCGTGGTGCGTTTCACCAACGTGCGCGTGCCGCGTGAAAACATCGTTGGCGGCGAAGGCCGCGGACTCAAGGTCGCGCTCACCACGCTCAACACCGGGCGGCTTACGATTCCGGCGGCCTGTGTCGGCTTGATGAAACGCTGCCTCGTCTATGCGCGTGACTGGTCGTCGTCCCGCGTCCAATGGGGCGCGCCCATCGGCCAGCACGCCGCGATCGCCGACAAGCTGGCGCGGATCGCGGCGGACGCGTTTGCGTGCGAAGCGATGACGCTCTTCACCTCGGCGCTCGTCGATCGCGATGGCGCGGACATCCGGATCGAGGCGGCGATGTGCAAGCTGTGGGGTACGGAGGCGGCGTGGCGCGCGGTCGACGAAACGATGCAGATTCGTGGCGGCCGCGGCTACGAGACGGCGCAGTCGCTCAAGCAGCGCGGCGAAGCTGCCGTGCCGATCGAGCGGATGCTGCGCGACGCCCGCATCAACCGGATCTTCGAAGGCTCCTCGGAGATCATGCGGCTGTTCCTCGCGCGCGAAGCGCTCGATCCGCACTTGAAGGCTGCGGGCGGCGCACTCGATTCGCGGTTGCCTGCCGGCCCCCGTGCGGCCGCGATGGCGAAAGCGTTCGCGTTTTATGCGCGCTGGTATCCGGGGCTGCTGCTGCCGCGCGGCGGCCCGCCGGCGGATTTCACCCCGGCCTTCCGGCCCGCGCTGGCCTATGTCGCGCGCACGAGCCGCCAGCTGGCGCGCACGCTCTTCCACGCGATGGCGAAGCACGGCCCGAAGCTCGAGCGGCAACAGCTCCTGCTCGGCCGCGTGGTCGATATCGGGACGGAGCTTTTCGCGATGGCGGCGACGGCCCTTTATGCCGACGCGCTCCTGAAAGGCGGCGATCGCGAATACCCGCCCGCCGAGCTGGAGCAACTTGTGCAATGCTGGGTTGCCGGCGCGCGCCTGCGGATCGCGGCGGGCTTCGCCGGGCTCGCGCACAACAACGATGGGCGGAACTACCGGCTGGCGCAGGCGCTGCTCGAAGGGAAGCACGGCTACTTGCGCGGTGGCATCGTGGAGTGAGCGCCGCCACCCGCCAACCCGCTAACCTGGACATTTCACACTCTGGTTGGTTTACACGCTTGGCCGTCGATGGACGTGGCGGTGTTTCGGCGTTTTCTGCGAGTACATGCGGGTTAAAAGCAAAACCCTCCGGAGGCGGGCAAGCC
>JACQWL010000618.1 GCA_016209255.1 Verrucomicrobiota bacterium
CAGGTCGCGATTGGAACGACCCAGCCAGCCGTGTATCGGTGGACGCGTGACGGTGCCACGCTGGCGGGCGCGACGGCTGCGATGCTGCGGCTGCCAGCCGTTCGTGTCGATCAAGCCGGTGTCTATCGCGCCATCGTGACCATCGCCGGCCAGACCTTCACGAGCGAACCCGCGACACTCACGGTCGCCCCCAACCGATCGCGTCTGATTAACTTCTCGGCCCGCAGCCGGGTGGAGCCCGGCGGTCCGCCCCAAATCGCCGGTGCGGTGTGCGCCGGTGCGCCGCCGCGCACGATTCTGCTGCGCGCGGTGGGCCGCGGTCTGCCGGCAGCGGTCGGCTCCGCCACCCTGCCCTCGCCCGTGTTGACGCTCTACGACGGCAGCAACGCCATCGGGGAGGATCGGGGAGGCGCGCTCAACCTGGACGCAACGGCGCTCGCGCGGAGCGTCGGCGCATTCCCGCTCACTACGTCGCCTGCGGTGCCCGGCGCGACCTACGGCTCGGCACTCATGCCGGTGCTGGGCGAGGGCGCGTTTACGGCGATGACGAGCAGCGGCGACTCCGGCGCCGGCGTCAGCCTTTTCGAGTTCTACGACACCGGTGGCGAGTTTGCGCCGCCGCTCGTCCGCAATTTTTCGATTCGCGGCCAGACGGCGCCCGGGGCCGCGGTGCTCACGGCCGGATTTGTCATCGCCGGCAACGGCCCGTTGCGGCTGCTCGTGCGCGGCCTCGGCCCGGCACTCGGGGCCTTCGGCGTCGGTGCCACGATTGCCGATCCGCGGCTCACCGTTTATGCCGGCGGCTGGAGTTCGCCCCTTGCCAGCGATGAAGGCGGGGCTGGCGAGGCGGCGATCGCCGCGGTCGCGCGCCGGGCCGGCGCCATTCCGATAACCGGCGGCAGTCGCGACGCCGCGCTGGTCCTCACGCTCGAGCCCGGCACGTGCACCGTGCAGCTCAGCAGCGCAGCAGGTGCCAGCGGTACGGCGATGATCGAGATCTACGCGATCGACGACTGACGCACCCACTCCGCCAGGCGGGCCCACGCCCGCGCGCGGTGGCTCAGGCGGTTCTTCAGCTCCGCATCCATTTCGGCAAAGGTCTGCTCGCGGCCGTTTGGAACGAACAGCGGATCGTAGCCGAAACCCGCCCGACCGCGTGGCCCGTGCAACAGGCGGCCGCCACAACTGCCTTCAAAAATCTCCTCCTGAGCGTCCGGGCCGGTCACCAGTAGCACGCACCGGAACTGAGCACTGCGCTCCGGCTCGGGCACCTTGCGCATCACCGCGATCAGTTGGGCAAGATTCGCCGCGCCATCGCCCCGCGGCCCGGCAAAATAGGCTGAGTCCACTCCCGGCCGGCCCGCCAAGGCGTCAACGCACAGCCCGCTGTCATCCGCGAGGGCCCAGGCGCCCGCGGGCAGGCATGGTCGCAAGGCCTGCGCCTTCTTCCGGGCATTGCCCACGAACGTCCCGGCATCCTCGACCACCGGCGGCATGCCGCCCACCGCCTGCGCCGGGATTATCTCGATCCGCACGCCGGCCGCCTCCTCCGAAGCCTTGGCGAAGGCGGACAGCTCCGCCGCATTGTGCGGATTGGCGGACGCGAGAAAAAGCTTCATCAGGTTTTTGCGGCGCAAAAACCTAGCGCAGCCCGAAGACCGCTTCGTCGATCAGCAACTTCTCCGGATAAACGACGCGGCCCCGCATGAGCACATCACCGTCAAATGTCTCGGCCTTCACCTCGGTCAGGCGCACCGCGTGCTCGAGCCGTTCGGGACGCATGCCGCTGAAGATCGTCTTGGCCTTGTCGTCTGCGAACAGCAACGGCGCGTGGTAGGCAAACAGGTAGTCGAGCTGGCGCGAGCGCAGGAACTCGCTGATCAGCTGCGCCCCGCCTTCCACCAACACGCCGGCGATGTTCTCCTCCGCGCACTTTTTCCGGAAATCCGCGAATGGCACGCGCTGCGTCGGAGATTCGAACGTCCAGACCTTGATCCCCATGTCGCGCAGCTTCCGCACATAGCCGAGTCCGCCGTGCGGCGTGGTCACGACGATGGTGCGGTCGCGAAATTCGTCCGTGAAAACGGCGGGCAAATTCTTGTCGACGACGGTGCGGAGCAGGCCGTCGAACACGAAACGCCACGGGCACCACTCCGGTTCACCGGCGCGCCGCGCCGAAAGCCGCGGGTTGTCCTTCAGGATCGTCATCGCGCCCACCGCGATGCCGGGGAACAGCCGGCGCCAGCGATGCACGTCGGCCCGCGAGGTCTCATTGCTGATCCAGTGCGACTCGCCGGTGCGGCAGGCGATTTTCCCATCGAGCGTGGTTGCCGCCTTGCCGGCGATCATCGGACCGCCGTGCGTGATCCAGTGGTTGAAGATAAGATTGAGATCGGTGCACTCGCGCTCGAGCACGCCGGTGATCACCTCGATGCCCGCGGCGCGCAGCACCGCAAAGCCCCGCCCGGCGTGCGCCGGGTTGGGATCGGTCGCCCCCACGACGACGCGCTTGATGCCGGAAGCGATGATCGCGTCGGTGCACGCGCCCGTCCGGCCGTGGGTCGAGCACGGCTCGAGCGTCACGTACAGGGTGGCGCCCGGGCGCGGCGGTTTGCCGCGCGCGAGCAGGGCCAGCCGCTCCGCGTGCGGGCCGCCATCCGGCGCCGTCGCGCCCTGCCCCACCACGCGCCCCTCCTCGACAATGAGGGCGCCGACCATCGGATTCGGGTGCGTCGTGCCCCACACGCTGCGCGCGAGCTCGAGCGCGCGCCGCAGGAATGTCTCGTCGAGTTCTGGCGTCATGATCAAATGGGTTCTGCCTTAGCCGTATTCGTGCGTTTGGCTGTAGGCTGCGACCCGCCGAAGGACGGGCAGGGCCTTGTCCGCCTCCGGCGGATCGCTCGCGCTCTGAAACGCGCCCGCAAGCGGGCTGCCTGCCGCTTCACCCTTCTGCTCTCGAAACCTTGAGGACCTTCGCGGCCAAATGCATGGATCCAGCTGAGGTGCGGAATAAAGGCGCATTGGAGTCGTGGGATCAACCGCGGACATAGGGATTGCCCTCTTTCTCGCCGGCCACGGTCGTCCCGGGTCCGTGCCCCGGAAACACCGCCGTGGCAGCCGGCAAAGTGTAGATCTGTTCGCGGATGGAGCGCGCAAGTTGTTCGAAGTCCCCACCGGGCAAGTCCGACCGGCCGACGCTGCCCTTGAAAAGGGCATCGCCGACGAAGGCGGCGGAAAGTGCCGGCAGATAGAACAGCACATTTCCCGGGCAGTGCCCCGGCACATGGCGCACCTCAACCGTCGTGCCCAGCGCCTCGAACCGCTCGCCCTGCGCGACCCAATGCGCCACGGGTACCGGCTCGAGGTTCATCCGCTCCCCCATGAATCGTTCCATCACCTCGGGCGTTTCAATCATCGCGCAGTCCGCGGCGTGCGCCCGCACCTTTGCGCCGGTGGCGCGCACAAGTTCGGCGCCGCCTTGCGTGTGATCCCAGTGGCCGTGCGTGAGCCAAAGTTCCGTGAGCCGGCAGTCCGCTTTTTTCAGGATTGGCGCCACTTCGGCCCAGATGCCACCGGGCGCGTCAATCAGCACCGCCTCGCCGCGGGCCGGCTCGGTGAGCAGATACGCATTCGTCTGGATCGGCCCCGCGGGCAGCACATGCACGTTCACGCCTGCAAATCGAAACGGTTTTTCGAAACGCGCAACAGCTAACCACGCCCGTGCCGTTCTCCGGCGCGACGCCTGGTTTTGCGTGCCGGCCGGAACGCGTCGCGCCGTCACGAGTTGGTTCCGGATAGCGGTCCCTTCCGCCGCTGCAATTTTTCAAATTGATCCGCTACCGGTTAATCCGTGGTTTGCGTTTTCTGCGCAGGAATGAGACGAACAGCCAGTCGTCGTCGTCACTGCATCGCCCGCCCGGCAACCTCATGAAAACCTCCGCCATGTCAGACCTGTGCCGCTTCCTCACGCCCGCCGCCGCACTGCTCGGCACTTTCCTCGCCGCAACAAGCGTGGCCGCACCAGCGCCCGCCAAGCCCAACATCCTGTGGCTCCTCGTGGAGGACGCCGGCCCGTCAGCCTATAGTTGTCACGGCGAGCAAAAAGCGGCCGCCACGCCCAACATCGATCGGCTTGCCGCCGAAGGCATGCGCTATGACCGCTTCTACAC
>JACQWL010000619.1 GCA_016209255.1 Verrucomicrobiota bacterium
AGACATTTTTTCATGGCGGCGAGTCAGGCCCCGGGTTCCACGTCGTCGCGGCGATGAAGCGCTCGCTGTGGGTGCCGTCGTTGTAATAATAGACGCTGACCACGCGGCCGTCCGACCGCTGGACGCTGCGCGGGTAGCCGAGGTCGTGGGTCGCGGCATCGGCGCGCAACACGACCTCCGGCGCCCAGGTGCGGCCCTCGTCGCGGCTCAGGCGGGCACGAATGCCGTAGGGCGGCGACCGATACCCGTACGTCAGGCAGAGCCGACCGTCGCGGAGCCGGATGAGATGCGGTGGATTGCCGGACGTGCCGCCGGCATCGGGGACCGGCCGGCCCGCCGGCTGCCAGCTGCCGCCACGATCGGTGGAGCGCCATGCCTCGATCCAACTGCCGGCCGAATCCCTCGCCCGAATCGTCGTGAACCAGCGGCCGTCGTCGAGGGCGAGCGTGGACGGCATGATGGCAAAACCCGTCGGCTCCGGTCCGATGAAGGCCAGTCTCGTCCACGTCAGTCCGCCATCCGTGGTGCGCAACGCCGCCGGCCGGCCTTCGCGACCGTCGCCCTTCAACGCCGTCACGAACGCCGTCAGCTCCCGCGGACCATGCACGAGATAATCCGTGCGCGCCTGCCAGCCCGGAGTGTCCAGCGGGGGCAGCCGGTGCGGTCCCCGCCAGGTGCGGCCCCGGTCGTACGAGAATTGGAAGTACGACACGGCGTCCTTGTACCGGAGCGTCAGCGCAAATCCCGGGCGTTGAAAATCCAGCGGGATCCTGAGCGGCGCCAGCGTGGCCACCGCCGCATCCGCCGCCAGCAGGCCGGCCGGCCGCTCGATGCTCCAGGTGCGGCCGCCGTCGACGCTGCGCGCGAGTGCGGACTCCGGCGGCCGGCTCCGGTCGATCTGATGGCGCGCCGCATCCTGCGGCTGATGCCAGCCCGCGGCAAAGCCCACGAGCATCTCGTCACCCCACGACCAGACGCCGTGGTTCGCCGGCCAGCCGCCAAAGCGCCCGGGAGCGCGGAAAACAATCTGGTGCTCGGGCTGCACCGCGGCGGACGAGGCCTCAACCCGATGCACGAATTCCGTGAGGGCGCGCGCGACCTCCCCGGCAAACGGCGGGTCCGTGACATAGTGGTCCGCGCCCGCAATCCAATGCAGCTGCACATTCGCAGAATTGGGCAGGAGCAACTGCGCCCGCGTGGGCCGGGGCGAACGGCCGCGGTCACCCCAGACACTGAGCAAGGGATAACGCATCTCGCGCATAATGCTCTCTCCCGTCTGCCACGCCGTCCAAATCTTGCCCAAGGCCGCCACTTCTTCCGTCGACCAGCGCTGACTGCGGTAACGCTCCGCGCGCTGGCGCCGGGCCTCCTCGCGCTCGGCGTCGGAGGGTGGAGTGAGGACCGGAAACGCCAGCTGCTGCACCCGCGAATGCACCCATCCCTCCAGGGCGATTGCGCCGCGCAATCCAGCCGGACGGCGTCCCGCGATTTCCAAGGCAATCATGCCCCCCAAGCTGTGGCCCGCGACGTACCAGCGGGAAAGTGCGAGCCGCGCAGCCACTGCCAGCACGTCGGAGGCATAGCGTTCGATCGACGCCTCGGCGGCAAGGGGCGGCGGCCAGCTTCTGCCCTGACCGCGCGACTCGATTACGATCAGTTGGAAATTGGGGTCGAGTTGTTCCAGGAAGGCCGGTTCGTAGAACTGCGTGCGGTCACCATGCGTTTCCGGCACGAACACGAGCGATGCGCCCGATCCGGGTCTCACGTAGTACGCGAGCAACGCCCCGTCCGGCAGGACCAGGGCGTGGCGGACGAAGCGGGGATCGTCGGTTGCAGCCTTGGGCAGAACTTGATGGCCTCCGCGGCAGGAGATCGCCGCGCCACCGAAGAGGAGCAGGAACGGAAGCAGCGGAGAGACCCATTTCATGCGTAATGGGTTCGATACTCCGGAGCGCCCGGCCCACCACCGGGGCGCAGCGGGCTGCGTTCGGCGAACCATCATGGGGGGCATAGCGTTTTGACCAAGGCCACGGTGATGATCACTCGCGTGCAAGCTGGGCAACGACAAGCCCGTCGCGGCCGCGATGGATCGGTCGGTGGTACGCCTCGCGGCTTGAACTCGCTTCCACACTGGAAGGCGTTGCCATCGACCGGCGCGCTCCCGCCGCTCAGAACCGGCCCGAGAAGCCCATGTTGTAACGGGTGCCGTACTCGTCGCTGAACGTGATGCGGCCCTGATCCACTCCGGTGTAGTTCTCCGGCCACTTGCTCTTCAGATTCACGATGTCGAAGTAAACCGAGAGGCGCGGGCGGAAATCGTACTTGAGATTGATGTCGATGCTCTCGACCGGACGGAAACGGTTTTGGAGATGCACGAGGGCGTTGTAGCTCCGCAGGTTTGCCCCCGTGTAACGCCACGCGACGCGCGCCTCGAGCTTGCGCCAGCGGAACGACGCGCCCGCATTTCCGGCCTTGGGCACAAAGCCGGCGAGCTCCGTCGCGCCTTCCCGGTACTGCCCCGAGGTTTTGAGCCGGGTGTAATTTGCAAAAAGGCCGAGGCCGCTGAACGGCTTGGGCAGCATCGTCAATCGCTGGGTGTAGTTGATTTCAAAGCCATCGATGCGGGCGGTGCCCTGGTTGGTGGTGGTGTTCAGCGTGAAGCCGGCGAAATCGCCGCCGAATCCGTTGTTCGTGCCCGCATCGATCTCGTCCGAGGTGCGCGAGAAAAAGTCCGTGATGTCCTTCCGGAAGAAGCCGACTGAAAGCACGCCCGCCGGCTCAAAATAGTACTCGAGCGACAGATCGTAGTTTTCGGACTCCTGCGGCTTCAGGGCGGAATTGGCCTGGGTGACGGTGCCGAGCCCGGTAGTCGTGCTATAGCTCACGGTGGTGGTCGGATACAGGTCGGTCATGTTGGGCCGCGCGGCTCCGGTGGAATAACTGGCCCGCGCCAGCAACTGCCGCGAGAGGTCGTACCGCAGATGCAGACTCGGAAAATAGGCGTCGTAGCCACCGGTCCGGGTCGTGCGGGCCACGGTCGGCCGCCGGGGATCGGTGTTTCGGCCCACCGCATCGACTTCGGTCCGCTCGAAGCGTACGCCGCCCAGCACGGACAGTTGGTGGAATTGCACGTGACCCTGCACGTACGCCGCGTAAACGTCCTCGGTGATCTCGCTGGTGTTTGGCGCGTCCGTGTTCGAGGTGCCCACCGGTCGAAAGAGCTCGGGTCGCGTATTGAAGAGATTCCACGCCTTGGGGAAATCCACGCCGGGAAGTTGCTGCCAGGCGCCGCCGCTGTTGAACACCGTGTAGGCCGGACGGGGCAGCATCAGCGAGGCGAGATCGTCGTCGGCGTTGCCCGCGATGCCATCGGCTCCGGTGTAATTCCAGTTGGGCCGCCCCACGACCAGATTGCGATACTGCTGCCGCCAGACCATCCCGCTCTTGAACTCGATGGGATGCTCCCCGCTTTTGAATTTCTTGAGGTAGTCCACCTTGGCGTTGGTGACTTCCTCTTCGCCGGTCTCGGGCTGGCCCTGCATCTGGCCGCGATAAAGGCGGAAATTCGCCTCCCCAAACAGAATGCTCGGTCCGTAGGTCTGGCGAAAGAGGGGGCGCGAGCGGCTGCCGCGCGTGTCGACCGACATGCCGATGCCGTTCGGCACGGGCAGGGTCATCAGGAACGTCCGCAGGTTGCTCTTGTAAGTGGAGGGCGCAAACGAGGCTTGATATCTGAGTTCCTGATCGCCGCCGAGTTTCGTCACGCCTCTCGCGTCAAAATAATACTGCCGTCCGGTCCGCTCGTTGTTGTCGCCATCGAAGGACCAGGCCGCATTGAGCATCTCGGTGAAGCTGTCGGTGTACCCCGGGGCGACACTTGCGGTGAGATTCGCCGTGGTGCGCGGCACGGTACCGGCCACGATCTGCGCCCGGCTCACGACATTGTAGTCCGCCACCCGCCGGGTGGCGGAGTCGGACGCGGCGTAGACCAGCCGGTTGCTGTCGAAAAAGTAATAGTTGTGCTGAAACTTCAACGCCAGGCTGGTCCGTTCGCTGAGACGATAATCAAACTTCAACCCGGCTCCGCCCCGGATGCGTTGATTGATGTTCGTCAACGTGCGCGCCTGGGTCGCCCGCCCGTCGGCCTCGGACCGTTGGGTCTGCACGCGGTCGCGCGGCGCCTCGGTGTCCGAATAAGTCAGCGACAGCGCCAGGCCGATATCGCGGCCCCGGCCGATGCGGGTGAGCCAGGTCATGGCGGCATTGGGCGTGAAGTTCTGCAGGTCGTCGCGATGGGCGTTGTAGTTGGCGCCGACGCGGTAGGTCAGGACGTTTTCCTTGAAATCGAGCGCCGACTTCGTGACGAGATTGGTGGAGCCGCCGATCGAATCGGCTGGCATGTCGGGAGTCGGCGCCTTGGTCACCTGCACCTCCTTGATGAATTCGGCCGGAATCTGATCGCTCTGCGCTCCGCGGTCACCCTGCGTGTTGAAGCCCGAGTGCGCGCCCGAGGCCCGCACTCCGTCGAGGTTCATCGCGCTGAACTCCGGCGGCGTCCCGCGGATCTTGATTCCGGTGACTTCGCCATTCTCCCACTCGCCCGAAACGCCCGGCAGTCGCACCATCATGTTGCCGATGTTGCCGTCAGCCACGCTGCCGAAGGCGTCGGTCGAGACGACGTTCATCACGTTCGCAGCGGTGCGCTGCCGGGTGATCGAAGCCGCTTCGCCTTCGCGATCGGCGGAGACGGTGAAGGCATCGAGTTGCAGCACTTTCGACTCGACGGCCACGGTTACGTCCGCCGTCTGCCCCGGTCGGACATCGACCGTGGGTGTCGCCACGTCGAGCCCGGTGTAATAAACCCGCAGGCGCTGCGTTCCGGAGGGTACGCGGTCGAGGGTGAAATTTCCGTTGCGATCCGTCAGCACCCGCGCGCCGGTGCCGGCCGAAACCTCAGCGCCTTCGAGGTAGGCCCCGGTGGCGGCATTGACGACCCGGCCGGAAACCGCCCCGGTGCCGGAATTCTGGGCACGAACATCGAAAACGCAGGCAAGCAGCGCCGCCGCCAAAAGCAGCGAAGGGCGCAGGAAGACGGAGTGGAGTTTGGTCATGGTTGGAGGGGGGGCGAAAATGGGGAGAGAGGATCGGCAACACGAACCGGGGTGAAATATCGCACAGAATCGATGCGGCCAGCCAACCCGGCGATGGCCGCCGGCGCAGATGCGAATTACCTAGCAAGAGGGGGAAAAAGGTAGCGTCGCGCAACCCCGGGCTGCGTCGCGTGGCACGTTTACTTTGCGGCCGGCATCTTTAGCGCGTCGAGATCCGCGATCCGCACGCGTTGGATCTCGACCGACTGCTTGCCGCCGGAGTGGGCGATGAAGAGGAATCCCCCGTGCTCGATCATGTGCGGATAGTCCACGTGACGGCCACCGACGACGTAGAAGAGCCGGTCGAAAATCATGCCGTCGCTGCTCAACGCCAGCGTGAGGGGATCGCGTTTTTTCGGATTCGCGTTCGAGACGAGCGCATAACGCCCATCCTTCAATCGCAGGCCGTGGAGCTTGGAGCGGGCGTCGGGGAAATCTGTCTGCACCGGCAGGCTCCAGGTGCGGCCGGCGTCGGTCGAAAACGCCCGGAACACATACTGGCTCCTGTTGTTGTCGCGAAAGAGCGCCTGCAGGCTGCCGTCGGGCAACTGCCACCAGATCGGCTCCTCGGCCTTGAGGGTCAGGTTGCCACCGGCACCGCGCACCACGGGGACCGCCGTCCATTGACCGATGGCCTCGACCCCACCAATGAGAAATTCCACCCCCCTCGTGGCATAGTCGTGTCGCCGCCGCGTCATCGCCCACTCTCCGGTCGGCAGTCGCTGCGGAGGGAAGTTGTTGATCGCGTCTTTCTGCACCACCCCGGCGTCTTCCCATTTCTGCAGCGTCGGATTCCAGCGGTAGGCGCGCAGTTCGAGGCTCTCCCCGAAAAAGCCCGCCGCCTCGTCGAGCGTGACGAGCGCCAGCAACTGCCCGTCGCGGACCCACAGGCCGCGCGAGATGTACCGGAGGCCCTCCTTCTTGCGGGTATTATAATGCGGCGAGTCCGGCCCGGAGTTTGGCGGGTAGCCGGTGATGAACTTCGGCGCGTCCCATTTCAAGCCGTCGGGACTGGTCGAATATTTGACCACCTGGCCGACCATGTCCTCGACCCGCGGCCCGTCGCTCCACATCGCCCAGAAGCGGCCGTCGTGGTGGATGAGATAGTTGTGCTGGTTCACGCCTTTTTGCGGACGCGCGTCGCTTACGATCGCGTGCTGCACGGGCACGCGCGGCAGTTGCTCGAAATCGATCGTGTGGGGGTCGGCGGGCACCCACGGGCCGCGCAACATGATCCGCGAGCCGGGGTTCCTGGCGGGATGCGGGTCGGCGGTGTTGGCGTTGGTTGACGCCGCCAGGGCCGGCCCCGCGACGAGGAGGCTGAGTGCGATCAAACGGCGGGAAGCGATCATCGTGAAATTCCAGGGTGGGGGGACGGGAGGGCTTCCGTAGTCCGACGCGCGCAGCTCCGTACTGCGCACGGGAATAAACTAGCAAGAACAGGGAAAAAGTAGCGTTTGGCTGCGCCCGCGATGTTCGCCTCTCCGGCGCGGTGTCAGTTCTCGTGCCGCTTCCGGTACTCGCCGGGGGTGAAGCCAAAGCGCTGGCGAAAACAGCGGATGAAATACTGGAGGTCGGTGAAACCGCAGAGGAGGGCCACATCGGTGACGTTGTATCGCAGGTCGCGGAGAAAATGCAGGCTGCGTTCGAGCCGGATTTCATTCACGTATTTTCGGAAATTCTGCTTCGCATGCGCGTGGAAGAACCGCGAGAAGTGGTTCGGATGGCGGTTGAAGAATTCCGCGGTCCCTTGCCGGCTCAGTTGCGGGTCGGACCAGTGTTCCGACAGATAATCGCAGACCGACTGCCAGAGCACCGTCTGCGTCGAACGGGAATGTTCCGGCGCCCGTTCCGCCAGGGTCGTGACCTCCGCCAGCAGCACCTCCATCAGCAGGTTGAACGTGCGCGCGCCCAGTCGCGCGGCCGGCGGATCCCGTAACAATTGCAGCAAGCGTTCGCCCTTGGCCCCGAGCGTCTCCTGGGTCCGCCATTGGGCGAGGTAACGCGAGGGCACGGTCCCGTCTGCGGCGGCGGCCCGTCGTGCGTGCACCGTCAGCCGGGTGGAATCAGGGCGAAAAATAACGCTGAACGATCGGTACGCGACCCGTGGCACCGGACATATCCACGTGAAGGGTGCGAGAAAAAGCACCTGCCCGGGGGCGACATCGAAGACGACTTCCCTGCCGTCTTCAATCGTGAGAAAGGTTCCCCGCCCGTCCAGCACCACAATCAATCGCGGCACCTCCATGAAAAACGCCGGATGCTCGTTCTCCGGCTTCTTGCCCTCGAGCACGCGGACGACCGGCAGCGATGACGGCGCGGCGAGCCATTGGGTCAGCACGGCCAAAACCGTCGTGCGATCGTCGGAAAAGCGCATGGCAGGACGATGAAGGCCGGCGCACTCGCGGTCCGCAAGCCCGCCCGCGGCGGGCTAATACCACGCGCTCAGGAACTCCTCGGTTTCCGTACGAAAACTCATGGGTAAAGTAACCTAATGGGTTACTTTGTGCATCGGCGGTTTTGGCGCAGGGAATTAACGTGGAAATCCTAGGCGCGCAGGGGATGCGCCTCGTGGACCATTTCGGGCGGCGCGTTCAGCCGCGCGGCGGAATCGATGGGCGGACCGTCGATGATGCGCTCGATCGATCCGTGCCAGAACATGATCCCCCCGCCGCTCTTCGCGTAAACCAGGGCCACGCCCGTGCGCGTCGCCACCAAGGCGGGCGGCACCCCTGCCTCGGTGTCGCGCGCGATTTCCCGCCCATGCGGCCACGTCCGCCCGTCGTCCGGCGAGAGCTGCAGCCACAGCGAACCATCCGGCCGCGCCTGGGCACGCACGATCTCGCCACCGTCCACCACGGTCCGGGCGGGATCGCCGACGGGCGCGGTGGAGACAATTTCGTCCGGCATCACCGGTCGCGGGACCGTCCACTTTTTCTCGCGCCTCTCCGTCCGCCAGGCCGCGTTCGCCGCCTCCGGGCCGCCCCGCAGGCCCACCGCAAAACCCGCGTTTTTCAGCTGTTGCAGGGTGAGCGCACGCCAGGCGTTGCCGTCCGCGCCTCGTTCCGACACGGGTTCATGGGCGAAGATGTCGCAACGCAGATATTCCCCGTAATCCGAGAGATCGAGCGACTGCCCGCCCGCCTCGATCGCCGCTTGCAGCCGCGGCACATCGATCGACCTGAGGTCCGTGCCGGTTTCGAGGCATTGCCGCGCCGCGTGGCCGGCGGCGAAACCCATCTGCGCCACCACGGCCATGACGCGAAACGCACTCATCGCGGTCTGGTCGGCGGAAGCGCCCCGGCCCGGCACGAGCAGATTCTTGGCGCCCTTCGGAATCATCATCCGCAACGGCAGATGATGTGGATCGAGCATGTCGGTGATTCCCGTGCCGGCGCGCTCCATCTGATCCGGCCAGTGGAAATCGATGTGATAGGTGTTCACGGCCACGGCGTCCGCAAAGACCGCGCCCCGCCGCACCTCGCTCTCGGTCAGCACGTGCTCCCCGACGATTCGTCGCTCTTCCCGCACGCCGATTCCCCGCGACACCGACGCGAGCACGTGGGTGTCGAGTTTTTTCCCCCGGTAACCGACCGTCTGCAGAAAATAGATCAGACCGTGCATCTGCCGGCGGGCAAACATCTCGGCCGCCGAGCGGCTGCGTCCGTCCGCCGCATCGAAACCGACTACCTTCATCTTGACCTCCACCTTGCCGCTGGGAAACCGGTGCAGACTTGTCATCGGAATCTCGTTTTCGTTTTCCCAGCGCGGCCCCCCGGCGGGCAGGAATGGCGTCACCCTTCGGCCGGTGTCCCACAGCGTGAAATACAGGCTCATCGGCAGCTGCCGGTTGGCGCCTTCGTGCTCGACCGGAAAACCGGTCAGCAGCGGCACGATGCAGGCGCCCGACGCGTCGATGACGAAACGCGGCGCGAGGGTGAGGAGCCCCCCCGCCGTCGACACGGTCAACTCCCGCACGGCTCCCGCCTCGGCCCGCGCGCCGATGACCCGCGAATGCAGGAGCACCTCGATGCCGTCCGCGAGCACCCGTTCCTGGAGGAAAAACGCCCACCATTCGAGGTCGTAGGCGCGGCGGTCGTCATTCGGCCGATACGGCTCGATCAGGGCGTGCCGGGCGAGCTGCGCCACCAATTCGGCAAAGGGGCGGTTGACCCGGGCCGTGTCGCCGCAGAATCCCGCCACTCCTCCCACGGTGCCCTGGCCCCCGAGCACGTTGCTCGGCTCGACGATCAGCACGCGATTCCGCGGCGTCTTGGCCGCCAGCGCCGCCATGACTCCGGCCATGCCACCGCCGATCACGACGATGTCGGTCGGTTCGGCTTCGGTCGGAATTGGAATTGCGGGAGAATCGGACGCCATGGCTCACGCTGGATCAAACGGCCTCGCGGGATATCCGAGGAGGTGAAAGAGGCACTCAGAAAAGGAAAAATGTAGCGCACGGCCCACCTTGCCGGCACCGATCTCGTGTTTGGGCGCGGTGGCGCGGTGGGAGCATGGCGCTCCCGGATTCTTTCGGGTTGCCGGCCGGAGGCTGGTTGCGGTCTCGGACCGTTAAACCCCTCCCGGCCGATCCAACAGACCGCAACAGGGTCAGGCCGAAACCTGCAACCGAGGAGCACAGCGTACGCGCATCAGATTCAAGTGCTCAACTGGCCGTAGTGAATCTGGTGGCGCGTTGCAGGTTTCGGCCTGACCCCGTCGGACCAGGGGCCCCTGCACTCCGCAACTCGATGCGCATCGGGTCAAGTCTTCAGTCCGCCAATCTCACGGGGTCCGGCAATCTCACGGGGTGAATCCGATTTCCTACCCGGGACCTAAGAAATGACCCTTTCGAATCGGCCGGGCCAGCCCAAAAAACCCGCACCCGCAACCTACCGCTTCGACGGTTTCCGCAGCGGCGACTTGCCCGAGAGGTAGGTCAAATGCGTGATCAAATCCACGTCCAGGATCGAATGGCTGTCGTCGTCGAACCAGACGGTCGCCAGCCGCCTGGCCGGGCCAAGCGAAAAATGGTCCGCCGTCGGAACGGCAAACCGCTGTCCGTCTCCCGTGACCAGTTCGAACGGCCGAAATGGCACCGCCCGCGCCGCCTTTTGCAATTCGGAAGCTGTCATGCCGGCACCTTGTGCATCCATCCGACCGCCCGCAAGTGAAACTCGGGGCGAGCCGGACCGTTCCTGGCCCACCTTTCTCTCCATGGCGACCGACGCCATCACGGAGTTGAACCGCTCGGTTCCTTGATGATTGAATCTTGACGCTTCATTGGAGCTTGGATGTTGGAGCTTGGAGTTTAGCCTAAATCCGCCGCCAGCCCCACTGATTTCAACCATGCCACTCCTGATCAAGAACGGCGAAATCGTCACCGCCGACTCCCGCTACACCGCCGACATCTACTGCGAGGACGAGACGATCACCCGCATCGACCGCAACCTCTCCGCCCCCGCCGGCACCGAGGTCATCGACGCCGCCAACAAGTACGTTTTCCCGGGGTTCATCGATCCGCACGTTCACATTTATCTCCCGTTCATGGGCGCGTTCGCGAAAGACACTTACGAGACCGGCAGCCGCGCCGCGCTGGTGGGCGGCACAACGACCCTCATCGAGATGTGCTGCCCCGCGCGCAAGGACGATGCGCTCGCCGCCTTCGAGCTGTGGATGGCGCAGGCGGTCGGAAAATCCGCGTGCGATTTCACGTTTCACATGGGCGTCACGAAATTCGACGCGCCCACCGAGGCGCACCTGCGCGAAATTGTGAAGCGCGGGATCAGCTCCTTCAAAATCTTCCTCGCCTACAAAGGCGCGTTCGGCGTCGACGACACCGAGCTTTACCGCACGCTCAAGCTCGCGAAGGAACTCGGCGTCACGGTCACCGCGCACTGCGAAAACGAGACGCTCGTCGCGGAGCGCTGCCGCGAACTCCTCGCCGCCGGGAAGACCGGCCCCGGCCTGCACTACGAGAGCCGCCCGCCCGCCGTCGAGGCGGAGGGCGTGCACCATCTCATGACCTTCGCCGAGCTGACCGGCGCCGCGACCTACATTGTCCACCTCAGTTGCAGGGAGGCGCTCGACCAGGCCATCGCCGCCCGGCAGCGCGGAGTGCGCGTCGGCATCGAGACGCTCATCCAGTACCTCGTCCTCGACAAGACCTATGCCGAGCGCCCGAATTTCGAGGGCGCCAAATACGTGATGTCGCCCCCGTTGCGCGACGCCCGCAATCACGCCGTCCTCTGGAACGGCCTCCGCGACGGCCTCATCAACACCGTCGCCACCGATCACGCCCCGTTCGACTTTGCGACGCAGAAGCCGATGGGCCGGGACGATTTCACCAAGATTCCCAACGGCATCCCCTCGCTCGAGGAGCGGATCAACCTCCTTTATACCTGCGGCGTGAAGGCCGGCAGAATCGATCTGCACACGCTGGTCAACGCCGCGAGCACCGCGGTCGCGAAACAGTTTGACCTCTTCCCGCGCAAGGGCGCGATCCAGCCCGGCGCCGACGCCGACTTGGTCGTGTTCGACCCGGCTTATCGCGGCACGATCGCCGTGAAGACCCAGCACATGAACGTCGATTACAGCGCCTTCGAAGGCTGGCCGCTCAAGGGCCGTGCCAGCGTCGTCACCGTCCGCGGCCAGGTCGCCGCGCGCGATGGGAATTTCACCGGCACCCTCGGCCGCGGCCAGTTTCTGCGGCGAAAACCAAGCCGTTTTTGACCACGGATGGCACGGGTGAACACGGATGAAATCCGCGGTTGAAAAATTTTATGCCCACTGACTCTGGCCTCCGCCACAACGCTCCCGATGTCGAATTCGACCTTGAGCAGATCCGGCACTCCCGCCTCTACAACGCCGACCTCGCGCCCGTCCGCGCGAGTGGCCGCAAATGGGGCATGCCCAGCTTCGCCGCGCTCTGGATCTCGATGTCGGCGTGCATCCCCACCTACATGCTCGCCTCGTCGCTGATCGGCGGCGGCATGAACTGGTGGCAGGCGGTGCTCACGATTTTTCTCGGCAACGCCATCGTCGTTGTCCCGATGATCCTGAACGCCCATGCGGGCACGCGCTACGGCATCCCCTTTCCGGTGTTCTGCCGCGCATCGTTCGGCACCGTCGGCGCCAACATCCCGGCCCTGATGCGTGCGTTCGTCGCCTGCGGATGGTTCGGCATCCAGACCTACATCGGCGGTGAGGCCATCTACAAGATCCTCGCCGTCTTCTGGCCGGCGCTCGCCGCGCCCGGCGCCGCGAGCGCATTTGGCATCACGCTCCCGGAGTTCGCCTGCTTCATGTTTTTTTGGGCCATCAACATGGCCGTCATTTTCAAGGGCATCGATTCGATCCGGCTCCTCCTGAACATCAAGGCCCCTCTCCTCATCGCCCTCGGCCTGCTGCTCCTCTGGTGGGCCCACCAGCACGCCGGCGGCTTTGGCCCCATCCTGTCGCAACCGTCCGCGTTCGACCCCGGCCAGCCGAAGGCCAGCCAGTTCTGGGGTTTCTTTTTCCCCGCGCTCACCGGCATGATTGGCTTCTGGGCGACGCTCTCGCTCAACATCCCCGACTTCTCGCGCTACGCCAAGACCCAGCGCGACCAGATTGTCGGCCAGGCGCTCGGCCTGCCCCTCACGATGGCGCTCTACTCCTTCATCGGCGTCGCGGTCACCTCCGCCACGACGATCATCTATGGCCAGCCCATCTGGGACCCGGTCGATGTGCTCACGCGTTTCAAGAACCCCGTCGTGCTCGTCATCGCGATGATTGCGCTCTGCATCGCCACTCTCGCCACCAACATCGCCGCCAACGTGGTCAGCCCGGCCAATGACTTCGCGCAACTGGCGCCAAAGAAAATCAGCTTCCGCCTCGGCGGGCTGATCACGGGCATCATCGGCATCGTGATGATGCCGTGGAAACTGGTCGCCGATCCGAGCGGCTATATTTTCACGTGGCTCATCGGCTACAGTGCGCTGCTGGGCCCGATTGGCGGCATCATGATTGCCGACTACTACGTCTGGCGCCGCCGCCAGCTTAATGTCCTCAACCTGTACCTCCCCGACGGCGAATACCGCTACTCGGGCGGCTTCAGCCGGGTCGCCATCGTCGCCCTCCTCGCCGGCGCGCTGCCCAGTCTCCCCGGTTTTCTCGCCACGGTGAAACTCATCGACGGCGCGCACGTGGCCCCGTTTCTCCTCGGACTCTACAACTACGCCTGGTTCGTCGGATTCGGGATCGCCTTCGCGGTCTATCTCGTTCTCCGCAAAACCGCCCCGAACGCGTAAACCCACTCGTCACGCGTCACGCATCACGCATCACGCGTCACGCATCACATTTCACCCTTCACTTTTTCAATGAAAGCCATCCCTCTCCCGCCCACCCCGCACCCGCCCGCGCCCTACACCGGTCCGACGGCCGCGCAGGTCCTCGCCCTGCGCCGGCAATACCTCAACCCCGGCCTCTTTCTCTACTACAAACAGCCGATCATGATCGTCGAGGGGAGGATGCAGTATGTGTGGGACGACACCGGCAAGCGCTACCTCGACGGCCTCGGCGGCATCGTGACCATCAGCGTCGGCCACTGCCATCCGCACGTCGTCGCCGCGGCGAACCGGCAAAACGAAACGCTCCAGCATTCGACGACGATCTACCTGCAGCCCAACATCGCGCTGTACGCCGAGAAGCTCGCCGCGAAGATGCCCGGCGACCTCAAGTGCGTTTACTTCGTCAACTCCGGCTCCGAGGCCAACGACCTCGCGCTGCTCATGGCGCGGCTCTCCACGGGCAATTACGACGTCATCGCCCTGCGCAACGCCTACCACGGCGGCAGCCCCGCCAGCATGGGCCTCACCGCGCACAGTGCGTGGAAATTCAATACGCCGCATAGCTTCGGCGTTCACCACGCGGCCGCCCCCTACCCCTACCGCGGCCACTTCGGCCATGATGACCCCGACGCCGGTCGCAAATACGCCGACGATGTCAAGTCACTCATCGACTACGCCACGCCGGGCAGAGTTGCCGCGTTCATCGCCGAATCCATCCAGGGCGTGGGCGGCTTCGTCGTGTTTCCCGACGGCTACCTCAAACACGCGTACGAGCACGTCCGCGCCGCCGCCGGCGTGTGCATCGCGGACGAAGTGCAGACCGGCTTCGGCCGTACCGGCACTCATTTCTGGGGCTTCGAGACGCAGGGCGTCATCCCCGACATCGTCACCATGGCCAAGGGCATCGGCAATGGCGCCCCGCTCGCCGCCGTCGTCACCACGCCAAAAATCGCCGCGGTGATGGCGCAAAGGGTCCACTTCAACACTTTTGGCGGAAACCCCGTCGTCACCGCCATCGGCAAGGCTGTCCTCGAGGTTATCGAGCGTGAAAACACCCAGGCCAACTGCCTCAGGCTCGGCGCGTACATCCTCGCCGGGCTGGAGAAACTGAAGGCCCGGTACCCGATCATCGGCGATGTGCGCGGCCTGGGCCTTTTGCTCGGCATCGAGTTCGTGAAGGACCGCGTGACGAAGGAGCCCGGCCGGGCCGAGTGCGCGCAGGTCGTGGAGAACGCGCGCGAGCTCGGGCTGCTCCTCGGCAAGGGCGGCCTCTGGGGTCAGACGATCCGCTTCGCCCCGCCGATGAACATCACCCCGGCCGACGCCGATTTCCTCCTCGCCGTGCTCGACGAGGCGATCGGGGCGGCGGAAGCCGGCGGAAGCGCAGCCCTTTGAAAGTGTGCCGCGCGGCTTTTACGCGATCATTTTAGCCTGGGCGTAAACCGTTTTACGAAAATTGTCCGGAATTGGGCGTGAAAACGCCGGCCGGACGCAGCATCGTTTCATCACTGGCTCACACTCGAGATCGACTTCTGCCGGCTTGGCACCGCCGCGCCCGCGCAATCACTGTTCGGATTCTCGCGTATCAGACCCTCCCCCATCCACCCATGACCACCACACCTGCCATTCGATCGATCCCGGCCGCCGCCGCCGTGCTGCGGCGGATTATCTTACGCCCGTTGGCGTTTTTCGCCTTCGTCATCGGCTCCATTTCCGCTCAAACGGCAAATACTGGAACCATTGAAGGGCGCGTACAAAATGAAGTAACCGGCCGGTTCCTGGGCAATTCCCGGGTGATGGTGAAAGGTTCGGACCTGCGGGTCTTGACCGACGAATCCGGCAGTTACCGCATTACCGATGTGCCCAGCGGACCGATCGTGCTCGAGGTATTTTACACTGGCCTCGACCCACAGGAGATCTCGCTGAGTGTTCCCGCCGGCAAGACCGTGACCCAGGACGTAAGTCTGACCAATCAGGCGCTGTACGGGGCATCCTCCAAGGGCGGAGTCGTGAAGCTCGATCCTTTTACAGTGGACGCCGCGAAGGTCACGGATCAGGCGTCGATCGCGATCAACGAGCAGCGGTTCGCCCCCAACATCAAGAACATCGTGGCGGTGGGGGATGTCAGCGAGCAGCCAGACGGCAACATCGGCGAGTTCCTGAAGTTCATGCCAGGGGTTGCCGTAGCCGGAGGCGGGAGCGTGCCGGCGAATATTTACATTCGCGGTTTCCCGCCCAACACGACGACGTTCACGGTCGACGGGGCGACCATCGCCAGCACCGGCTTCGGCGCCCCGGATCGCACGGTGCAAACCTCGAATCAAACGCCGGGCACCGGCATGTCGCGGTTGGAAGTCACCAAAGTACCGACGCCCGCTACGGCCGCTGACACGATGGCGGGTTCGGTGAACATGGTCACGCGGACCGCGTTTGAAGCGAATCGAGCCTCTTTCGTCTATCAGGTGAATCTGGCGGGCGTGCT
>JACQWL010000607.1 GCA_016209255.1 Verrucomicrobiota bacterium
AATGAAAGCCCTCGGCATCGACATCGGTGGCTCCGCGCTCAAGGGCGCGCCCGTGGATACGCGCACCGGCCGGCTCTTGGCGGAACGGTTGCGCCTCGCGACGCCCCTGCCGCTCAAGCCCGCCCAGATGGCACGGTCCGTGGCGGAGATCGCGGCGTTCTTCAAGTGGCGCGGGCCGATCGGCGTCGGTTTTCCCGGCGCGATTCAGGGACCGCGGATCATGACCGCCGCCAACATGCACCCGCAGTTCGTTGGGTGTGACGGCGGCAGACTTTTTTCCCGGGCGACCGGTTGTCGCGTCGCGATCATCAACGACGCGGCGGCGGCGGGGCTCGCGGAGATGAGGTTTGGCGCGGGCCGCGGTTTCATGGGCAAGACGCTGCTGCTCACGCTCGGCACCGGCGTCGGGACGGCCCTCGCCTACCAGGGCGTGGTCGTGCCGCTGGAACTCGGTCATCTGCCCTGGAAGGGCCGGTCGGCGGAGAAGCGCGTGTCGTCGTCGGCGCGCGAGGACGGGAAGCTCTCGTGGGCCGAATGGGGCGGGCGGTTGCGCGACTACATCGCCGTGCTCGAGGATCTTTTGTGGCCGGAGCTCATCATTGTCGGGGGAGGAGTGAGTGCGAAGCACGGGAAGTTTTTCAAGTTTCTAAAAACACGGGCCCGCCTCGTGCCGGCGGAATTTCTCAACCGCGCCGGGATCGTCGGCACGGCCCTGTGGGGCGCAGAGCAGGCATGACGACCGCTTGCCCGTCGTCCGTTCTGGCGTGGCGAGGGGGCGATTGACCGAGCGGAGAGATGATTGCCCACGGAACACACGGAATACGCGGAACACACGGAATACGCGAAACTCGATCCCGGACCGCCGAAGGCGGGCAAACTTCCGCTTCAGTGTATTCCGTGTGTTCCGTGGGCCAAAGGTTCGAGCTATTTCCGCAGCGGGTGCAAATCGATCTTGCGGAAGAAAAGTTCGGCGCCCTCCGACTGAAACAGGATCTTGCCCTCCGTGAACGAGCCGTCGCGGAGTTCGTTTACCTTCACTCCATTGAGGAGGTAGGTGAGATTTCCGCCATCGCAGATCACCTCGACCCGGTTCCACTCGCCCTCCGGTTTTTCGGCGTCGCGGGGGCCGCGAAAGCCAAGCACGTCTTTCCAATTGGGATCCTTGTAGCCGGCATCGACGCGATTCTTGCCTTTGCCAAATTGTTCGAGCTTGCCGGTCGGGTCCCAGCGTCTCGTGCCCGGTGTCACCGTGGCTTTCACCGTGGGATAAGTTGGCTCCTTCGCGCCGCGGTCATGGCGTCACACCAGGATGACATCGCCCGTGCCGCCCTCGATGAACTGGTACTCGACGGAGCGCATCCAGGCGGCGCTGAAATCCGGGTTGTAATTGCCCTCCTCACCCTGGCAGTGCAGCAGGATGCCGGAATCGCGCGTGCGGTTTTTCCGCGGCTCCCACGTCACGAGGCCCCACCGAAACTCCCCCACGAGCCGGTAATTGGCGTAGCGCTCCCTGGTGATGATGCCGCCGAAACGCTGGCCGCTCATGCGAATCGCCGGGGCACCGTCGATTTGATCGACCACGGTGAAGACGCGATCCGGATCCTGCCGGCCTTGCCCAGCGATCCACGTGTAGAAATTGGAGAGATCCTTCCCGTTGAACAGCACCACGGTTTCGCGGGACGTGATCGCCGGCGTCTCGGCTCCGGCGACCCCGGCCGGCCATAAACCCGTCGCGAAGACCGCGAGCATGGAAGCGAAGAGCCGCAGGCGGCGGGGCGACTGAATCTAAGGGACGGAGAGGGGAGCTTGCATGGAGGAAACAGGAAGAGGTTTTTCGCACTGCAGAGCGAGACTCATCCTGCGGTCCGACTGCGCTTAAGCCTCCCGCAGACGACCCCCGCCGGCAGCGGACGGCGCTGATGCGGCAGGTGTGTAGGGTCCGTCTGGCCTTCCAAGCATAGTGTCACGTATTACGTGACACTTTAGACGAGTTATCACCCGATAATTTCAAAGAGTGTCACTTATTAAGTGACACTACACACGAGTTACAGCGTATGAATATTGAAAAGTGTCACGTATTAAGTGACACTTTGACGTGGGCGCGGGGCGCGCCGACAACCGGGTGATGCGCGCCCTGTTTATCCCGGTGTCGTGGAAACCGCGGCGGCGGCGATTGCCACGACTGCGCGCGCCGCAGGCTTTCCCGTCACTTTGTTACACCTCGCTCCAGCCGCAGCGTTCAACTCGAAACCCTCACTGCGCCGCCGTCGGCCAGCGACCGGTGGATGGCGTCGAGAATCGCGGTCACGTGCCGCGAGCTCCGCAGGCTCACCAGCGGCTTCGCGCCCGTCTCCACGCACCCGATCACGTGCGACAGCATGGCGGCGAGCGCCCCGCGCTGCACGCCGTGCAGGATCGGCATGATCGACGTCCGCGGATAATCGAATCCCCGCTGGGACGCGATCTCGAGCTGGTCGTCCTTGCGGTCGAGATGAATCATGCCCTCCTCGCCCACCACCTCGATGAACGAGTCGGTCAGGGACGGGAACGTGTCGGGGTAAATCCAGCAGGACTCGAAGGTGGCGACCGCGCCGGAGGCGAATCGCACCTGCGCCTGGATCGCATCCTCGGTGTCGATCCCGCGCCGTCGCAGCACGCCGCGCACTGCCGTCGCGTAAACCTCGGTCGCCGGGTCGTCGCCAAAAAACCAGCACACCAGATCGATGTCGTGGCTGGACAGGAACCAAGCGGGGGACGTGCCGCTGGCCCAGCTCAGCATCGTGGTCGGGACGTAGATCCGGTCGTTTTTCCGCGCGTAGGCCATCCGCGGCAAACCGATCGCGCCGGCCGCGATCTCTTCGCGGGCCCGCGCGTAGCTCGGGATCCAACGGTGGTTGAAGCTCGTCATCGCCATCACGCCGGACTGTTCCACCGCATCGATGACCCGGTCGGCGTCGGCCAGGCTGGTCGCGAGCGGTTTCTCGATCAACATCGCCTTGCCGGCCTGCGCCGTCGCGATCGCGATCTCCGTGTGCAGATGGTCCGGCGTGGCGATCACCACGAGGTCCACATCGGGCCGGGCCAGCAGGTCGTGGTAGCCGGTGGTCGCCACCGGCGCGCCGTATTTCGCGGCCAGCTGGCGCGCGCCGTCGACCGGCACACTCGCCACGCCGACCAGCCGGCCGCGTGGGTCCGCGACGACCGCGCCGGCATGCGCACTGCCCATGATTCCTGCGCCGATCACGGCGACACCGATTGTCTTCATAAAGGCCCTCCTTCGCCGACCATCACGGCGGCTCCACCGGCCGCGATCGAACGGTCCACCGCCTCGATCACGCCGACCGCGCGCGCCCCGTCTTCGCCCGTAACCGGAGGCATCGCACCCGTCCGCGCGGCCTGCACAAATCCCTCGAGCTCCGCCCGCAGGTCGCCGCCCGGCCCGCCGGACGCATGCGGTGGCCAGTGGAACGTGTCCAACTGCCGCTGGCGGCCCGACGGGCGCGATGCCAGCGCCACGGCGGTGTGCGACAACTCGGCCTCGAGCATGCCTTCCGCGCCGGTCAATTCCAATCCGGCCTGCAGCCCGCTGCCCCGCTGGACCGGAAGCAGCCACGACCACTGGAAGCTGACCGGCGTGCCGTCGGACAACAGGGCGTGAACCTCGACGTAGTCGTAATGCGGTGACACCATCCGGTGGCCCCGTGCCCGCACCTCGACGATGTCCAGCCCGGTCACCCAGCGGACCACGTCGACGTCGTGGATGCCGAGGAACCAGGCCACCGAGGTGCGGGGGCCGATCCGTTGCGCGGCCAGCAGTGAGTTCGACCGCCAGCATCTCACGGCCCAGAGTTTCCCGATCTCGGGCAGCGCCGCCCTCGCCTGGAGCAGGCGGGGATCGAAGCGCAGGACATGACCGACCATGAGATGTTCGGGGCGGCGACGAGCGGCGAGCAGATCTGCGGCTTCCGCCGCCGCCGTCGCCAGCGGCTTCTCGACGAGGACCCGGACACCGGCGCGCAGCGCGTCGAGCGCCGGCTGCCGGACGTGGTCGGGCGTGCAGACGCTCACGGCGTCCACGTCGGACCAGCGGCCGTCGGCCGTCGGGTGCACCGGGACGCCCAGCTGTCCGGCGAGTGCCGCGGCCCGCGCCGGTTCCGGCTCGACGATCCACCGCAGGTTTACCCCGGACATCGAGCGATAAATCGACGCATGCAGCTCGCCCATCAGCCCGGCCCCGACGACACCCACGCGGATTGGTTTCATTTGGTTTGGTTGTGAAAGCGCGGAGATCGCCCTGGTTTCGAGTGAAAGGTGGGCCGTGCGCTCCGCGCGCGGCCTGCTTGGCGGACGGAGAC
>JACQWL010000608.1 GCA_016209255.1 Verrucomicrobiota bacterium
ATATTGCTGGGAGATACGTTCGACGTGCTTGGCAAACGTCGAGACGACTCCGGCCATGCCGCTGACGATGCTGGTGGGGCGCACGATGGGCACGACCTCCATCACCTGCTTCTCCGCGAGGTCGGAAAGCTCGAGCACCCTGTAGAGGTCGATGTTGGTTTCATAGCCCATCTTTTGCAGCACGGCGACGAGCACCTCCAACTGGGCGTTGCCGGCGCCCGCGCCAAAGCCACGCGCCGTGCCGTCCAGAATACGCGCCCCGGCGTCCACGGCCGCGATGGAAGTGGCGATCGCCATGCCCAGATTGGTGTGGGCATGGAAGCCGACCGGGATCTCGAGACCTCCGGCCAGAACTTCGATCCGCCGCGCCACGTCACCGGGCAGGAGCGCGCCGGCCGAATCCATCAACACGACGCCTTCGGCTCCGTACGATTGCATCTTGCGGCATTCGGCCAGCAGCGTCGCGGGCTCCGCCATGTGGGACATCATCAGGTTGCCATAAGCCCGCTTGCCCCGTTCGCGCGCATAGGCCAGATGGCGGGCGGTGGTATCGGCCTCCGTGCAATGCGAGCCGACGCGCACCGCGTCGGCCCCGAGATCGATGGCCGGCGCGAGGTCGCGTTTGATCGTGCCGAAACCGGGAATGATGAAGACGCCGAGCTGGGAACGAGTCAGGTTTTCCCGGGCGATGCGCAGCATCTCCGCATCGGGAACGAGGCTGAGCCCCAATTGCAGCGACGAAGCCGCCAGCCCGTTGCCATGCCCCACCTCGACAATCGGGATCCCGGCGGCATCGGCCGCCCGGCAATAGGCGGCGATCTGAGCCGGGTTGAGCTGGTGCATCACCGCGTGATTGCCGTCGCGCAGCGTGGGATCGCTGATCAGGACGTGTTTCATCGCTTTCCCGCGGCCAGGTGCCGCGCGTAATGCTCCGCCGTTGCGACGGCCGCGCAGTTGATGATGTCGAGGTTGCCCGCATAGGGCGGAAGATAGTCTCCGCGCCCCGTCACCCGCACCATCACCACGATGCGGTTGTGCTCAAAAACCGGCGGGACGATCAGCTCGTAGCCCGGCACGTAGCGCTGAATCGTCGCCACCATGCGATCGACGACCGGACGAAGCCGCGCCAGATCGGCCTTCGCCACTTTGGCGCTCACCGTGGTCTGCATGTGAATCGGAGGCTGCGCGGGATTAAGGATCAGAATCGTCTTGGTGTCCGGGCAGCCGGTGAAGGCGCGCAGCGCGTTTTCGGTCGTGTCGATGTATTCGTCGATGTTGGCGCGCGTGGCGGGCCCGGCGCTGAGCGAGGCGATGGACGAGACAACCTCGTAGTATTCGACCTCGGCCTGCGTCTGGGCAATGGCGTAGGCCAGCGGCGTGGACGCCTGCCCGCCGCAGCTCACCATGTTCACGTTCCGCTCGTTGAGCAGCCGATCCAGGTTGATGGCCGGAACCGCCATGGCGCCGACGCGCGAAGGCGTCATGTCGATGACCCGCTTGCCGAGCGCCGCGAGGATCATTTCGTGCTTCACGTGTTCGCCGGCCGAGGTGGCGTCAAAGACCAGATCGCACGATTCCGGGTCGTCGACGATCGCTTGAATGCCTGCGGCGGAAACCCGGACGCCGATTTCACGGGCCCGCGCGAGACCGCGGCTCTCGCGATTGCGTCCGATAAACAGCGTACAGTCCAAGTCGATCGAACGGCGGATCTTCATCAGCAGATCGGTGCCGATGTTGCCGCTGCCGAGAATCGCCACCTTGAGCCTGGTGTCCACGGCGGGGTTAAACTGGGTTGTGGGTGACAATGAGGTAGCGGGCCCGCAGGCTCGTGACGCGGTTGAGAATCGGCCGGGCGCTGTCGAGCGCAGTAACCAGCACTGCATAATCCTCCAAGTGCGGATAGTCCGCCGCCAGTCGAATCGTCGTGGCAATGCTGGGATAAGTCCGTCCTGCCTTGTCGGGGTTGTCGTCGAGGATCGCCTGCAGGCAGCCCAGATCCGACTGCAGGTGGTAGGCCAGCGTCGGCACCATTTGCGCCGCGCCGAAGCCAACCGCGGGCGTGCCCTGGCGGATCAAATGTTCCAAGGCGGTCGCGACACTTCCGATCGCCTGTCGATAATGGCCATACCGCGTGAGGATTTCCTCCCGCCCGATCGGCGGCGGCGCGGGGCCCGCGCCGGCACCGGTGCCGGCGGGCGACGGTTTGCGGAATGCCACCAGCATCGTCCCAAGCCAGTAGCCGTAATTGAAGCGGTGCGAGATGAATTCTCCGCCCAGCTGGCGGATCATGCGCCGCATCGAGGCCAGCGAGAAGTAGTTGAGGTGCTGGTGGAAGATTTGATCGAAACGCCCGATGCTGAGCAGCGTGTCGAGGCTGGGCACTTCGAGGACGAAGAGGGCCCCCGGCCGGGCATGTTCGAAGATGGGCCGCAGGGAGTTCAGCGGGTGATCGACATGCTCCAGCGTGTGCACGGACAGCACCAGATCGGCGGGGGCGGGCAAATCGCGGGCCGGATCGATTTCCTCGATGTACTTTCCAAAAACGCGAATGCCGCCGGCGGAATCAGCCGCCCGATCTTTCCAGATCGGATCGAAGCCGACGCGGTGCTCGCCCCGCCCCGCGAGTTTCTTGAGCAGGTAAAGATCGTTGCAGCCGATCTCCGCGATACATTCGAAGCGGCGCGCCGCCGCGATCTCCTCGAGAAAGGAGAGAAAGAAATCGTTACCCCGCGCTGAAATCGGGCTGAGCGACGAACGATGCGTATAGGTCTCCTGATATAGGTAGCGCGGATCGACCGTCTCCCGGAGCTGCCCGTGGCCGCACTCGGTGCAGCGCATCAGCCCCTGATCGAAGCTCGGATAGCCCGCCCGCTCGTGCGGCAGAACAAAGATCCCGGTCAACGGCAGGCCGGGCAGGTCGATGACCTCTTCCAGGCCGGCATGCCCGCACGCCGAGCACGCCTGGCGGCGGGTGGTGGGAATTTTTTCCGGAGTCGGAGGAGCCATGATATGAGGTTTCGAAAGTCGCTCTAGCCCGGATATTTCCTGCCCCTCTTTGTCATCGCGAGCCCGGGCTGCCGGACTCGGCAATCCAGCAAGAATTTCAAGGTGAGCAGCATTGGCGTCGGGGTATCTAATTATGTCTGAAGATGTTGTTTTCCTGCGCGCATTTTCTCACAAACCATTTGGAACCGCTAATCTTCACTAATATCCGGAATGAAAGGCGGATGATGGCGTGCGGGCTTCGTCTAATCGACGAAGCGCGAAGGTGGCAGGTGATTTTCTGCGTTCATATTAGCGGAGATTAGCGAAGTTTACCCGCCTGCGGCGGCGCCGAAGGCGACCAGGGATTAGCGGTTAAAAACTGTCTTGGTTCACTTGGTTGCAGCTGCGCCGCGCTGTGAGATATCCAAGATAGGTTCATGAGCGTGTGACGAGCGAAGTATAGATCCGGATTACGGGAATACGAGCAGCGCGTGCGTGGCTTTCCCTTCCCGCATCTGACCGATAAGGGCGTTGACGTCCGTGAGCGGGCCGCGGTGGGAAATCATGTTCTGCAACGGGAACGGCCGCGCCGCCAGCAACCGCAGGTAGCGCGGAATGTCGACGTGCGGCCGGCTCATGCCGCCCTCGGAACCGGTCAACACCTTGCCAAAATGCAGCGGCAGCGTGTTGAGGCTGAGCTGGCGATCGTGCGGCATCACGCCGACGAGGACGAGCCGGCCCCTGGCGCCGGTGATCTTCCACGCCTGCTCGATCACCGCCGGGTTGCCGGTGCCGTCGAACACCGCGTCGGCCGGACCGCCGAGGATGCGCGACACGGCGTCGGCCAGGTTTTCCGCGCGCGAGTTCACGGTGTGCGTTGCGCCGAATTCGCGCGCCTTCGCGAGCTTGTGGTCATGCACGTCCACCGCGATCAACGGATGCGCGCCGGCAAGGTGCGCACCGAGCACGGTGCCGAGCCCGATGCCCCCGACGCCGATCACCACCACGGACTCGCCGATCTCGACGCGGGCGTTGCGGGTGACCGCGCCAAACCCGGTTGTGATCGTGTCGGCCAGCAGCGCGGCGATCTCGAAATCGACCTCCGCGGGAATGACGGTGAGCCGATTCTCCGAAACGACGGTGAGCGGCTGAAACGTGGTGACGCTGCCCGCACGGATCGTCTGTGTGCCCAGCCGGTACTGCGCCGCCCGCGCCTGGATGCCGGCGCCGGGGCGCCAATGCAGCACGACGTGGTCGCCCGGTTTCACGTGCGCAACCTCGGGGCCGATTTCACGGACGATGCCACCGCCCTCGTGGCCGAGCAGGTGAGGCAGGTATTTGTCCGGACCTTTCACGCCGTCGATCTCGCCGAGCTGCGAGCCGCAGATGCGGCTCACCTTGACCTCGACGAGCACCTGCCCGTAGCCGGGCGCCGGCACTTCGACTTCGTCGATCACGAGCGGCTTGCGCTGCTCGAACAGGATGGCGGCTGGTGTCTTCATTTTACGCCTCTTTTCAGGATGTAGCGCGCTACGCCAACTGCGACGGATCGCACCGCGCGATATCCCGACGCGACGCCGTTCAGCATATCGACCTCGGCGCGATGCAAGGTCGACGCCAACCGACCCTTCAAACTCGGAGCAGTAAAAACCACCCGTTGCTCGGCGGCGGTAAACGACATGGTTTTCGTCTCGCGCAAGACCTCGGCCCATTTGTCCACATGGAGCGCCAGGATATTACCTCCGCTCGTCGCATTCCGCAGCAAGTCGGCGGGCGTCGCCTCCACCAGCGTATCGCTCAAATCCCTGAAACGTGCCGGCCGATTGCGGAAGTAGGTCAAATCGACAATGAAGAGTCGGTAGCCAAACTCGCCGAGCAGCTGAAAATGCCCCGGCGTCCGGCCGTCCGCAAACCCGTGGCCGAATTCGAACACGACATGAGGCAGATTATCCAGGAGCACGGTACGCGCGCCAGCGAAAACATGCTCCTCCGCACCCTCAACATCCACTTTGATCAACGCCGGGCGGTAGTTTCGCTCTGCGCAAAACCGGTCGATCGTATCGGTCTCGACCTTCAGGCGTCCGATCCTTCGCCCAAGCCGCGCGGGGTTCGCCAACTCTGGCATGAGTGTGCTCGCTTCAGCCGCATCGGGGTCCTCGCCGAAGAACATGACGGCGTGACCGACGTCACTGCTCAGCGCCCGGCAATAGGGCTCGACGTTCCGAAAACTCTCCGCTGTCGCCAGCCGCGAAAGCGCCGCAAAATGGCCGGGATGGCATTCGAATGAAACACATCTCCCCGAGCTTCCGACCAGCGGCGCAACGAGTCGGGCGGTCTGGTCCACGTTGGCGCCGACATCCAGACACGTGTCACCCGGTTTGCAGCACAACGCGTATACCTCTTTCATATCCATCGCTTCGGTTGGGCCTAGGGAATGAACCACCAGCAATCGCCCGTGTAGCCGACCTCGGCAAACAAGCGGTGCCAGTCATCGACGGACATATACGTTTCGGCCGTCAGAATCCAGTCGAGGAGCCGCTGGTGCTCCTCCTCTGTCCGCCAAGCGTCAACCGTCACAAACTTGTGCGCGCGACTCACCCGCTCGATCTCGCGCAGCGCCTGCTTGCACCCGGGCAGGGGCAGGTTGTGGATGCTGTTGATCGAGAGGACGAGGTCGAACGACTTGTCGGGATACGGCAGCTTGTCCGCCGACCCGATGTCGATGAGCGGCGCCAGGCCGCCGTGGGCGTGGTCGCGGGCGTAAGCCGAAACATCGATGCCGCGCACCGTGGCCGCGGGGAGCACCTGCAGGAAGTCGTACATCAGGAATCCCTTCGCCGCACCCACATCGAGGATCCGGGCGTTCGGGCCGAGCCCGTAGTGCTCGACGAAACGGCGTGCGACCGGCAGCCAGCGTCCGTCGTAACGGTAGCCGCCGTAGCCGTGGCGGCGTTCGCCGTCGAAGAAGTCGCGATCGAAGCGCTTCGCCACCGCGCGGTCTTCCGGCGTCTTGGCCGCCGCGCGGGCCTTGGGGTCGCGCGTCGTCGCCGGGAGGCAGTCGAGCAGGTTGATTTCAGCCATACGGTGAAAAAGTATGAAAGTAGGAAGGTGTGAAGGTGCGGACAGGCAAGACAGTGGAAGGGCTAGACGGCAGATACTTTCTCACATTTTCACTTTCTCACGTTCCACTCCTAAAACGGCCCGGTGAAAGCCGGATTGGGTTTGTCGAGTTCGACGCCCGCCGACACCGCGAGGTCGGACGGATCGGCCCGGAGGCCGAGCGTTTCGCGCACCGCCGCGACGATGTGGCCGGCACGCGGGTAATAATGGTCCGCCAGCGCCGGACTGGTCGGCGTTGGGCAGTCCGGCAGGCAGACGCGGCGCGGTGCGGCCACGAGCGAGCCATGCG
>JACQWL010000611.1 GCA_016209255.1 Verrucomicrobiota bacterium
GAACCAAAACTCGAAGCTGATTTGACCACAAAGACACAAAAACCTCCGTTCCGACAAACAGTTCAAGGACCCTGCAATTTCTCCCGCAACGCGCCATACGCGAGCAGGCCGCGACGGGGAGATACCGTGGCCGCGCCGATCTTTGGGTGGGCTTCGCAGAAGCGTGCGATGTCGGCTTCATTCATCACGAAAAACGCGGTCGAAAGCGCATCGGCCGTCGCGGCCCCCGGGGCGAATGCCCAGGCGCGCGTGGTGCGGACCGCCGGTTCGCCGGTGCGTGGATCGATCAGGTGGGCCCCTTTTACGGCGGTACCGGAACCGCTCAGCGCGCCGTGCACGAGCGGAAGCATCCGGTGCGCCTTGCCTTCGCCGAGTCCGACGGGCCAGCCGGTCGCGGCGGCGGGCGGGGCGAGCGCAAGGGCCGTGCTGCCCCCGCTGTTAAGGCATGCCGCCAATACGTCCCACTCGCGGAGCGTTTCCGCGAGGCGATCCAGCGCGAAGCCTTTGCCGATCGCGCCGAGATCGAGGTGGAGGCGAACGGCCTGCGACGTGAGCGTGTGCGCCGCGGGATCGAGGGTGAACGGCGGCGCGTCTGCCGGAAGATCCGGCGCGCGCTCGGAGGCGTAGGCCGGGTCAAAGGCGCGGCCGGTCGCGATCGACGCGTCGGCCGCCAGCAGCAGGCACTCGAGCGTGTCGTCGCCGATGGCGATCGTTTCGCCCCGGGCGAGGCGGTTGGCGCGGCCGATGTCGCTGGATTCGACATAACGGCTCAGCACGCCCTCGAGCCGCTCAAGTTCGCGAAACGCCGCCGCCGCCGCCTGGCGCGCGTAGCTTTCGCTCTGTCCGGCGATGACGATCTCGAAGTGCGTCGCCATCGCCTCGTGGCGGAAAGTCGGCCAAGACATGGGTGCGCTCAAAAAGCTCCAATTTTCAACTTCCAAGCTCCAGTGAAACTCCAAGCTCCAAATCTCAAGATCGGGAATTTTTTGGAGGTTGGAGCTTGGAGCTTGGAGCTTTTCTCCGCCACAACCGCCAGCGCAGCGCAAGCATCGCGACGGCGGGGCGCCACCACAGGCGCTGCAGGCTGTATTTCGAGTCGCCCCGGTGTCGCGGGTGATGCCGCACCGGGCATTCGCCAATGGTAAAACCCGCTCCCGCGGCGAGCGACGGGATAAAGCTTTGCATCAGTTCCATCGGATAGAGCGCGTCGCGCACCTCGCGGCGAAAGACCCGCAACTGGCAGCCGGCATCGTGCACGCCGTCGTCGAGCACGCCGCGGCGGACGCTGTTCGCCAGGCGCGACATCGCGCGGCGAAGCCAGTTGTCGTGGCGATCCACGCGCCAGCCGCAGGCGAGATCCAGCCCTTCCGACTCGAGCAGGGCGAGCAGTTCGGGAATGTCGCGCGGATCGTTCTGGCCGTCGCCGTCCATCGTAATGAGCAGTTCGCCTCGCGCGGCCCGCAGACCGGCGAGCAACGCCGCGGCCTGGCCCCGGTTTTCCGGCAGGCGCAATTCGCTGCACTGCGGCCAGCGGGCCGTGGCGGCGGCGATCTCGGCGTCGCTGCCGTCGGTGCTGCCATCGTTGACGACGATGATCTCAAACTCGCGCTGCAGTCCGGTCAGCACGTCGACCGCCGAAGCGAGGAGCGGCCCGATGCTGCCGGCCTCATTGTAAACGGGAATGACGAGGGAGAGTTGTGGTGTCATCGCGCGCGGGTGAATACGATGCACAAGAACCCGGGCCGAAGCCCGAGAAAAGATTCGTGGTAGACGCCGTGCAACCGCGCGCGTACCGTTTCGGCCTGCGGGGCGGAGACGATGAGCAGCGCGCCGTCGCAGTCGGCCGGGGGCGTGGACCAGTAGCCGACGCGCGGCAGGCCGCGGAGATACCACGGCAGCGGCCAGTATTCCTCGCTGATCACGCGCACGGGTTCCCGCTCCGAACCGGCGAGCGCGGCCTCGGCGAGCGCACGAAATTTCAACACGTCGGGCGAGCTGTGCACGTAGGCGTAGGGATTGCGCTGATCGGCGGGACGCACGAAAGCGGCGCGCCACGTCTGGTGGGTGAGCGTGGCGAGCGCGAGGAGCGCCATGGCGGCGGCGACGATGTGGCCGGTGCGCAACCGGCCCACCGCGGCCAGGGCGCCGGCCGCGAGCAGGGCGAAGCCCGGGACAAAGTGCACGGCGTGCCACGGCGTCTTGTAGCGCGAAGCCGACAGCGCAACCACGACCAGAACGGTGTAGACCGCGGCCCAGCGAAGGAGGGCCTCGCCCCGGATCCCAAACTCTACAGTCATCACTCGCCGGCGCTCGTGGCTACGAGCGCCAGCGAGTGGCTCATCCCAGGGAACTGAGGAAGTGAGTTCGATCGGTGGACGGCGATCTCCGAGCGCCGTTGTTTGGACATCGCCGGCCGAACGCGCCTCGGATGCGCCGAAGACGCACAGGGGCTCGCTCCCCTCAGGCGAGTCGCGTTCCACCTCAGCTTGAGGCCGCAGGCATCTCGTGAACGCAATCGCGAGGCCGGCGCAGGCGAGCGCGGAAAACATGACCTGTTGCCAGAGCAGCCCGCCTTCGCGATGCCACCCGAAGAGGTGCAGATAGTACCACCACGCTTTCTCGTGGCCCGTTTCGCCGCCGCTGAGGCGCGTCCACGCGTGCGCATAGGCGGCGAGAGTGTCGCGCAATCCGGCGGGGTTCGTGCCGAACGAGGAGTAAAACAGGGTCAGGACCACCAAACCGGCGGCCATTGCGAGGGCGAGCGCGCGCGGGCGCAGCGGCCGGGGCGACAGCGCGGGCGACCCCGCCTCGTTGCGCGAGCGGCCGCCGAGAAATGCGACCGCGGCGGCAGCGAGAAACAACGGGGCGCTGCTTTTCGTGGCCTGCATGAGGCCGGCGCAAGCCCCCGTGGCGATCGCCCAGCGGAGGCGGCCGCTGCGCCACCACTCGCGGGCGCAAACGAACGTACCGAAGGTGAAGGTAACCAGCAGCGTCTCCTGGATGAAATACCGGCCGTAGTACACCGCGGGTGGCGACACGGCCACGAAGGCGGCGGCCGCCAGCGCGGGCCAGCGGCCGAGCGGAGCGGCGAGGGCGGCGATGAGCAGCACGGCGAGCGTACCGGCGAACGCCGGCACGAGGCGCACCGTGGTTTCCGTGAGCGCGGCGAGGGTGTGTTCGCCCCGGAGCCACGCGATCGGGAGCGCGGCGTAGTAAAGGGTCGGACCGTGATGATCGCGGGGATCGAACGCGTAGCGGCCGCGTTCGAGGAGTTCCCCGAGTTTGACCGCCTGGTTGGCCTCGTCGGCGTGCATCGGCCGGCGCGCGAGATCGTGCGTGCGGAGCCAGAAGGCGGCCAGCGCGACAAACGCAAGAGGCAGCCAGCGGCGCACGGAATCGAGCATGGGCGAGACTGGATCCGGCATTATGATTTCTTCCCAATCGTGGAGGGCGGAGCTCCGTCGAGGCCTCTTAGAGGGCGCCCAATAAGGGATCTTGGTTTGTCATTCTGAGCGCCAGCGAAGAACCCATCAGCAGGTTCGCCTCCGGGGAAGTGCGGCGTAAGCCCAACAGGATTCTTCGCTGCGCTCAGAATGACAGGGCTTTTTGGACGCGCTCTTAGCCGAAACCATGCAGTCGAAAACCAAGAAATGCCGTAGCAGCCGAGGTAACGAGGCTGTCGAGTGCCGTTCACCTCGCGTACAGCCTCCTTACGTCGGCTGCTACATTCGACTGCATGGATCCGGCTTCGTCGGCGGTGGCATTCCGGCCTCGGCGGAGCTCGGCCCTCCGTTGCTGACGCAAGATTCATCGAAGTCGTGTGTTATCCGAGGATTGGTCCGGCGACAAGCAGAAGGGCCGGTCTTGCGACCGGCCCTCAGTTAGAATCGGCTGGAAAAAGGCCGGCTCAAAACCGGCTTCGTGCCTATTTCGCCGGCTGGCCGAACACCTCGACTTCGCAGTAATGGTTCAGCTCGTCGGAGGTGCTGCCATTGCTGTAGAGGCGGACATAGCGCGCCGTCGCCCCTTTGCCATCGATGATCCGGCCATGATTGGTCTCGACGTAGGCCAGGTCCGCGCCCTTGCCCAGACCGGCGGAGTTGTTGTCGTCGTTGTTGTAGAGCGTGCGCACGTTCTGCTTGAAATCGGCACGGTCCGAGACCTGCACGATTACGTCGTGATAAACGCGGGCCTGCGAATGAAAGTGCCAGACGACAATGGCCGCGATTTTCGCCGGCGCGCCGAGATCGATCTGCACCCACTGCGGGTTGGGCCCGAGTTCGACGTAGGCGCCGTCGATGCCGGTCTTGTCGCCGTCGGTGATGAACGACAGTTCGCCGATGACGGGCAGGGTGTCGCTGCTGGTGACGGGCTTCCCCTTGGAGAGGAGCGCCGTGCCGGCGGGCACCATGAAATCGGGGCGCTTGCCGACGAGGGCCGGCTCGAGGTTCGGCAGCTGAATCGGGCGGGGCGTGCCCGCGAACAGCGGTCGCGGAAAGTCCACTTTCAGCGGAACTTTGTCTTGGGCGCAGGCGCCGGTGATCGTGGCGCCGGCGACGACGAGGAGGCTTAGAAGGCGGGTGGTCATGGGTGGAGGGAAATCTACTCTGCGGGTTGGTCGCGACGTTACGCCACGAAATCCTCGGGCGCAAACGTCAGCATCTTTTGCGCGGCGATCGCTTCGTTGACTTTCAGGACGGTGACGGCGGAGGCGAAGGCCGACTCGGGCGGGCAGTTGAGCGGGGTGCCTTTCCGGATCGCCTGGCAGAAATTCTCGATGTGCGGCTGGTGAATCGCCTTGTCGAGGGTCACCGGAATGTCCCAGGCGGACAGCGCGGCGGTCTCCCGCACGTCGACGACGGACGTCCGGGAGGCGGTCGGCAGTTTTGGCCGCGGTTTTTCCCACGGTTTGACGGGCGCCGGCGCGCCCTCGCCGGAGCCGGGACGCCCGATCAGGCCCTGGGCGACAAAGGGATCCCACTCGGGCGCGCGCGCTTCGCGGTAGAGTTTCGTGTAGGCGGGGTTCTCGGACATCTTCAGGGCACCTTCGTCGCCCATGAAGTACTCGTAGTAGCCGCCGCCGGCACTGGTGGTGGTGAGCACCTGGTAGGTGGCGCGGACGATGCCGCTCTTGGTGGGGAACTCGAAAATGGCGATCGCGTTGTCGTACCACTCGTGCGTCTTGTAATAATCGACGCCGCCGCCGGCGAGGACCGAGCGCGGATTCTCGCCGAGCATCCAGTTGAAGATGTCGATCTGGTGCGCGCCGAGATCGGAGATCGGGCCGCCGGCGTATTTTTTGAACCAGCGCCAGTTGCGGAACTCGTGCATGTTGGCGAAGCCGTACTGCTGCAGCTTGGCCTCGGGCAGCGCCTGGGCGGCGGGAAAACCCAGATCGTCGGAAACCGAACGGTTCCACTGGCCGCTCGCATTGTTGATCCGTCCGAGCAGGCGCGCTTCCCGGACGAGCTTGTCGCGCGCGTGGAGGTAGCGCGGATTGCTGCGGCGCTGATGGCCGATCTGGAGAAGCTTCTTCGTTTCCCGCGCGGTGCGCACCATCGAGCGCGCGCCCTCGACGGTGTTCGACATCAGTTTCTCGCAGTAAACGTGTTTGCCGGCGCGGAGCGCGAAATTGGTCTGATCCGCGTGCATGAAGTCGGGCGTGGCGACGATCACCGCGTCGATGTCGGACACGCTCGCGAGCATCTCCTTGTAGTCCTCGAACGGCCGCGGGTCGTGGCTGAATTTCTTGAGCAGGCGTTCGCCGTAGGTGCGGTTGTACGGCCAGATGTCGCAAACCGCCTTGAAGCGGAGTTCGGGAATCTTGAGCGCAGCGTCGATCAGGACGCGGCCCTGCGAGCCGCAGCCGATGAGCGCGACGTTGATCGTGTCGGCCCTGGCCGCCGCGCCACGCGCCAGGTACGGCGTCGCGGCGAGCACGGCGCCGAGTTTCGCGCCCGTGCTGAGGAAATCACGGCGGGTGAGACAGGGGGAAATGGAGTCGGGCATGGTAGGGCGGCGGCGGTTCAGTTTTTCTCGGACCACACCGAGAATCGATCGTGCCGCACCAGCACGAGGGCTCCGGCGATGAGGCCGACGTGGATCGCAAGCCAGGCGACGCCTTCGCTTTCCTGCACGGCCATCAGGCCGAACGACAGCCCGACGTAGATCAGGCCGGTGAGGATGAGCGCGGTGCGGATCTTGACGCCGAGCAGGAGGGCGACACCGAGAATCACGAGCGCGTACCCGATCGAGTGGGCGAACGTGCGCGTCATCCACAGCGGCATGAACGAGGCGCCGGTGATGCCCTGCGCCATCTTGCCCATGTTGGCGTAGTAGTTTTCGAACGAGTAGGTGCCCTTGCTTTCGAACTTCTCGATGCCGGCGAGCAGCGTACGCAGGCCGAGGAACAGCCGCAGGAGAAGAAATGCGGCGGTATATTCGCAGCGCAGGCTGGAGTTGTTGGTGGTCGAGGGGGAATCGCTCATGGTGGTGCGGACAAACGTGACGTATTTATTGGAGGCGGAGGCCGAAGCGCTGAGAGTGTCGATTTGGAACGGACCGGCGGGCGAAAGCAAGAATTGGAGAAAGGCGAAGGGGCAGGCTTGAGGAAAATTTCGGGCTGGTCGAGCCCTGGTTCGCGCTTGGACAAAAAACGAGCACCCTTGCCAACGAAACGCGCAACCGGCGCCACGCGGGCGGGCATCGACGATCCGATCGCCAACCGGATGCGGCGCCGCCCGTGGACGCCGGTGCGGAAGCCGGGCGGATTCTTGGTCCGGTCGCGGGCGCTGGATTGATCGGGGGCACCCCCGGACCACAGCGGGCGCCGCTCGTGGCGCGCCGTGGCGCGCTTCACCACGCGCGCTTTACCACACGCTCTTCACCCCGAACGTCCAGTTGGTGCCGTTGACTTCGTAGAACTGGGCGACGGCGGGATTGGCCGCCACCCGCTCCATGATCACGTAGGGTTCGTTGAAGATGTTTCGCGCCGAGAAGAAGAAGTTGATCCGATCCGTGATCGGGAAGCCGCCGCCGAGATCGAGATTGGCGCGGTGGCGGTAGAAGCGCGGGTTGCCCGTCACGGTGGTGGGGTAGTTGTCGCGCCAGTTGAGGTTCGTGTAGACGTTGAACCGCCGATACGCGTAGCTCAGCCCGGCGTTGATCGAGTGCGGAATCATGTTGGCCTTCCGGATGCTGGCGTAGCTGCGGGTGTAGCTTGCGCGGACGTTGAGGCCCTTGAACGGCGGCGGCAGAAACGAGAGGCTCTGGCTGTATTCGAGCTCCATGCCCCGCACGGTGACCTCGTTGGCGCTCGCGGTCGTGGTGATGAACTCGTAGTTGGACAGATCGAGGTCGCCCTGATAGCCGAATTCCTCCGCGGTGAGCCGGTTCGTGATGAACAGGCCCTTCACGTTGTTCTGATAGACATTGGCGGCGACGATGCCGACGGGCTCGAAGTAGTAGGCGACGCGGGCGGCGAGGTTTTTCGAGGTCTCGGGCCGCAGCGTCGGATTGGGAGCGTTGACCGTCAGCGCGTCGTCATTGATCACCCAGACGCCGGCGACGTCGCGAAACGTCGGGCGGCGGATCGTCGAACTGAAGCCGACCTGCGCGTCGAAGTTCTGGGTGATTTTGTATTTCAGCGACGCGCTGGGAAACATGTTGTCGTAGCCGCCGGTGCGGTGAACCTTGGGGTTGGAGAAGAACTGATACTGGAGGCCGGGGATGGTGGTGGCGCGTCCGGCGGTTTCCGGGACGCCCGCCGCGGCGAGTTCGGCGGGAGAGCGGGGATTGAACTCCAGCGAGTCGGTGCTGGTCTCCTCGCGGCGCAGTCCGGCGCGGATGATCGCATTGCCGACGCTGGCGGTGGCCATGAAAAATGCGGCGTCGATCTTCTCCTCATAACTGCGGCGATTGCCGATGAAGGCGTTGTAGAAATTCGCCGCGGTGATCGATTGCGTAAAGCTGTTCTGGTTCTCGCGGAACAGCGTTCCCATGCGCACGAGGTCGGGCACCCAGACGGTACCGCCCGAGATGGACTTGAGGCTGGCATCGGTGTTGGTGCCGCCCATGTCGAAGTCGAAGGGCGACTTGTAGCCGGCCCAGGCTCCCGTCGTGCCCGCGCCATTGAGGTTGTAGCGCAGCGACTCGGTATCGAGGCGGAAGTCACGGATCTCCTGGCGGCGCTTCACGCCGGCCTTCCAGACGATCGGCAGGAACCGCGTCGTGCGGAGCGTGCCGATGATGTCGCCGCTGTAGACGTCGGTAAGCGCGTAGCGGCCATCGTCGATGGTCAGGGTGGGATTCGTGAAGTTGGCGCCATTGTTCATGTCGGGGCCGCCGGTCTGCACGACTTTCCAGTCCGCGCTGCGCAGCGAGGAGCGCTGTGCGGTGTAGGTGAGGCCGGTGAGGGTGGGCCCGCCCGCGTCGCGCATCGAGCCGCGGCGGCCGCGCGGGTCATACCAACTGATGGAATTGGAGCCGGCGAACTTGCCGTCAAGGGTGAGATTGCCGATGCGGTATTCGATGCGGGGCAGGACGGTGAGGGTCTGGCCGAGCTTCACGATGGCCGCGGGATTTGACACCACGCTGGCGTTGGTGGCCGAGGTCGTGAAGCTGCGCAGCGGGTCGGCGCCGCCGACCGTGTTGCGGGCGCCCATGTTGAAGGTGAGGGCGCGCTGCGGGTTGTTCAGGTCGGCGTAGTTGTAGAGGAGGCCAAGCGAGAGGACGAGGTGCGGCGTCGCCCTGAAATCGGCGCCGAGGTTGACCGTCGAGCGGCGGTTGGTGCGGGGCGCGTGGAGAAAGGTCAGCGCGGTCGGAACCACGGGCCGCGGGTCCGCCGCGGTCGGGGTGTAATTGTACGTGACCGTCGTGCGCGCGTTGGCCGAGTAGGCCATCGACTCGCTGATGTTCAGGTTGACGCCGAGGCGCTTGTTGAAGAACACGTCCGAGTAGTCGAAGATTCCGCCCGGGTGGAGCTTGCGCGATTTGCGGTCATCCGGCCCGTACGACTCGTCGAAATTGAAGCGGGTGGAGAACGCCGTGAGATTGGCCTGGGCGGCGATCCGCCGGCCCGAGCGGTCGAAGGCGCGCTTCGTTTTCAAATTGATCGTGCCCGCCGGGGCGTTGGCGTCGACGTCGGCGCTGATCGTCTTCGACACCTCGATCGACTCCATGCTGCTGAGCGACACCTGCTCGAAGCTGAAGGCGCGGGCATTGCCGGCGGCGCCCGCGTTGGCGTCGGCGCTGGCGAGCGACACGCCGTCCAGGGTGACTTGCGTGTATTCGGAATCGAGGCCCCGCAGCCGGATCGTGCGGATCTCGCCCTGCACGAGGTCGAGCTCGACGCCCGGCATGTGCTTGAGGAATTCGCCGACGTTGCCCTCGGCGACATCGCCGAACACATCGGACGCGACGCTGTTGGTGATGTTCATCGAGTTCCGCTGTTCCATGATCGCCTTGGCATTGCCCTCGCGATCGCTCGAAACGAGAAACTCGTGGAGCTTGAGCGGAGCGTCGCCGGATTCGGGTTTTCGAATCGCGCTCACGAGTTCGAAGTCGCGAGTCACCACGGTGCCGGGCGCGAGGACGAGCGTCGCGGTCGCGGTGGTGTAGCCCGTGTAGGTGACCGTGACCGTAATCTCGCCGGCCCGGACTTCGGACAGCCGGTAGGCACCGCCGGCCTCGGAGGCGACCGACTGCCCGGTGGCGTCAATGCGCACTTGGGCGTTGCGCACGTATTCGCCGGTGGCGGGATTCAGGATGCGACCAGTGATGGTGCCGGTGACCGGAGTTTGGGCGGCGGCGGAGGCGGCGGGGGGGAGGAGCAGCAACGCGCAGGCGACACCGACGGAAAGCCGGAGGCGCGTCGCGCGAAAAACGCGCAGACGGAATGACAAGTGGGACATGGGCTGTGGGTGGGGAAAGGGGCGCCGAAGCGCCGGGAACGAAGACCAGCGCAACCATTAAACGTCGGGCACGCACGCCCGGACGTATCCCACTTTCGTGCGCGTGGGATGGGTCTGCGGCCCGCGGGTCGCGCATCGCATAAGGACATAGGGGGATGCATGACTCGCGCCTCATCCCTCCATCTTCACGATTCCCCGCCGGATCGCCTCCGCCGTGGCCTGCGCGCGATCGTTCACATCGAGCTTTTCGAGGATGTGGCTGACGTGCCGTTTCACTGTGTCCTCGGAAATATCGAGCACCGCCGCGATCTCCTTGTTCGCGCGACCCCTCGCGATCAGCGCGAGGATCTCGCGTTCGCGTGGCGTGATCGCGGGGCCGAGCCGCAGGGCGTTGAGCCGGCGGGCGATCTCGGGCGAAAGATGGCGCCGGCCCTGCGCCACGCTGCGCAGCGCCGCAAGCAGCTCCTCGCGCGACGCGGATTTTTGCAGGAAGCCCAGCGCGCCGGCGTCGAGCGCGGCCTGGATTTCGTCGTCCCGTGCGAAGGTGGAGAAGATCAGCACGCGCGCGTTCGCGTCGTGGGCGCGCAGCGCGGCCATCGCGGCGATGCCGCCCTGACCCGGGAGCTGCAGATCGAGCAGCACGACGCGCGGGCGGTGCTGCCGGTAGGCCGCCACCACCTCTTCGCTGCGCTCGGCCTCGCCGACAATCCTGATGGTGTCGTCGAGCTCGAGCGACGCCGCCAGCCCGCTGCGCACGACAAAGTGGTCGTCGACGATCAGGACGGTGAGGGGAAGGGGCGCGGCGTCGGACATCGAGCTCGTCTTGAAGGTCGGGGGGCGCCCTCACACCGCGGAGGCATCGATGCGGGGTGAGGACACCCCGCCCGCAACATCCGCTTCGTCCGCCTGCGGGCGCTCGTGGCCGCGGAGTGGCAGCGCCACCTCCACCGTCGCCCCCTTTTGCAGCACGCTGCGCCACGCGATTTGCGCGCCGATTTTTCGACTCCGTTCGCGGATGCCCGCGCACCCGAAATGTCCGCGCTTCCCCTGCAGGGCCGTCGCGGCATCGAAGCCGCAGCCGTTGTCGACGATGGTCATCGCGAGCTGGGTGGCGCGGGTTTCGAGTGCGATCGTCACGTGCGTGGCGCGGCCGTGTTTGATCGCGTTGGTCACCGCCTCGCGCGCGATCATCCGCAGGTCGTGCACGGTCGCCGCGGCCAGCGGGGGAATGTTTGCCGCGGGTTCGAAGCGCACCTCCACGCCGCTGTCGGCCGATTGTCGCGCCGCGACCGCGGCCAGCGCCGTCGCCAGATCCCCCGCGGTCTCGGTCGGATCGCGCAGATCGGAAATCAGATCGCGCGTTTCAGTCTGGATCCGTGTCACGAGGTTGCGCGACGCGGCGATCAAGCTGCGGCCTTTTTCGTCGAGGCTGCGCGTCGCGAGCGCGTCGAGCCGCAGGCTCACGCCGGCGAGTTCCTGCTCGAGGGTGTCGTGAAATTCCCGCGCGATCCGCTGGCGTTCCTCGAGGGTGGCCTCCGATTCGATGCGGCGGCGCAGCGCCGCGGTCTGCCGGCTCACCTGCCGGCGCAGCGCGGCGATCCACAACCCCGCCAGCAGCGTCACGCCCGCCAGCATGGCAAGGACCGCACCGAGCCGGCGGGCCGTCCACCACGGCGGCGACTGCAGCACGGCGACATCCTCCGCATTGCGAGCGCGCAGGCTTACGACCGTCGGCCGGGTCGAAAAGCCGGTGGTCAGCTCGTTCGATTCCACGAGGCACGCGCCCGTCACGCGCACCCGCGAACCCACGGCCGGCACGACCGGCAGATCGGGGATGCGCGCTTGGATGGTCCGGGCCTTGCCCTGGAGCACCAGCGCGATGCCGCCGTCGGTCCTGAACGCATCCGTCAAGATGGCGGTGACGGCGACGAGATTCCCATCGTGCAGGCCCATGAGGCCGTCGGGTTCGCCCACTTCGACCGGCGCGGGTGGCGGTCCGGGGTCGCGTCGCAGCAGCTCGGCATCGACCACCGAGGCGCTGAACCGATCCATCGCCGGGAAACCGAGCAGCTCGACGCGGTCACCCGGCTGGAGGGTCGCGGGCTCACCCAGTTTCACGCCAAACGCCGACCGGCCCTGACGGATGAACGCCACGCCCCGGGGGAACGCCGCCGTGACCACGCCTTCGACGCGCACCCGGCGTTCACCGTGACCCGACAGCCGGAACGCGAACAGCCCGGCGGCCGAGACGAGCGGCACCGCCGCGGGCGCCAGCGCCGTATCCAGAATGGCAATCTCAGTCCAGTCCTGCACGCGCACGTAGGGTTGGACAAGCTGGCGGCGGTCGTTGATGAAGCCGGCGGCGAGTCCGCGGACCCGCACGCGGCTGTCGACGAACGTGCGCTCGCGGTCGGGCGGTGCGTCGATGCGCACGTCCATCACCCGTGAGCCGAGCGCGAGACGGAGGAGGCTCCGGCCCTCTTCAAACGGCGCGAGAGAGCGGACCACGCCCTCGACCGCGACGCGCTGGTAGTGAAACCGGGCGGACTCAAGATCATCGTAGCTGGCGGAAATCGGCTCGGGCAGCGGGCCGTGGCCGAGGATGCGATGCTCGGCGGGACCGATTCCCGGCTGAAACAATCCCGGCTGGGTGCGGCCCTTCACCTCGATCTCGTCGCCGAGCCGGAGGGCGCCGAGCGCTTTGGGACGGAAGAACGTTGTCGAGGTATCGTCCTGCACGAAAACCGCGGTCGGTTCGAAGAAGATCACCGTCCCGCGGAGCTGCGCGTCCAGCCCTTGCTGCGCCTGCGCGACGGAGAGCGAGCGGACCTCGATCGCTTTGGTGAGCAGCTGCGCGCGAACGCATGGCCTGGGTCCGGACGCGAGCAGGGCGGCGAAAGCGAAGGCCGGGGCGAAAAGTTTCACGGTGCTGAATGGGAGGTGGGGCGCATCGACTGCCATGCGCTTCAGGGGATGCACACGGTCGCCAAACCCGCGGCTTGGAGTCAAGCCGCTCCACCGTCATCACGCAAACAGTGCCGCGATCGGCTTCCCGCCGTCGGTGATCGGTACGGGGCGCGAGGCGCTGACGAGCTCCTTCGCCGGGTCGATCCCGAGCGCGGCGTAGATGGTCGCGTGGAAATCGGGCACGGAAACCGGCTGTTCGATCGGCTTGCCGGAGAGATCGTCGGTGACCCCATAGGCGCCGCGGTGCTTCAGGCCGCCACCGGCGAGCACGAGCGAGAACACGGCCGACTGGTGCCCGCGGCCGCCGCCCGCGTCGAATTGCCCCGGCCGGCCGAACTCCGTGCCGATCGCGATGAGCGTTTTGTCGAGCAGGCCTTTCGTTTCGAGATCGCTGATGAGCGCGGCGAGCGCCGTGTCGAGCTCGCGGATGAGCGCGTATTGGTTGAGATGCCCGGCGTTGTGGGTGTCCCAGCCGGCGCCGTTGATGAAATTCAGGTTGTGTGAAACCTCGACGAAGCGCACGCCGGCCTGCACGAGTCGTCGCGCGAGCAGACAGCGCTGGCCGAATTCGCCGCCGTAACGCTGGCGCAGCGCGGCGGATTCCTCCGCGAGCTTGAAGTGGCGCATGAATTCCGGCCCCGCGAGCCGCAGGGCCTCGCGTTGCGCGTCCTCGTAATCGCCGAGCGCGGAACCCTGCGGTGCGCGGCCTTGCAGCGGGGCGAGGAGTTTCTGGCGGACCGCCGCGCGCTCCGCATCGATACCCTCGGGCGGAGTGAACCCGGCGGGGCCCGACTCCGTGTCGACCAGGTAGATGTAGCCGTGTTTCGCCCCGAGGAAGCCGGGGCCGCGACTGACGTTCGGATAACCGATCAACATGTAAGCCGGCACGTTTTCATGCCGCGCGCCGCGCTGGTGCGCGATCACCGAGCCGATCGAGGGGTAAACGGTGCTGCCGCTCACCGGCCGGCCCGTGTGGACGAAGTTGGTCGCGAGCGCGTGCTCGATTCCGAGCCGGTGATTGACCGTGCGCACGGCGGTCACGTGTTCCGCGAGCCGCGCCGTCTGCGCGAGGTGCTCCGTGTAGCGGACGCCGGGCACGGCGGTGTCGATCAATTCGTAATCGGTGCCGGGCAGGCTGGGTTTCGCTTTCGAGTTGCCGCGCTTCTTCGGATCGAACGTGTCGATCTGCGACATGCCGCCGCCGAGCCAGATGAAAATGCACTGCTCGGCCCGGCCGCGGGGCGGCACGGCGAGAGGCGCGGGGTTTCCGAATGCCCGCGGCAGTGCAGTCATGGCGGCGAGCGTGGCGGTGTGGGCGAGGAAATCACGGCGGTTCATGGGGGACGGGGGCAGGACGGTTTTACCGCGGAGTGCACGGCTGCACACGGACAAGGCTGCGGCCGGGTGGAATGCCATCCGCGCTCTTCGGGTAATCCGGGGCTGAACTGGTTTTCATAACAGATGCGTCCACTCGGGCGCGTTGAGCAGCGCCCACACCACGTCTTCGAACCGCCGGCGCCAGTCGGCCGCGAGCCGCGCCGTCGGCGGATCGCCGCGGCGGGCGGCGGCCTCTTCTTCGAGCCGCAGCGTGTTCGCGGCACTCTTCATGTGGTTCGACCACGCGACGAATCTTCGGCGCGCGGGCGGCACAGCCGCGCCGGCAGCGGGGGCAGCGACGATGCGTGCGGCGTATCCCGGGCGGAGGGTGTCGGTGTAGATCTGTTTTTCCTGCGCCGACGGATGCCGCGTGAGCAACCGCACGAACAGCCGGTCGACAAATCGTTCGATCGGCTGATCCTCGAGCGCAAATTCCGTGAGCCCGTGGTCGTCACTGAGCCGGGTCAGCCAGATCATCATCGTGCCGTTCGAGAGCAATGCCGGCTGCAGCACATTGGCCGCCACCTCTCGCACGCCGGGCGCCGGGTCGGGCCGCGCGCCGCGCCAGCCGAAGACCTCCAGCACTTCGGCCACCGCCTGGATCCGCGGCAGCGTGAGGCTCGGGCGATCGCGTTCGTTGGAGGTCGAGGCCAGCATCCACGCGCGGCGCGCCCGCCCCAGATCGAGCGCGTTGTCGATCGTGCGGACGCTGTCGACGTCGAGGTTCACCGCTTCGAGGGCGAAGGGTTTGCCGGTGGCGGCGAAGAGCGAGTCAACGAGCTGCTCGGCCGAGATGCGGCGCGGCGCGGGCGCGGTGAAGAGCGGGCCGGTGGCGATGAGTTGGGGATCGGCGGAGCGCTGGTAGGCGTGGGAGGTGAGGATGAGCCGCGCGATGGCCTTCTGGTCGTAGCCGGAGCGGACGAACTCGCGGGCGAGCCAGTGCAGCAACTCCGGGTGGGTCGGCGTCGATTTTTCCCAGTCGCCCACCGTTTCGACCAGCCCGCGCCCCATGAACCGCTCCCAGACCCGGTTCACCATGACCTGGGCGAAACGCTCGTTTTGCGGGGCGGTGATTAGCGCCGCGAGCCGATCCCGTGAATCGTCGGGCCGCTCGGCGATCGAGGCGACGGTCTGCTCGTCGCAGAACCGGGCAAACGGCCACGCGGGGGCGACGGTCGTGCCCGGCGGGAGCGTGACCTCGATGAGCGGTTCGCGTCCACCGAGCCGGAGGTGATCGAGGGGCACGCTGCTCGTCGCGGGCACCTTGAGCGGCTTCGTCTGCAGCATCGCGGCGAGCTGAAAGAGCTCCTTCTGCTTGGCGGTGTGCGTGGGCGCGTCGTGACAGCGTGCGCATTTCATTTCGACGCCGAGAAACGCCGAGCTGAGGATGATGCCTTTCGCGGCCAGCGGCACGTCGTTCTGGGTCGCGACGCCGAATCCGGCCGGGCCGCCGAAGCGCTCGCTGCCCTCGAGCCGGATCAATTCGGTCACGAAGAGGTCGAGCGGCTTGTTGTCGAGGAGCGATTCGTAAAGCCACCAGCGAAACGGCCCGGTGTTGTTCAGCGTGGGGTTGATGAGATTCGGGTTCTCCGCGAGGACATCGAGCCAGTAGCCCATGCCGTGGTCGGCCCCGCGCGGATCGGCGAGCAGGCGGTCGATGAGGCGCGTGCGGCGGTCGGCCGGGCGATCGGCGAGAAACGCGGCGATCTCCGCCTCGCCGGGCGTGAGTCCCACCGTGTCGAGCATGACGCGGCGCAGAAACGTGAGGTCATCGCTGAGCGCCGTGAGGGTGAAGCTGCCGGCGGGAAAGTCCGGCCAGGCCGCGCCTTCCTCGATCCAGCGTCGGACAAGCGCGCGTTCGGCCGCCGAGAGCGGGTCGCCTTTCGCGGGCATGACCTCCTCGGGATCCTCGCTCGTGATCCGCTGGAAGAGCGCGCTCCTGCCGGGTTGGCCAGGGACGACTGCCGGGCCGTCGTTTTCGCCGCCGTGCAACGCCGAGGCGCGCTGGTCGAGGCGGAGGCCGCCTTTTACTTTGCCGCCCTGGTGGCAGTTAAAGCACTTCGCCTCGAGGATCGGCCTGATCTCGCGAAAGAAATCCACGCCGCCCCTCTGCTTGATCGGCTCGTAGTCGGCCGAGACCTGCGCGATCCGTGCGGCGAGAAACCGATCGATGGCGTTGTGCCCGGGAAAACCCTTCGGCAGCGCCGGCACGGCGACCTCGGCTGTGCGTGCCAGCCACGCGCGCGCGGCTTCGCGGCGCCGATCCCAGTACGCGGCGTTTTCGGCGCGGCGGGCGGCGCGCGCGGCGGTGTTCATCGCGTCGAGCCGGGTGCGGCGTTCCGCTTCATACGCGGCCCAATCGGCGTCGGTGTAGCGGAGCTGCCGGCTGCCGGGCGAGAGCACCCGCCATTCGCGCGTGCCTTCGAGCGAGACGGCGACGACAGTTTCGCCCAGCTCGGGGCGGAACGGCTTCTTGCTCTTCGGCTCGATGCCGCCCAGCCGCGTTTCAAGCACAACGTCGACGCCGGCGCCGGCGGAGAATTCAAATTCGCCCCACGCCTCGCGGTTGCCCGGAGGCGCGAAGCGATAGCCCGGCCCGAGGTCCAGAAACGTGTCCTGCTCCTCGACGGGCAGTTCGCCGGCGTTGCCGACGGCAAACTGCCGCGGCTGGTCGAAGGGTGTTTCCAAGAGCTTCTTGCCGTCGATCAGCAGCCGGGCGGCGCCACGCGAGCGCAGGAGCAGGCGATGCCGGCCCGCGGGCAGCGTGACATGCGCGGTCGCGCGCACGAGGGCGGGAAACGCGCGATCGCCACGGACACCGGTGGAAACATATTTCTGCGGCAGCTCGAAGAGACCGAAAAGGTCTTCCAGATAGGTCTCGGTCGCCGTCGCCCGCTCCGGCCAGGCGCCGTTTTTCGGGATGCCATCCTCACAGACCTCGACCAACACCTGGCCGGGCGGCGGCGCGGCCACGACGAGCGTGGCTGCGAAGAGGAAGGAAATAATGAAGGAAAAGCGCCGGGCCATTGGGTGCGGGGGAAGGGCAGCGGCAGCACGAGACGCGAGTTCGCGCGAAATCTCACGCCCGGCGATATCCCACTTTCGTGCACCGCTCCTGCGCTGCAAGATCTGCACGGCCTTCGCCAATCTGCGCGCAGCGGCCCGCCGCCTGCCGTGCGATACTTCGTCCGATGGTTGTGGCCCGGCATGTTTCGAATGAGGTGGTTGCCTGCGCTATTCTCGCGTTATGCGTGGCCGGGGCGGGCATGGCCTGCGCGGCCGGCGTGCCCGTTCCGCCGCCGCCCGAGGGGAATGAACTGATCCCGTTGGACAGCGTGGTGTCTTTCGCCGCGCGGGGTCGGACGCATGCCGAGGTCGCAAAGCATCTCGGTCAGCCCAATTACCGGCTGTCGCCCGATCTCTGGGTGTATTGGGAATGCGAGTCGAACGTCCGGGCGGACGCCGTGCGCGGCTTCAATGCGATGATCGTCCGGTTCACCAACGGCCGGGTCAGCGGCATCCGGCTTGCGCCGCGGCCCGACTTGGAGGCGTTGATCGCGCAGTTGGAGGCCACCAAGCGCGCCGCCGCCGAACGCAAATCCCCGGTGAGTGTCGCGGCTGAAGCGCCGTCCAACGCCGGGATGAGATCCGCGCACTGACGCACCGCCGTCCTTGCTGGTGATGCAGTGCGGTCTCCATTGCGCCCGGCGTCGGTCAATCGACCAGCAGTTCGCTGATCGTCCAGGCTGAGTCATCCCGCGCGGCGGTGTTCCGGATGATGACGTAACGGCCGCGGGTGCCATCGGGCAGCGCAATCACCGTCTTGTTGCGCTGGCCGGCACCGGAGGCGCGGACGCCGCCCGGCTCCTTCGGATTGTCGGTCACAAAGACTTCGTAGTGCTCGGGAAACTCCTCCGTCCTGCCCGCCTGGTCGAGCGACAGCCGGTGCACCGGGCGCGGGAGTTTGAAATCGATTTCCAGCCACTCCGCGCCGTTCGTGGGCACGCTCCACCGGGAGCCGGTGTTGCCGTCGAAGACATTCCGGAGCTGGCGGCTGCCGCCGGAGGCGCGCATCGCGGGCGGGCCGGCCAGGTTGGCGCTGATCGCCTGCGCGGCGTCACGGGCGACGTCGGCGAGCGCGGCATCGGCCTGGAGCGACTTGGCCAGCGCGAGCGCGGCGGCGTCGTTGCCGCGATGCAGCACGAGCGCGAGGCGCTGGCGAACATCGTTGTCGCGCGTGGCGGCGAACAGCTTGGCAAAGACCGTGGTGAGTTCGGCTGACCACGGCTCGCGATTGCGCTCGAGGTAGCGCAAGGCGCCTTGAACGGCGGTGGCTCGGGTGGAGGCAACCGGGGATTTCTCCGCGACGGAGGCGAGCGGCACGAGGGCCGTGCGGTCGGTCCAACGGGCGAGCGTTGCGGCGGCGGCATCGGCGACGGCGGCGTCGTTGCGGAGTGCAAGCCGTGCGGCGCATTCGGCGCTGGCGGCGTCCTCAAACCGTGACAACGCGGGGAGCAGGCGGACGCAAACCGCGGGCGGGGCCTGCTCGATCGCGGCAAACACGGGGCGGGCGCGATCGGCGGTGTTCGGGTTGCGCAGGGTGACGTTCACCAGGGCGCGCAACGCGCGTGATTGCTCGTTGCTGTCGGTCGCGCCGACCGCCCAGTCAAGGACGGTCCGTTGCTCGGAGGCGGGGGCGATTTCACCCAGCGCGCCGACCGCGGCCGCGCGAACGGCGGTGAAGGGATCCAGGCGGCCTTGCACGAGCAACGGGATGCCTTCGGTCATGTTGCGCAGCCCGAGTTGCTCGAAGAACACAACGCGAAAGCCGGCCGCTGCACTTCCGGCTCCCGCGAGCACGGCGTCGGAAACGCCGGGGCCGTCGAGGCGGGCGAGACTCTGGCGGGCGAGTTTCGCGTCGTCGGTGTCGTCGGCGGCGGCGAGGCCGCCCAGCAACGCCACCAGTTCCCGATTGCCGGGCACGTGGCCGAGGGCGGTGATGGCGGCGGCGCGGACGGTGGCTTCGGTGTGCTTCGTCGCCGCCACGAGCGCGGGGATCGCGACGGTCTCGCGGCGGCGACCGAAGGCAGTGAGGACCGCCGTCTGAGTGGGGATGTCCCACTCCGGCAGTTTCGCGGCCAGCGAGCCGACGAGGCCGGGCGCGGGATGCGTGAAGATGGCTTCAATCGCCGCCTGCTTCTGGGCCCAGTCGGCCCCGGCGAGTGCTTCGGCGATCCGGCCCGTGGCGGACGCGGGCTCGACGTCGATCAGCCCGCGGAGGGCGGTCGCGCGCTGGTGATCGAGCAGGCGCGAATCGGTCTGCAACTCACGGTACAGCGCCGCGGCATCGGTGGCGGACAGCCGGCGGGCCGTGGCGAGCTTGGCCTCGACGACCGCGGCGGCGGTGGCGTTCGGAGCGGCGCGGAGCGCGGTGAGCGCGGCGCTGTCGCCGACCTGGCCGAGGGCCGTGGCGGCGGCGGCCGCGGTGGCTGCATCAACTTGGTTGAGTAATCCGCCGAGCGCGGGCACAGCGGCGGCGATGCGACGGTTGCCGATCGATTGAACGAGGGCGACGCGCGTCCGGCCGGTGGCGTTGGCGAGCGCGGCGACAAACGCGCTGTCGATCGCGGCGCCGGGCACGGGCTCCAGCGCGAGACGCGCGAAATCGACCTCGCGGTCGCTGGCCAGCATCGGCGTGATCGCGGCGAGCGTGGCGGCGTCAACGGGGCGCGCGGGCGCGACCGCGAGGAGCGCGCCGAGCCGCTGACAGACTGCCTGGCGGGCGGCCGGGGTGGCGTCAGCCCGACGGAGCGCGCCGACGAGCCGGGACTCGAGGGCGGCGAGTTTCCCCGCATCGGTGCCGGCGGCGGCGATGTCACGGTCGAGCGACTCGACCGCCTGCTGGTTGCCGGCGTAATCGAGGGTGTGCAGCGGTCCGGCGGCAGACATTGGCGCCGGTGCGTCCGCGGGAGACGGCGGCGCCGTGATGCAGCCCGGGGAGAACAGGGCGATGGGGGCGGCGGCAGCGAGGAGGAACAAGAGAAAGGAATTTGAGCGCATGGTTTATTCGTGCTCGTAATCGTGCTCTTGCTCGTGCTCGACCACTGCGATTACGAGCACGATTACGAGCATGGGCACGAGGGATTCTATGGTTGCGGCCACGGGCCGTGTTGCGAGATTTCCGGAGGAGCGGTATTTCGAGGCTGCGTTCAAAGGAGCCCGTAGAGGGCGCGGCGCGGACGGTCGAGCAGGCGGGCCGCGACGGGATCGCCGACGATTTCCTCCCGGGCCGGATCCCAGCGGATGGGGCGGGCGAGCTTTTCGGCAATGCCGCTGAGGTGGCAGACGGTCGCGTTGCGATGGCCGATCTCGACGTCGGCGATCGGTCGCTGGCGGGTTCGCACACAGGAGAAGAAATCGCTGTGGTGATCGTCACTCGCGTAGAGGTGGATTTCCTCGCCGCGCAGCGCGCGTTTCGCGAGGGAGGGCGGATCGGTTTCGAGCAAATCGTTGCGCGAGACGCCCACCATGCCCTTGGCGCCGGTGAACTCGATCATCGACTTGAGGCCCTCGTCGACGCGCTCGACGCGGACGCCGGTGGCGTAGACGTGCGTCTGATACGGCGTGCCTTGCCAGCCCTTGGGAATGAACTCGACCGGACCCGAATCGTCCATGCCGAGCGCCCACTGGATGATGTCGAAATGGTGCGCGCCCCAGTCGCCGTTTTTGCGGCCGCCGTATTCGGTGTAGCAGCGCCAGCCGCCGCTGTAGTTGCCGAGGATGCGTTTCTCGTTGAAGGGCCGCCACGGGGTCGGGCCGAGCCACCGATCGTAATCCAGATCGGCGGGCACGGGTTGCTCGGGGAGGGGCAGGGCCGGCGGGAATTTGCCGAGACGCGTGCGGATGTGCTTGAGGTCGCCGATGAGACCGTTGCGGATGAATTCGGCGGCTTTGCGGAAGGAGGCGTTGGAGCGCTGCTGCGTGCCGGTCTGGAGAATCCGGCCGTGCTGGCGCGCGGTGTCGACGAGCACCCGGCCCTCGCGGACGGTCAGCGTGAGCGGTTTTTCGCAGTAGACGTCCTTGCCCGCAAGCATGGCGGCGCGCGCGACGGCGGCGTGCCAGTGATCGGGCGTGCAGACGAAGACGACATCGATGTCGTCACGGGCGACGAGTTCCTCGTAACGCGCGTAGAGGTCGACGCCGCGGTACGTGCCGCCCGCTCGCTTGCTGCCGTAGGATTTCTCAATCCGGTCGCGCATCCGCTCGGCCTTGCTGCGCCAGACGTCGCAGGTGGCGACGATGCGGCAGTCGTCGCGGCCGAGGAGCGTGCCGGTGTGGGAGCTGCAGATCAGGCCATTGCCGACGAGCCCGACGCTCAGGACGTTGCTCGGGGCGTTGCGGCCGAAAAGCGAGGACGGGAAAAGGTTGGGCGCGACGGCGTAGGCAAAGATCCCGGCGAGGCCGCGTTTGAGCGCGGCGCGGCGGGTGATCGGAGCGGGGACCGGGGCGGTGTGACGGCGTGGTGCGGACATGGAAGGTTTTGGGCTCTGCGGCCCGGCGTGACCGGGACGAGGGCAATGAGATGAAATGGAAAACCGGCAGCGGGCGACACCTAATCTGCGCGAGCTGCAGTTCGTGGAACGCACCTCATTTTCTGGACCCTGGGGACGCGACGCCCGCGTCGCGTGGGTTGAAACCGCGACAGGGGCGTCGCGGCTCCAAAAACCTCACGGCTGTAATCGGCGGCATTTCCAGCCTGACCAGAAACTGGAATTCGCGCGCCGACGAGATTTCGCCGCCAGCGGCGAAATTGACCCGCGGCTCAAAATCGGGCGGGTGCCGGTCCGGCCGATCGATCGCCGTCCACGTGTGGCGTCCGGTGAATTGCGCGGAATTCCGCGCAA
>JACQWL010000612.1 GCA_016209255.1 Verrucomicrobiota bacterium
GCCAAATCGCGCTCGACCTCCTGCCCGGCAGGGCTCAGCCAAGGGGCATGAGCGTCTTGAAGGCCCTGCGACAGCGGATCGCGCCGGAACTCAACTTTCGCTGCGCGGCCGGCGGCGGCAAAAGCATCCGGAATCGGCCGACCCGGGAAGAAGCCGTCGCCTGGATTGCCGACAACTATGCCGAGCCGCAGGCGGAGATTCTCAGGCTGCTCAAGGCCTGAGGATTTCCGCCGGCGCGTTTCCGCGGACGAAGGCAGCGATGAGATGGCGCAGCACGGCGTCGATCTTTTCGTCCGGCAAGGGTTTTTGGAGCAGGTGCGCGGCGGGTTTCAATCCGGCTCGGAAACCAAAATCACCTCCAGGCTCTCAGCCTTCGCCACCACGCCCTGGCGCTCGTCGCCGGTCAGGAACGCTTCACATTCGAGTTCGAGGGCGAAGGCGACGTGGAGCAGATCAAAGGCCCGCGCGCCGGTGCGCTCCGTATGACGTTCCGACAAAGCGCGGGCGCGCCGGGTCGCGTCATCCCAATCGGCTGCCACGGCCAAGAACGCGCCCCGTTCGAGCATCCGTTCCAAGCGCGCCAAGGCCGCCGTTTTTCCCCGCGCGATCTGGGCGCGCTGCCCTGACGGCGACGCCCGCCGCTGATGAAATGCGCGCTGGCGGACGGCGTTCTCGACCTCCAGCGCGTGCAGCGGCAGAAAATACAACCGGGGCAGTTCCAGCCGCCGGTATTGGGCGACGGCGGCCTCGGTGCCGGGCTCACGGGCAATCAGCTTCACCAGGAAGCTGCTGTCGGCATAGGCCCTCACCGGCGCGAATCCTGGATCAGCTGCGAAAGGCTCACGGGTGATTTCGGCTGGCGCAAAAGCTCACCCAGTTCGCGCTCGACCGCTTCCTTGCGGGCCTCGTGGCCGGGTTCTTCCGGATCTCGCTGAATCAACCAGAGCGGCTCGCCATCATCGGTCACGCGGACGGTCTGTCCGCCGCGCGTCCAGTGCTTCACCTTGATTGGCTCGCGTACGAGCTGCCGCAACGGAATGGTTTTCATCGTGTCAGACACTGGTGGCAGACACGTGCCAAGTCAACGCCGCGCGCATCACCTCCCGGCGGTTCCTCCGACGACGGCGGCGATGAGATGGCGCAGCTCGGCATCGATGTCGGCGCTGTCCGCGACCGTCTCGGCCACGCGGGCGCGCAGCCGATCGCCCAGCCGGCGGCGCAGCCGTTGCAGCGCGACGGTGAACGCGTGCACGTTCATGCCGAGTCCCGCCGCGGGCGCCGCCAGCGATTCCGACGGCGCGTTGCCCCAGACCAACGGAGCCAGGGCGGCGAACAGCGCGCCGCGGCCGCTCTTTTCATACTCGGCCCGCAGCCCGGCCACGGTGCCTTCGATGAGCTCGGCCGCCCAGGAGCGGTCGAACGCCTGCTCCGGCGTGAGGCCGGAGTCCGCGGGTTCGCGGGCAAAGCGCTCGCCGGCCGCGTCGAAGTCCAGCGGGAGCAGGGCCTGCCCGCCGCCGCGTTTTTCCGCCTGCGCGCGCTGCCAATCCTTGGTGAGGTCGTTGCGCAGCGCGGTGAGCAGAAAGCCGCGAAAATGGCCCCGTTCCGGCCGGGCGCGCGCCAGCCCGTCGGTGGCAAACAGCCGGGCGAGGAATTCCTGCGTGCAATCCTCCGCCTCGTGATGCGAACGCCCGTGCCGCCGCACGAAGGTGTAGAGTGGGTACCAGTACTGCCGGCAGAGCGTTTCGAGCGCGGCGCGCACCTGCGACTCCGAGCCGGCGCCGGCGTTGATCACGACGGACCAGTGGGTGGTGGGAAAGGAACCTACTGGCGTCGCCGAAAATTCCGAGGTGTTCATCGAGATGAAACGCTCAACGCTCAACGTTTAACGCTGAACGCTCAAGTTTTCGGATACGCAGCATGATTTTTCATTCTCATTGGGTCCGATGCCGCGACGTTTGCTTCGGCTTCGGTGTAGCCGGCCTCGTTGAGGCCGGTTTGACGGGATCGACGTTGGGACCAGCGTTGTGCGCTTCACCGGGGTCGGCGACCCCGGCTACATGGTTTGCTTGACGCAAATGCCCTGGAGCGTCGTCCGGGGATTCCTTTCTGAGGGCCATTGAGCGTTAAGAGTTTAGCGTTGAAAGTTGAGTGTTTGCGCGAAGCGCGCCGCTCATCGTTCTTCGGTCACCGACGCGGTCGACGGAGCGGTCGCGGCGAGTTTTTCCGCCTCGGCGGCCGTAATCTTGAAACCCGGTGCGAGGGGTCGCGTGGCGCGATCGGCGAACATCCAGCGGCCCCATTCGACGTAGGGCGCATCGGCGCGTAGCGAGGCGAGTTCGCGCCGGATGGCGTCCAGCGTCTTGGCGTCGGACGCGCGTTCGCGCAGCGCGCCGCTTGGATCGATTTCGGCTCCGGCGAGAGCGGTCGCCAATCGCAGGAGCCATTCAGGCACAGGTTCGCCGGGCGTGGGCGGCGGCAACGCCATCACTTGGGCAGCACGGCCTGCTCCAACAATCCCCGTGGCCAGAAACCGGCCGGCCAAATGGAAGGTCGGCTGACTGACAAAGTCGCCGGCCGCCACGGCGGGCTCGGACAGCAATTGACCCGACTTGCTATCCCAAAGCCGCACGACGTTGCCGACGCCAGCCAATGTGGCGATGCGCGAACCGTCTTCGCTGAAAACCGCGTCAATCAAATCTAATCCCGCCGGGATTGGGTCGACGAGCTGGCGGCCGGTCGCGACGTCCCAGACACAGACCGCCATTCGATTCCATGTCAGCACGCGTTGTCCATCCCGCGTGAAACGCACGCCACGCATGATGGTGTTCCGATGCATGAGGGGAGGTCCGTGCGGCCGTGTGGTATGCGCATCCCAGAGCTGAGCGATGCCGCCGCTGCTGACGGTGGCCACGAGGCGGCCATCGGGGCTGAACACGGGGGATCGGGCGCCACTCGCGTGACGCAGCGGCTCGCCCACCGGCTGGCCCGAGGCGAGGTCGAAGATAATCACCCGGATGTCGTCGACCGCGACCAGCTTCCGTCCGTCGGGAGAAAAGGGATCGTTGGTGAGGTCGCTGATGCTGGCGCCGGCAAACGGCCCGGCCATGAGAACTCCCGTGTCAGCGTTCCACACACGGACCCCATCGCTGGAGGTCACGGCCAGCCGGGTCGAGTCGACGCTGAATCTCCAGTTGATCCCGGACGCGGGCCACCGCTCCAAGGGCACCCGTGTGAATTGGTTTTTCTGAAATTCCCAGGTTTCCGACGCCCCGTCGGCCGTCCAGACCAACAGGCGCTGCTGATTGGGAGCGAGGCGCACCGCCGAGATTCTTGTCGGGAAAATTCGCACTGACTCAATCGGACGCCCGCTGAGCAGATCGATTTGCTGCATCCGGTCGGAGTAGATCGCCCATGCGGTCGCCGCCCCGCTTTGGCTGCGCACGAAAGCAAGCCGGTCCTTGTCGGCCGGAAACTCCAATGGTTTGGCGGCAGACAGTGCCAGGCGCCAGCGGCGCACCACGCCATCACGACTGGCTGTCATGAATTCCGTGCCGTTGGGGCTGAGATCTCCCGCAACCACGTCTCCAATGCGCACCGGTTCGATGGCCTGGCGGCCGGTCTTGACGTTCCAAACCCGTGCCGTGCCATCGTCGCTGCAAACGAAAAGGTAGCGGTCGTCGGGGGTGAACTGCGCGACAACGGTGCCACCGTCGTGAGGCAGCGTAAATAGCAGCCGGCCTGAGGGCACTTCCCACAGACGAGCGAGAGCATTGGTCGAAGTGGTCGCAAACATCTTTCCGTCGTTGGAGAATGCGGCCTGGTTGGAAAGACCTTGGTGAACCATCCGCGCACCCACGGGCGTGCCGGTCGCGGCATCACGAAACTCCGCTCCTCCGGTGCCGTTGATGGCTAGGAGTGTGCCGTCCGGGCTGAAAGTGATGGCTCTCACGCTCACCCTCGAAAACGAATGGGGTTTAGGCGGAAGCACTGCCTCTCCGCCGGGCACGCGCCAAATCCGCCACGATCGGGCCGATATGGTGGCCACACGCGCGCTGTCCGGGCTGAATCCGACGCTCAAGACCGCCGCATCGTGCTGGAGGACGGTCTTCAAGGCGCCCGTGGATGCGTCCCATATCTTCGCGGTGCGGTCGGCTGAGACTGTCGCCAGCCAGCGGCCATCGGGTGAGAATCTCACGCCGCTGTTTGAAATCCTCTCGTCATGCCGCAGTGGCTCGAAGACCTGGCGGCCGGTTGCGTAATCCCAAACGTTGACGGTGCCGTCCCGATATCCGAGAGCAATAAGGGGCGCGTCCGGGCTCAAGTCGTGGGCGAATGCCGGGTTCACATCCAAGCGCTGGATTTGCCGCCCGCTGCTGAGATCCCAATATTGCAGCGCGGTGGGCGAACGAGTGACGGCGTGCCGACCATCGCTGGTGTAGCGAACAGTGGTTGCGGCGGTCGGCAGCACCAGCGGTTCACCAATCGGTTCGGCGAAATTGCGCTGCGCGAGTACCGAGACGAGACGCGGCCCGATTGCGTGATTGGCCGGATCGGAGCGCGC
>JACQWL010000630.1 GCA_016209255.1 Verrucomicrobiota bacterium
ACCCAGCCGCGCGCGGAGCGCCCGGCCCACCCCAAGGCACAGGAGATTGATCGGGGACTCGTCACGGAAATCGTAATGTTTTGGCGAATGCCTCGGGGCTTGCCCCGAGGATATTTACTTGGTCGGCGCCCCCGCGTGTCTTGCATCGCGCTTCAGTTCGGACGCCATTTCGACGAGGGCGTCGAGCATCTTCACGGACGCGTCGCGTTCCAAAACGTTCGTGCCCGGCCAGGTCGAGTACTCGCCGAACTCGAACTGCCGTGGCGTCGGCAGGTAGCCGATCATCGCGTGATTCAGCTCGACCATGAACGACGGCGCGAAGGGGCTGCGGGCCTTGAACTCGAGCCCGATCTCGGCGTACGTCTCGCAGGGCGTGCTGGCGATGCAGATCTCGCCGATGCGCAGCACCTGCAGCGGCACCCGGGCCGGCTCAGTATGTCTTGCCAGCAACTGCACGCGACCCGCGTAGCTGAGCCGCGTCACCCAGTCCGGTGTCGTCGCCCATTTCGCGGCGATCGGGATGTTGCCACTCGCAAGCCGCGGGGCACGCGCCTCGACCTCCTTTGCCCACTCCAGCAATTCCGGTTCGATCGGGCGCCAGGCGATGCCCGGCTCCCGAAACCGGGCCCCAAGCTCGGCGTGATCCTTCCAGGTCACGCGAGCGAGCGCACCGTGCACTTTTTCCGCCAGATCGTTCGCCACAATCCGCGAACGCTCATAGTTGCCCTTCTTGGGGTACTTGGCCTGGTTGAGCCCGACGTCGCCGCTCGTGGCATTCGCCATCAGCGCAACAAAAGGCGGATCGTCCTCCGGCGCGCTCTGCCGCCGTTTGAGCGCCTCGCAAAACATCCCGAAGTAATCGGCGGAAATGTGGGCCGGACCCGAGTCGCCCGCGTAGTGCAGCGAGTACGCGGCGTAGACGGAAATCGGGCGGCCGGATGGCTCGCGGAGAGCGACGAACGAAACGGCGGGATCGACCGGCCCGGCGGCCTCGGTGAAGTCCTTGCCGGGAGCGCCCGTCTTCGCCACGCGTTCCAGTTTTCCAAACGGATTCCGCACTTCCTTGCCCTCGCGCACGAACCACCGGCGATTGAGCAGGTGGTCGGGCACGTCCATCGCCCCGAACGCCACTTCCGCCGGCCGCAGCAGGTTCATCGCCCGGCGCACACCATCGGCGATCCGGCGGGCGAGGAATAGCTGGTAGTCATCGAGCTTTTGCTCGTTCCCATACCGGGTGTTGCCCAGCGCGTTGCCCGCCGAGTGGGTGTGCGTGGCCGAAATCATGACGTTTTCCGGCGGGATGCCGGTCGCCTCTCGAATGAGCCGCCGCGCCTCGATGCTGACACTCCGGTGCAACCCGAGCAAATCGCACACGACGAGCGCGAGCTTCGTCTGCCCGTCGTCGAGCACGAGGCAGCGGGCGTGCAGCTCATCGTGCACATGCTCGGTCGGAAACGGCGCAAAGCCTCCCACACGTAGCGTACCGAGCGGCGGAGTGATGTTGCTGGTCGCGGCGCCCGCGCGCAGCCGCGGGGTCACGGGCGCGGCCGACGCCGCGGCGGTCGTGAGGAGGCAGAAGAGGAGAGCGATTCTTTTCATGGGTAGGGAGAAACGTTCAGGCGCAACTGGCGGCACACGATCAGCGCTTTTCCCCGCCCGAGTCGTCCCGGGGATACGTGAGCGACGGAATCGGCAGGTAATCGCCTTCGCGGACCATCCATATGCCCAGTTCACGCCGGAGCTTGGTCTCGATATCCTTCAGGTCCGGCCGGCCCGCGAGATTTTCGAGCTCATACGGATCCGCCTGCAAATCGAAGAGCTCGATCGTCGGCCGCGGCACCTGGAACAACAAACGCCGGTGCAGCGCCGAGAGTTTCCCCGCCGCGTTGGCCTGCGCGATGGCGTGCCAGGCTTTGTCGTTGACCAGGTCAACGGGGGTGTACGCCCGATCCGGCAGGGCGTGAAAAATCAGCCGATAACGCTGCGACGCGATCGCCCGCGACAAGTCGAGCCCGTCGGTCCGCGTGATCGGTCCCCAATGCCAACTGCGTTCGGTGAAGACGTATTCGCGTCCCGCATACGATTTCCCCTGGAGCGCCGGCAGGAAACTGACGCCCGTCATCTCGCGCGGCACCTGCAGGCCCGCGGCCTCCAGGAAAGTGCCCGCCAGGTCTTCGCCGCTCACCAGCACGTCCGACACCGCCCCCGGCTTGACCACCCCCGGCCAACGCACGAGCAGCGGCACATGACAGCCCCGCTCGTAGAGCGTGCCCTTGCCGCGCAGCAACGACTCGCCGTTGTCGCCCATGAAAGCCACAATCGTGTTCCCGGCGAGGCCGCGCTCCTGCAGCACCTTCATGATCCCGCCGAAGCCGCGGTCGAGGATGCTCACAGTGTAGAAGAAGTTCGCAAAGTCCTCGCGCACCTCGGGTAGATCGGGATAGTCCGGCGGCAGCCGGAGCCGCGCCGGATCGAACATCGTCACCTTGTCGTCAGCCTGGCTCCGGTAGCGCCGGTGCGGCTGATTGAAGCCGAAGTAGAGGAAGAACGGCTTCTCCTTCGGGATGCGATCGAGGACCGCGTTGAACGACTTCGACGGATCGCTGCCGGTGCCGTGGATGTCGACATGGTCGAAACGCACCTCGAGATACTTCAAGCCCGCCGCCTTCAGGCCCTCCTCCTCCGCCGGCTCGCCCAACCGCCGGCCGGCGAGGTGGTGGTGCCGTCCGTCGAGCCCCACCCAGTAGCCGTGCTGCCGCAGCACATCGGTGAAGAAGACGTGCTCGCGGCGCGGCGGCAGCGGAAAGCGCGATGAGCCGATCGCGATCGGCGAACGTCCGGTGTAGATCGACGCCCGCGACGGGGCGCATTGCGGCGCGGTGGTGTAGGCGCGGTTGAAACGCATGCCCTCCGCCGCGAACGCGTCGAGATTCGGCGTGCGCGCGTCCGGGTCGCCATAACAGCCGAGGTGCGGCGCACTGTGATCATCGGACAGGATCAACAGAATGTTGGGCCGCGCGGCCTCGGCCCAAGCCGCGGCCGCCGACCAAAGCGCGAACAGCGCGAACGAACCACGGGGCAGCAGACTCACGATTGGATCGAGGCGTGGCATGGTGAAATCGGGGAAGGCGATTGCGAATTGGTTCTCATCGCGGCGCGGCAATGCGATAAACCGGCTGGCCCTCCACCCAGGTCTGCAGCACCTGTGTATCCTTCACGTCATCGACCGGGCAGGTGAGCAGATCGCGGTCGACCACGATGAAGTCGGCCCGCTTGCCGGCCTCGAGCGAGCCGATCTCCTTTTCCCAGAAAAGCAGGTAGGCGTTGTTGCGGGTGAGAAACCGGATCGCCTGCTCGCGGCTCAGCGCCTCCGCGGCGTGCAGCCGGCCCTCGTACCACTTCGCGCCTCGCGTGAGGGTGACCCACATCGCGAGGAATGGATTGTAGATGTTAATCGCCCGCCAGTCTCCGATCTTTTGCATGTGCCCGCCCAGATCGACCACCTGCGTGACGCCTTCCTTCGCCAGCGCCGTGATCTCCCGGTTGGTGCCGACCGCCATAATCCGGCCGTCCCGCACCGCCAGGGCCTCCCGCACCGAGAAGCCGGCATCCACCGTCACCACTTTGCCATGACGGAAAATTGCGCTGGGCGCCGCCGTCTCGGCTGCGGCAGCCCGGCCGGGCAAGACCGTCAGCAGCAGCGCCACGGCGAGGGCCGGAAGGGAATTGCGTTCTTTCACGGTCGGATCGAACGCCACGCCTAGAACGAGCCATTGATGCCCAGCTCGGTGGCGATTCCATTCAATCGGTTGGGGTAGCGGTATTCGGCATACTTCGGAAGCAAATCGCTCCGGTGCGCCTGAATCCGGAAGTCCCGCGTGACATTCTTCAAGTTCACAAAGACCGCCAGGTTTGGGCGGAAGCTGTAGCTCAGGTTTACGTCCAGGTGCGTCATGCCGACGTTAAAATTCTCGCCGTTCGGACCGAACGTGGCCAGGGCGGCGCCCGGCCGATCGCTGCTGTGATTCCATTTCAGCGCCGCGCGAACCCGTTTCCGCGTAATGTAGACGCCCCAGTTCGCACTCGTCGGCAGAAACCCTTGAAAGTCCCCCTGGCGCGCCCCTCCAATCGTAATCTTGGTGATGTTCCCAAACAGACGCAGACTGCTCCCCCATCCGGCCAGCCACCGGTCGAGGGGCGCGAGCGACTGGTTGAAGCTGAGTTCGATCCCGTCGATGCGGGCGCTGCCAATGTTGATCGTGGTTCGTGTCTCCCAAGTCTGGCCGTCCGCGACGACGCCGGCGTCGGACAACTCCTGCGGCGTGGACAACCGGTCCACGTTGCCAAAGAAGTTCGCGACCTGCTTGCGGAAGACGCCCGCACTGAAGACGCCGCCCTGGTCGGTGTAGTATTCCAGCGTCAAATCGTAGTTGTCGGCCGACCACGGGAGCAGTCCCGGATTGCGCATGGTCAGGCGGCCCCCGGTGACGTCGCCATCCGAGCCGGAGAATTCATTCACGACGACATTGGGAATGATGAAGCTGAAGTCGGGCCGGCCGTAGGTCTGGGCGAAGGCCGCCCGCGCCTGAAGGCGCTCCGTGAAATTGTAGGTCGCATGCACGCTGGGATAGAAGCCATCGTAGGTGCGGTTCGAAACGGCGGCGCGTTCCCGCCAGGTCACCGCCAATTCCTCCATCGATCCCGCCGCCCCGGCCGCCGGGTTGCGCACGCGCGCACCACTGGCGTTGAGCACATAGCTCCCGTCGCGGTTGCGCTGCCAGACGGCGTCGGGCGTGTTGAGCGCTCCGACCCCTTTGACTTTCGTCCGCTCGTAACGCACCCCGGTCAAGAGCTTCAGCCGGTTGCGGAGGAGGCGGGTCTCGGCCTGCAGATAGAACGCATCGACGTCCTCCTGGATGTTCTCCGAACGATTGATCCGCTCCCGCTCCCGGTTCACCCGGTCCGCCGGCAGTTCGTAGAACAGCCCCGGATCCTTCTTGAACGCCTCGGCTGGCAGATAGGGCGAGACCACCACCTGCTTCTGACCGTCATCCCCAGGATAGAGCGCGATGGGCTCGGTCAGGAAAGGCGCCGGTGACAGGTTGCCCCCCGGGCCATTGTAGCGAAGCACATAGTTCTGGCGGTTCCAGGTATCCCGCTCCTTGGTTTTGCGGGCGGCACCCAACTGCACCTTCGACGCGAGGCCGAAGACGTGCAGCGCCTTCCGGAGGTCGACATTGTAGGTCGACACGTCGTCGGAGACATCGAATTCGAGCATCGTGGCGGAACTGATCGCGGTGTACCGGGAGAGAAAATCCGCCGTGCTGGTGTCGATGGGTTGATTGTTATTGTCGAACACCAGGGTTCGCCTCGGGCCGTCGATGGGATCGATCTCGCGATGCTCAACCCGCAGGGGAATCGTGCTCTGGACGGTGACATTGCGCATCTGCCCATGCGATGGCATGGTGCGATACCGAAACTGCCCCGTGGACTGGGAGGTCTTCAGATCGGCCTTCCAGTCGCCGTTATCGAACGTGTAGCGCAGGTTGCCGCTCGCGCCATGGTAGAGCTGCATCTGGTTGTTGTTCTGGAACTGAATGACCCCGCGCCCCGTGGCTCCAATCGTGAAATCCGGCCCGTAGCTGCCGCTGACCCCGTTGGCCACGGTGGGGGTGGAATTGGTGCCGGCGCTCCACGACGCCCGGTAGATTCCGTTGTTGCTCGATGATTTGAAAATTCTGGCACCGACGGAGAGGATCGAGTGCCGCGTCACCCGCCAGTCCGCCGTGGCGTCGAGGTGGCGCCGCTCCTGCAACTGCCCCCACCAGTTGTCGAGATGGGAAACATAAAGGGGATTGCCGGGCGTCGACCTATACGTGGGACTGTTGGCGTTGTAGGTCTTGCCGCGCTCGTGCGTGGGCAGACCCGCGTTGTGGTACTTGCCCGAAATCGTGTAGCCAAATTTGCTGCTCACCGGATCGGTGAAGCTGAATGTGAAGGTCGGCCAGGCGAAGTAATCCCTTTTCGCCTCCCAGAGCCCGTATTTCTTTTTCCCCCTAAACATATCCAGAATGCTGTCGTGTTCACCAGTGATGGTCCCCGTGTAGCGGAACTCCCGCCGCGGGGCCTCAAAGGCGCTCTTACTGATCAGGTTCACCGATCCCGCCATCGTGTCCGCCCCGGTCGCGGAGGTCGGCACCTTGGTCACCTCGATCCGGGCGAGGTTGGTGATCGACATCGTTGACCGCAGCGATACCTCGCGGCCGTTGCCGGACAGCGGCGCGTTGGCCGCGTCGGCGCCGTCCTGGGTGATTTGGGTCAATTCGCTGGGAAAGCCCCGCACCGAAAGTGCGCCGATATCGCCGCGCTGACCATGGTTGCCGGAAATCCCGGGCGCGAACTTGAGAAACTCGGCAATGTTGCCGTCGCCGTGCTCACTGAGGTCCCCGGTCGGCACCACCGTTTTCAGATTCGCCGCAAACCGTTGCTCGTTGATCGTGATCGTCGCCTGATCCATGTCCCTCGTGGAGGCCACCAGGAACGCATCCATTTTGACGGTGGCGCCACCCGGCGGGGACAGGCTTACGTCCAGGGTCACCACCTGGCCGGGCGCCAGGTTGACCGTCACGTTCTGGCGCTCCAGACCGGTATAAACCACGTCCAAAGCGACCACACCCGCCGGGACATGGGGAAGCCGGTACCGGCCGGATTCATCGGTGAACGTGCTCAGATCGGTTCCCTTCACCTGGACGAGCGAGTTGTTGAGGTAGCGGCCGGTGACTTGGTTTTGAACCCGGCCTTCGATTTCGCCCGTGGTTGGGACCGAAGCGGCGGCGACAACCAGCGGAGTGACATTCAGGCCGACGATAATCGAGGCGGCGACCATCGCGTATCGGGAGAGCGTCTTCATGGGGATTGTGGGATTGCTGTGGGTTGCGGGGGTAAAATCTACTGCGCTGATTGGCCGGGGCGAAGTTGATCGATGACCACCCGCAAGCGGACCCGGTCGGACACCGCGCGACCGGCGCGCGCATCCTCTTCGCGGAACGTCGCCGTCAGCACGGCTCCCACTCCCGCCCTGCCGTCGCGCGTCAGCGTGCCGCGTTCAAGATCGTAGATGACGTGAATCGTGCCGTCCGGCGCCCGCATGCCGTCGGGATACGTCACCCGGTCGCGTTCGTCAAGCATGAGTCCGCCCTTCCACGTGGCTCCATCATCGTCCGAGACAAAGGCCGCGAGGTGCGAGCGGGTTTTCGTCACGCGGCCGTCGTGGCGCACCATGAGCAAGGCGCCGGATTGTAGCCGCCGGATGAAGAAGCGCGCGCTCGGCACCACCACGCCCTTTTCGAGGTACGGCGCACCCTTGCTCCAGGTGCGGCCGCCGTCGGCCGACACACTTTGGCCAATGCCATAGGTCGTGCGCACCAGCATCCAAAGGGTGCCGTCGCGGCGCTCGACGATCATGTGCTCGTCGACCCGCGTCGGCGGTACGCGCGCCTGGCCAAGCCACGCGAAGGTTTTGCCCTGATCCCTTGAAACGATCACGTTGGAACCGCGCTCGTCACCGAGATCGTGCACCAGCATCTCGCGGGTATAGGGTGCCATCGCTTCCGGGGCGATCGTCACGTTGGGCAACCCGTCGTTGTCGCGCCACAGCCCCACGGGCAGCAGCCAGTCGCCGTTGCGGCGCACCGTCGGCTTGTTCATCATGATGCCGTTCGAGATTCGCCGCGGCTCCGACCAGCGCGGCTGCGCCGCATCGGGCTCCTCCGTGACGATGCCCCACACGCCCATGCGGCCATCCTGCATGCCGGCGCTCTGTGCCCAGAACAGCCACAGGCGGTGCTGCGGATCCAGCCAGAGACACGGATCGTACACGCGGCACAGGCGCGGCGGAGCCACGACGAGGGCGGGGTTGGTCCACGTCGTCCCCCGATCACCGCTCGTCGCGACAACCACGTAACTACCCGGACTCTCCACCCCACGGGGGCTTTTCGATGCGTACCAGGCGGACCACAGCCGCCCGCGCCGCGCACGCTCGATGCCGGGCACGCCCTGCGCGCCCCGAACCGCGCGACTGTATTCGGCTTCCGGTGACGTGAGTACCCGGGCGGGTTGCAGCGCCGGATCCGGCAGCCCGGGCGGAAGCGGCACGGGAGCCGGAGCGGCCGCCGTCAGACCGGTCGCGAGCAGCACGAATCCTGGAAAGTAGCCGGCGCGGATCATGGCGAACGTTTGGCGGGCGCCGGCCGCGGAACCGCCGCCACCGGCACCTTCACGTCCCGCTCCCACTGCGCCAGCCGGCCCTTCAATTCCCGCACGCGTTCCGGATGCTGCGCCCCGACGTTGCGCGACTCCGCCAGGTCGTCGGCCAGATTGAAGAGCTCGTCCTCGACCAATTTCCACGGCCCCTGCCGCACCGCGCGACGCGCGTCGCCATCGGCGCCCGGCGGGCTGTGCCAGAACAAGGCCCGCGACGGCAGCGCCTCGCCCCGCCGCAACAAGCCTGCGAGACTAACGCCGTCGAGTCGGTTCGGACCATCGACCCGCGGGGCGGCGACGCCGGCCAGTTCCAGCGCCGTGGGCACCAGGTCCATCGTGATCGCCGTTTCGCCGGAAACCCGCCCGGGCGCGATCGTTCCCGGCCACCACGCCACGGTCGCCACCCGATGCCCGCCTTCGTAGACCTGCCCCTTGCCGCCGCGCAGCGGGCCGTTCGAGCTCACCGCGGTCTTCACGCCTTTGTAGGGGTAGCTGTTGTATCTGCCGTTGTCCGACGTGAACAGCACCAGCGTGCGGCGCTCGAGGCCGCGCTCCTTCAACGCGGCGACAATGCGTCCCACGCCCTCGTCGATTGCTTCAATCATACGCAACGTCACCCCCGGAATGTCCGCGGCATTTTCGTGCGGCCCGACCTTGCTCACCTCGCCCGGGCGATCGACCTGTTTGCCCTCCCGTCGCGCCGGTCGCGCTCCATCCTCGGGCGCCTGCCAGGGAAAGTGGATACCGGGAAACGGCACATAGAGGAAAAACGGCCGCGCGGCGTGGCGCGCGATAAAGCGCACCGCGTTGGCCGCGCTGACGGTGGTGCTGTAGCCCTCCTGGGGTTCGAGCTTGTCGTTGTGCCACCAGTCGGGTTCGCCGTAGCGCGTCATCTTGCTGAAATAGTCGCCGCACCCACAGGTGTAGCCGCGGAATTCGTCGAAGCCGTGTCGCGTGGGATTCGCATCGGGGTGTTTTCCGAGGTGCCATTTGCCAAAAATACCAGTGGCGTAGCCGGCGCCGCGCAGGTAGGTCGCGACGGTGATCTCGCGGGCGTTGTGGTCGGCGGCAATCCCCCGGTTCTCCCAGCCCGCGATGTCGAACTTGTTGTTGAACGCCTTCACGATGCCGAGTCGCTTCGGGTGGCGTCCGGTCATGAGCGCCGCGCGCGTGGGCGTGCACACCGGGCCGCTGCTGTAAAAGTCCGTCAGCCGCAGCCCTTCCCTCGCCATCCGGTCGAGGTGCGGCGTGCGCGCCTGCCCGCCCCAGGGACCGCCGAGATCGCCGTAACCCAAATCATCCGCCATCATGATGACGATGTTCGGCCGGGTGCCGGCCGACTCCGCGGCTGACGCGAAACCTGACCATGCCAAAAGAAGCACCACGATCAGTCCGCGCACCGCGCTCCTCTGGGCATGTAGCCGCACCGTCATTGCCTGAGGGGTGGGAGAGGGAGGGAAGTTCATGGGTTCTTCTTTTTCTTCGCCGGCGGGAGCAACGCGTCCATCCGTTCGACCTCTTTTTTGAGCGTGCTTTGGATTCCCCGGATGCGATTTTCCTGAATCTTCAGTGCCTCGGGCGTCATGGGCATCTCCGTCAGCTCCGACCGCGGCGCCTTTTCGCCCCGCGGAATGGTGCGCAGGCGCACGCTGCGATACCAGACGCGTCCCCCATGGTATTGCAACCGCAGGAAGCCGCGCCGCGCCGCCAGGTCTCCACTGTAGGGCGGCGCCCAGCCACGCACGCGCAGGAGGTCGACGTTGTGCGCCCAGCGATCGAAGCTGCGACCGTCGAAGAGCAACTCGAAACCGAGCCGCCGCTCGTCCGCAGTGAGCGCATTGGGCGCGGCCGCCACCGGGGTGGCGCCCAGGAGGGCGAGCAGGGTGGTGATAACCAGAAGCAGACACGATTTCATGGTGAGCAGGGGTACGGAAATAAGACTAGCCGGCCGATCTTGCGATACAGCTCGTCTTCGCGTGCCTTGGCGTCCGCGGCCTCGGCGTCGGGCTTGCGCGCGAAGATCTCGGGCAGCCGCTCGGCCACCTCCTTCTTCCATTGCCTCACCTGCACGGGATGGATCTGGTGCTTCGCGGCGATCGCGTGCACCGGCTCGATGCCCTTCATGGCTTCGAGACCGATTTTGGCTTTGAACTCGGGATTATGCTGACGGCGTTTTTTGGACATGTGGATCGTTCCTTTTCATGGTTGGTTGTAACGATCCCTCCTGTCCAGTTTTCGGGGTCCACCTCAGTAGTCTTCGTCACCGGCAACCAATATGGACTCGACAGTATTTCGTTGGAACGCGTGGACGAGCATTTCCTTGGTGAGGGAAATATCTACTCCCTTTTCCCGACCTTCGTTCTTCTTAAAAAGCAGAGCTTCAAATCCCTGTTCGTGAAGTGCGTGTCGCATGCGGTCACGGTCCTCGTCATTCCCTTGGTATGAGGCGAACCAGTACTTTCGCCTTGGTTCGTTCATGTAGGGATTGGCCT
>JACQWL010000621.1 GCA_016209255.1 Verrucomicrobiota bacterium
ATACAACGTCGTCCTAATTCTTTTGTCATGGCGAGGAGCCGGTGGCGACCCTTCGCCAAGCCTCAGGGCAGGCTTCCCCGCAATCCAGGTGGATCGCCACGTCCTGCGAGGCGGGACTCGCGATGACAACCACTATCCTTTTTATGAACGTTCTCGTCGTCGGAGGCGCCGGTTACATCGGCAGCCATTGCGTCCGCCAACTCGTCGTCGCCGGGCACCGCCCCGTCGTGCTCGACAATTTCGTCTACGGCCACCGCGGCGCGCTCGCCCCGGACGTGACCGTCTATGGCGCCAATCTCGGTGACGAAGGTGTCGTCAAACGGGTCCTGCGGGCCGAGAAAATCGATCTGGTGATGCATTTCGCCGCGTTTTGCTACGTCGGCGAGTCCGTCACCAACCCCCTGAAATACTACCTCAACAACAGCGCCGAGACCCTCCACCTCCTGCATGCGATGCTCGCCGCGGGCGTGACGAAATTCGTGTTCTCCTCGACCTGCGCGACCTTCGGCGTGCCCGCCTCGCTCCCGATTCACGAAAACCTGCCCCAGGCGCCGATCAATCCCTACGGCCAGACCAAGCTCGACATCGAAAACGCCCTCAAGGCCCTCGCTCCCGCCGCCGGCCTGAGTTTCGCCGCCTTTCGCTACTTCAACGCCGCCGGCGCCGCCGAGGACGGCAGCATCGGTGAAGACCACCAGCCGGAGACACATCTCATCCCGGTCGCGATCGATGTCGCGGTGGGCAAGCGCCCGCACCTCGAGCTTTTCGGGACCGACTATCCCACCCCGGACGGCACCTGCCTCCGCGATTACGTGCACGTCGACGACCTCAGCCGCGCGCACATCGCGGTATTTGACCGGCTCGGCACGCCCGGCTCGCAGCACTTCTATAATCTCGGGACGGGCACGCCGACCTCGAACCGCGCCGTCATTCGCGCCGTCGAAAAAGTCACGGGCAGGAAGGTGAACCTCGTCGAGAGCCATCGCCGGCCGGGGGATCCGCCGGCTCTTTACGCGGATTCGACCAAGGCCCGGCGCGAACTCGAGTGGAACGTGAAGTTTCCCGACATCGAGTCGATCGTCGCCACAGCCTGGAAGTGGCACTCCACCCACCCGAATGGTTACGCGGACCGATGACGGGAGCGAGTCGCGTCTCCAACGCCGTAACGATGTCGTCGAGATGTAGGGGCGTCGCTTGCCGACGCCCGCGGGCGCCGACGAGCGGCGCCCCTACAATGCCGATTGTGCGACACGCGGTTAACTTCAGCTTGGGTGCAATTCCGCCTACGCCGGCGGATTAGCGCTCCCGGCGGCCGCACCCCTGGGTTTGCCCCCGATGCGGGCGAAGAGCAGCCGGAGCGAATTCAAGCAAACCACGACCGTGCTGCCTTCGTGCGCCGCCACGCCCACCGAGAGCGGTACGGCCCCGAAAGCCGTGGCCGTGACCATCACGACAACCACCCCGAGCGAGATCGCCAGATTCTGCCGGATGATGGCCCGGGCCCGGCGGCTCAAGCGTTGCGCGGCCAGAAAATTCTCGATCCGGTCGTGCATCAGGATCACCTCGGCCTGTTCGAGCGCCGCATCGCTGCCGCGTGCACCCATCGCCACGCTGACATCGGCCGCCGCCAGACACGGCGCATCGTTCACGCCGTCGCCGACCATCGCCACTTTCAGTCCGCCGGCCCGAAGCGCCTGAATCGCCGCGACCTTGTCCTCCGGCGAAAGCCCGGCGCGCACTTCGTCGAGTCCCAGATCCTTGGCGACGGCCTCCGCCGCATGGGTGCGATCTCCGGTCAGCATCACGGTCCGGATCCCCATCGCTTTCAGTTCCGCCAGCACGGCGCGCGACTCGGCCCGGATCTGGTCCTTCAAGAGCAGCCGCCCGACCAGCTCGCGGCCGATCATCCACACTTCACTCAGCTCGGCCGCCGCCGGTGGCAGTTTCTTCACCCACGCCGCCAGCGGGCCGCTCTCCAGCAACTCGCGCCGGCCGAGCAGCAGCGTCGCGCCGTCAATCTTGCCGCGCAGTCCGTTTCCGGTCAGCGATTCGAAATCGTCCACCGCGAGCTCCGCCACGCCGCTGGCCCGGGCATGCCGCACAATGGCGCGCGCAATCGGATGCTGCGATTTCGCCTCCAGCGCATAAGCCAGTTCCAGCACCTCGCGCTCCCGGCCGTGCGGATAGCTCTCGCAGCCAACCACCGCGAGTTCACCCGTCGTGAGCGTGCCCGTCTTGTCGAGGGCCACGATCCCGATGTCCGCCAGTTTCTCGATCGCCGCGCCGCCGCGAAACAGTACGCCGTGCCGTGCGCCCCAAGCGATCGCCGCCAGAATGGCGGACGGAATGGAGAGCACCAGCGCACACGGGCTCGCCACGACCATCAGCGTCATCGCCCGGTAAAAGGCCGAACGCGTCTCCGGCGTGTTGGTGAATGCCGGGAGCTGGAAGCCCAGCCACCAGACCAGAAACATCAGCGCCGAGCCGCCGATTACGATGTAGGTGTAGCCGGTCCCAAATCTGTCCGTGAAACGCTCGCTCGGCGCCTTGAGTTTCTGCGCCGTCTGGATCAGCCGGATGATTTTTTGCAGCGTGCTCTCCGCCGGCAGCCGGACGACGTCGTAATCGACCGCGCCCCACAGGTTGATGGTCCCGCTGAACACCTGGTCGCCGATGTTCTTCTCCACCGGGGTCGCTTCGCCGGTGAGCGCGGACTCGTCGCTCGCGCTCCTCCCCTGCACCACGAGGCCGTCGGCCGCGAACGCCTCCCCGGGCTTCACCCGCACGCGTTGCGCCACCTGCAGGTCCTCGACGGCGACGTCCTTTTCCTCGCCGTCGGCGAGCACGACCGTCGCCCGTTTCGGCGAGCTCTTGAGCAGCGCGCTCACTTCGCGTTGCGTGCGATCGAGCGCATACTCCTCCATCGCGCCCGAGGCGGAAAACAGGAACAGCAGCAGCACCGCCTCGCCCCACGCATCGATGAACATCGCGCCGAGCGCGACTGCGAGCATCAGAAAATGAATGTCGACCTCGCCCTTGCGCAGATTCGTCCACGTGTCGACCGCTGCGTCCCAGCCGCCCGTGACCAGCCCGACAAGGAAAAAAACCTTGGGCAGCCAGGGCAGGCCCGGTGCCAGCGGCGTCGCCACGGCGCCCGCGATGCCCGCGGCGCCACACACCGCGGCCATTATCGCCAGCGTACGCCACTCCGGTGCGCCCGGGGCCGGCTCGGCCTCGATTTCCGGCCACTTCATCTCCCGCCACAGCCACATCTTTTCTGCGGTTTCGCAGCTGTCGCGTCCCACCACCATCGCCGCACCTTCCTGTCGGACGGAATAACCCAGCGGCACGCGGGCGGCCGATTTCGCCGCCAGCTCCGTCTCGATCGCCGCAATGGTCTCCGCCAGTTTTTCCTCGAGGCCGTGGAGCGCGGTCGGGCCAATCGTCGCCACCGCCACCCGCTGGGCCGCCGGGTCGATCCGCACCGCGCTCACTCCGGGCTGCGTGCGCAGGAACTCGACCAGCTCCGCCACCCAGTCGCCGCCCGTGTTCGCCGCCTTGTGCATGCGCGCCGAGGTTCGCGCAGACCGGCCCGCGCGGCAATTTCATTTGCGCCCCGCGGCGCTCAATCCATTGGTTGGCGAACTCACGACCCATATGATCGGCCTTCGCGACGACCCCGGCTCCGCGCCTCCGCCCGTCAGCCATGCGCCCGCCCTCACCGCGAAGACCTTCGCCGAGGGTGGCTGGCTGCAGGCCGCGCTGCGCCTGGAGCACCGGCCCCAGCAGGAGGAGATGGCGCGTGCTGTCGCGACGGCGATGCAATCCGACTCGCCGCTGCTCTTCGAGGCCGGCACGGGGGTCGGCAAATCCCTCGCCTACCTCCTGCCGGGCATCGTGCACGCCGTCGATCAATCGCGCCAGCTCATCGTCTCGACGCACACCATCTCGCTCCAGGAACAGCTCGAGACCAGCGACCTCCCGATTTGCCGCCGCCTCTTCAAGTCGACGCCCGCCCTCGCCCGCTACGCCGACTTCAAGTCGGCCGTGCTCGTGGGCAAATCGAACTATCTCTGCACCACCCGCCTCGGCCATACGCTGGCCGATCGAGCCACGCTGTTGGCCGACGCCGATTACGCCGAGCTGCAGCGGATCGCGACCTGGGCCGCGTCCACCGAGACCGGCTTGCGGCACGACCTGAGGCCGCCGCCGCGCGCGGAAGTGTGGGACGCGGTGAACGCCGACTCCTCCGCCTGCTCCCGCAAGCACTGCGACGGCGCGAAATGTTTCTACCAGCGCGCCCGGGCCCGGATTCGCTCGGCAAACGTGATCATCGTGAACCACGCCCTGCTTTTCGCGTTGATCAATTCGGGCGGGGCGCAGGCCCACGGCGCCAAGACCGACACGCGCGGCGTGCTCTTCGCCGACGATTTCGTCGTGCTGGACGAGGCCCACACGGTGCCGGACGTCGCGACGGAAAGTTTCGGCCTGTCGCTGTCGAGCTACGGGGTCGATCGCGCCCTGAAGCACCTTTTCAACCCGCGGACCCAGCGCGGCGTGTTCGGCAAACTGGGCGGCCCCGAGGCGCAGCAACTCGTCCAGGACGCGCTCGATGCCTCGCGGCAATTTTTCGAGTTCCTGAGCGGCACGCTCCTGGCGCAGCGCGCGATTGTGCGGGTGCGCGAGCTGGGCGTGGCCGAGCCCACGCTCGACGGGCCGCTGGGCGCGCTGGCCCGGCTGCTGGGCCGGCTGGCGGACAAGTTCGAGGACGGTCGCGAGCGCGACGAACTCCTCGAACAAAAGCAGCGCTGCAAGGCGATCCAGGCCGCGGTGACCGAGTGGCTGACACTCGGCGACAAGGGCCACGTTTACTGGGCGGAGCGCGGCGGCCGCAAGCAGACGATCGTCACGCTGCGTAGCGCCCCCATTGACGTCGCCCCGGAGCTGCGCCGCCATCTTTTTGGCTGCGGCACGAGTGTGGTGTGCACGAGCGCCACCCTGGCGATGGGCGGGACAATCGAACCGCTGGCCCGGCGGATCGGCGCGGACGACGCACGGTCGGTTATCGTGAAGTCGCCCTTCGACTTCAAACGCAACATGCGCGTCTACGTCGCCGGCGACGTTCCACTGCCCTCGCCCCAGGAGGCCAGGCTCGCGCTCGACGTGCTGGCGGACTACATCGCCTTCTGCACGGGACGGGTGCGCGGCGGCTCCCTCGTTTTGTTCACGAGCTACAGCGACATGCGCGCGATTGCGGCGGCACTCGAGGAGACGTTTCGCAAGGCCGGCCGGCCGTTTCTCATGCAGGGCGCGGAGCTCTCCCGCACCGAGCTCGCGCAGCAAATGCGCGGCCTTGGCAACGCCGTTCTCTTTGGCACCGACAGCTTCTGGACCGGCGTCGACGTGCCGGGCGAGGCGCTCGCCCAGGTCATCATCACGCGGCTGCCCTTCGATCCACCCACGCATCCGATTACCGAGGCCCGCTGCGACCATATCCGCGACCAGGGCGGCAATCCCTTCAACGAACTCACGCTGCCCGACGCGCTGATCAAGTTTCGCCAGGGCGTCGGCCGGCTGATTCGCACGGCGACGGATCGCGGGCTCGTCACGGTGCTCGACTCGCGCGTGCTGGCAAAGAGTTATGGGCGGCTGTTCCTCGATTGCCTGCCGCAGCCGGAGTTCACGCTTCTGACCGGGAAAACGCGAAATGAAAAATTTCATCCTTTCTCCTAAGCCATCTCGTGGTAGCCTGACCTCTAAACCTATGCTCTTGCTTCGCGCCGCCGCGCTCACCGACATCGGCAATGTCCGTCGAGAAAACGAAGATCGCTTTCTCCTGGACGAGAAGGACCGCCTGTTTGGCGTGGCCGACGGCGTCGGCGGGCTCCCGGGTGGCGCTGAAGCCGCGCAGCACGCGATCGACGAGATTGCCGGTGCCATCCGCGGAATGACGCCCGGCAGCGAGCCGGACCTGGTCGCCATCGTCCAGTACGCGAATGAAATGGTCGCCAGCCTTGGACAAAGGATCAGCCCATCGATCGGCATCGGCACGACCCTGACCTTTGGTTGGATCCGCGACACGACGCTCAAGATTGCGCACGTCGGCGACTCGCGCTGCTACGCCGCCCGCAACGGCGAATTCGTCTGTCTGACGGAAGACCATTCGGTCGAGAATGAAGCGCGGGTCCGGCGGGCCCGCGGCGAGGTGGTCTATTACCACGAAGCGAACCGCAACGCCCTCACCCGCTGCATTGGCCAGCCGACGCCGCCGGAGGTCGACGTGGTCTTGCGTCCCCTCGCCCCCGGCGATCGCATTTTGTTCTGCACGGACGGGGTGACGCGGATGATGCCCAACTCGGAATTGGGCGAGCTCCTGATGAAGTCCGACCAGCCGAAGGCCGCCGCCGACGCGATCGTCTCGCTCGCGGTGCGCCGCGGCGGCCCGGACAACGCGACGTGCGTGGCGATCTTCGTCGACGCGGTGTGACGCCGTGGCTTCCCGCGTCGATCAGTTTCAGTCGCTGGTCGAGCGCCAGCCGGACAACGAGCTGTTTCGCTTCAGCCTGGCGCAGGCACTGGTGGCGGAGAATCGCGGCGCCGAGGCGGTGCCGCACTTTGAGTTTTGTGCGGCAAAAAAAGGCGACTGGATGATGCCGCGCATCCTGCTGGGTAAGTTGCTGCTGCAACTCGGCCGGCGGGACGACGCGAAACCGCTGTTGGCGGACGCGCTGCGACTCGCGTTGGAGCAGCATCACGAGGATCCCGAACGTGAACTCCGGGCGCTGCTCGTCGAGCTGTAGGCCGTCGCAGCAGCAGAAAATCGCAGGGGATTGGCGGTTCTCGCAGCGCGGAGCGCCGAAGCAAGATCACTGCGCCAGCCCTACACGTGTTGATCGAACAGGATGGGATTCCCGTCCGAATCGGTAAGCATGAAGCTCGCCGGGCCTTTCGTCTTTTCGTTGGCCTCGGTGTCGAGTTTCACTCCCTGCGCCTTCAACCGACGCTGGATTTCACGCACGTCCTGGAATTCCGGCAGCGGCTGGTTCTGCGAATTCCAACCCGGATTGAACGTGAGCGTGTTGCGCGGGAACACCCCTTGGAACAGGCCGATGGTCGTGTCGCCATTGCGCGGGATCAGCCAGCGCTTGCTTTGGTCGCCCATCACCTGGTTAAAACCAAGTTTTTCATAGAAGGCACGCGAAGCCGCGATGTCCTTGACGGAGAGGCTCACGGAGAATGCACCGAGTTTCATGGTGGAGTGGTTGGATTTGGAGGCAACGGTGGCGCCGACGGCCGCGGCGGCGGCCATGAGCCCGAGGACGAGGAGGTATTTGAGGGTGTTCACGCGCCGCCCTTTTTATCACACCTGTCTCCCGAAGGCTTGCCAATTCATGCGAATCGCACGCAAACGTCCGGTCGACCGCTCGCTCGCCTACGTGGACCGGGTGAATCGCGCGATCGACTGGCTGTATCGGACGTGGCTCCCCACCAGTGGCTACGTGCCGACGGAGCAGCCCACCTTCGAGGCATTCCTTGGGCGTCCCTTCGCGCACGGCGACGAATACTTTGAGTTGCGGGCCCAGTTGCCGGTGATGCGGGCGTAGTCGCACTTTTTCTACGATCGCCTTTTTGATGCTGCTGTTGCGGAGTGTGAACTCCATGCGAAGCCCGATGAAATCGCCATGAAGACGGGCTCTTCAGCGGTGCCGGCGGGCGATGGAGCGGGAACCGTTCGGATCGCTTCCTGGGCAACCCACCCTCCTGACCCGAATGGCGCTAAGTTAAGGCGCCCATTCGTTTCACCGCCCGTCAGAATGTCGTGGTAGGGCTGCCGTTTGCCGGCAGGCCGTTGCGGTTGGTGCGTTAGAGCCAAGGAGGGGGGTTTTAAGTATTTCGATTAGCGACGCCAGCCGCTCGTGCAGAGTAGTGCTCGCGACGGTTTCCATTCCGCGCTCAACGCGGCGCCAATCGACGGGATCGACCCCGCGGCGCCTATCCGATCCACCGGAAGAGCGGCGGAAAGACGATCACGACAATCGCCGCCCACACCGCGTAAACCGGCACATAAGCCGTCTGCCACCGTTCGAGGCTCAGGAACGATCCGCGCCCGACCAGGAACCGGAGGTAGAGCACGGCGGACCACGCCAGGTTGACCAGCAGAATGACGTTTTCACCGAGCGCGGCCACGCGGTTCGGGCTGAAGCCGAATTCGCTGATGCGCGCGCCAATGGCCCACAACGCGACCGCGTCGGCCAACAACGCACCGACCACCAGGACGACCTGCACTCCATCGAACGCGCCCCGGGGTGCCTGCGGATTGCGGGCGGAGATGGAATAGAGCAGCAGGCCCAGCACCACCACGAGGAGCAGGTCGAAGCCGATAAGCAGCTCTCGCTCGATGGCGACTCCCCGCCCGGACCACAGCAGGGTCCCCAAAAACGCCACCAGCATGGCGGCGAACAGCGGCGTGAAGAGGCGCGTCAGCACCGGCGCCATGTTTTCGATCACGCTCTGCTTGGCCTCGACCAACCAGGAGGCGACCACGACCGCCCCGGCGGCACCGCACGGCAGCAGCCACGACTGGAAGAACGGCTCGATCTTGATGCCAATGCTCTTGAACGTGAGCGCCATGAACGCCGTGAGCACCCCGCCGCCGAGCGCGATCAGCACGTAGTAGATGAAGAGCTCACCCGAGAACCGAATGAAGTCCATGCGACCGCTTACCTGGCTCCACCGCCCGCCGGCGTAGGCGATGCCCACCGCCAGCATGAGCGCGATCGGAAGGTGCAGCGCCGTGAGCGGCTCGAAGCCAGCGGCCCCGCCAAACGCGGGCATGTTGGCGAATACCGCCGCCAGGACGAACGCCAGGCCCAACCAGCCGACCGTGCGCGCGGCGAGCCGCCGTTTCCAGACGAAGTAACCGATCAGACAAGGCAGCACGAAGAGACTCGCGTTGCGGACGTAGAAACGTTCGTTCGCGTCCACCATCTGAATTCCGAAGAGCGCCGGCGCCTTGATCGCCACGGCCGCCAGTACCGCGAAGGAGAACGCGACGATGGCATCCTTTCGAACCCGGGCGCTGGATTCGGGAGAGTCGGATGGGACCACGACGAGCTGCTTCCACACGCGGTCCGAACGCTCGCGCGCGAACTCCCGCGAGAGGGGGTCGACGCTGCCCATGCGCGTCACCGCCACCAAAAATGCTTCATCGGCGGCGAGCCCGGCGGC
>JACQWL010000094.1 GCA_016209255.1 Verrucomicrobiota bacterium
GTCTTGGGTTGTTCTGATTCGCCACAAAGGCGCGGTTGACGGAAATCCACGGCACATTCTTGAAGCCATAGAACGAGTCCTGATTCTTATAGACCTGCATCGCGAAGGGCTCCGGGGAATCCAGGGTAAGCGGATCGCCATCCGGACCGTTGTACGTATACGTACCACTTCCCAGCCGGGTATCGACTCCCAGGTTGCTCTGAAAGCCTCCCACCTGGAGGGCGAAGGGGAAGGGGAAGAAATTGAACCGGCGCTTGAGGTTCAGATTGGCGGAGCGAAAGATCGACGCGTTATCGTACGGCGCGGTTGAGGCCGTGTTCAGCCGGTAATTCTTGAGGTCATAGATATCGACCTCCCGATTGCTGTTGTCGTAGACCTTGATGCTGCCCGGCTTGTCGGAATCGGCATTGGCGAACGAGACCCGGACCGGGTTGAGATTGGCCGCTGACAGGCCGGAGTAATGTCCTGGGTTTGGACGCTCGCGAGTCGACGTCGAGGTGTTCACTCCCGATTCAATCTTCCAGCGCCCGTCGTCGTTCCGATAATTGAGATTGGCGACATTCGTATCACCCAGGAACGTCTGGGCACCGCCGGAAAGCGTCACCGCGCCCCGGCCCGTCGCCCCGACCGTGAAATTGTCGCCGTAGGTAAGCGGCACGCCGCCCGCGATGCTGGACGTCCCGACGGTGCCCGCACTCGTTGCCCAGCTCTGGGTGCCGATGTAGATGACGTAATTGTTCGTCTGCGCGCCAAAGGAGAGCACGGAATTCGGCGAGACGCGCCAGTCGGCCTTGAAGCTGAAGGCGGTTCGCCGCTGACTGCGCGGTCCGTCCTGCAGCGTATGTTGTTGCAGATAGGGTTTGGCGAAGGTGGCCCCGGTGGATGTGCCCGCGGCGTTATGGAGCATCGTGGTCAGGTGCTGCTCGTTGTACTTGTCGCTCTGGAAGCCGGTGAGCGCGATGCCGAAGTTCTTGGTGATGGGCTTGGTATAGTCGAAGTCCCAACCGGGAAGAATTTTCCGCGTGTCGTGATCGCCGTTCGTATGCGGGGTCTTCTTGAACGTCAGGTTCTCGCTGTTGGCCACCAGGTTGACGCCGAAGTTGAACTGGGCCCGAGTCCGCTCGAACGCGCTCTTGCTGACCATGTTGACCGATCCGGCGAGGGAATCGGCCGGGGTCGCCGGCGTGGGAACCTTGGTTACTTCCACCCGGGAAATGTTGTTCAGCGAACTCACGTTCATGTTGAAGGAGCGCGAGGCCGCGCCGCCGGCCGCGGAAACGACCGAAGCCCCATCCGAGGTGAAGGAAGTCTTGTCGGAGCCGAGGCCCCGGACCGAAATGCCGACAATCTCAACCTCGCTGTACTCCGTGGACAGGCCTGGGATGAATTTCAGGAACTCACCCACGTTGCCGCCCAGGACATCCCCGAACGCATCGGCCGCCAGGACGTTCTTGATGTTCGGCGCGAACCGCTGCTCGTTGATGGCCGTCGCCTTGCCATCGGTCTCGCGGTCGGAGGAGACCACGAAGTTGTCCAGCTTCACGATATCCTGTTTCTCGCCGTACCGGGCCTTGCTCGTGAGATTGACGTTTTGTTCGACGCTCCCGCCGGCCGGGACATCGACCGTAATGACCTGGGGATCCAAATCGGTATAGAAGACCTCGAGAGCGATCGGCCCGCTGCGGACATTGACGAGCCGGTAGACGCCGAATTGGTCCGTGTAGGCGATGACATCCGTCCCTTTGACCGAAATGCGCGCGTTTTGGAGGTAGTTCCCCGTCACGACATTTTGCACGCGGCCGGTCACGGTGCCGGTTGACTGCGCGGCGGCGCCGGCCGGGGCGCCATCGGCCGCCCGGGCGGCAGGCTGCGGCGCAAAGGCAAGGGCGAGGGCAAGAGCAAGGCTCGCCGACATAATCGAATTCTCTCGTTTCATCGTTTTTGTTGGGTTCTCTGAACCTCGCGGTTCAGGGTTTGGTAGTGTGGTGGTGTGGTGGTGTGGTCGTCCGAACACGCCGGAAGCGCCCCGTTGCGATAGAGCATCCCAAGGATGCAGCAAGGTTTTTTGCGGGACGACTGCAAGTCCCCGCGCTTACGCGCAGGGCTACGAAAACAGCGCGCTCCCGTTGCCGCCGGAGCGTAGTATCCTGGAGGGCGGCGCGCCGTCGCCGCCTCGCTGCGCTCAAAGCGGTCCGCCGGAGCCGGAGCGCGCAAACACCTCGCGCAGGGTCTTCACCGCCGCCTCGACCAGCAGCGTGCCGCACTCGTCGGTGCCCGCTCCGGCCACGCCCGCCTCGTAGCCGCCGCGCGCCTTTTCGCCGGGCAGGCCGACGTAGTGCACGCCATTGCCATTCGAGTAACCCATGACGAGGGTCTGGGGAAACGGGGAACTCGCGCGAATCGCCATGCCAAGCTCCGTCATCGTTTCGCCGGGCAGCGCGACGAACGCCAGCGGCCCGCACGCAATCACCTGAACCTCCGCCGCCACCGTGTCGGCCTCGAGACGTTTTTTCGCCTCGGGCGTGAGCGGCAGGTCAAGTGTCGTGCGGCCGCTGTGGAGCGGCCCGGCGACGAGCTTCGCGCTGTAACGGGCGGCAACCTGCGCTTTCAACGCAATGCCTTCGGCCATCTCCGCCACCGCCGCGGCGCCGCGGCGCCAGGGGTTGATGTCGCCGGCACAGCCCTGGAGGAAGAGCGCCTCGCCCCCGAGCGCCGCGGCGATCTTGTTCGCCGTGGGGGCGGGCCAGTCGCCCGAGAGCCCGGGATTCGACGGGTAAATCGACACGGCGTGGCCGGTGAGTTGGAAAAGCGAGGCGACCACCTTGTCCCCCGCGATGTCGCGAAACGTGATCAGCGCCAGCGTGCGGTCGAGCGCCCCGAAGCTCGCCCCCGCCACCGCCACTTCGAAGTTTCGCTCGGGCTTGTCCTTGTCGATCGCCGGCCGGGATTTCGGGTCAGCGAGACCCCAGCCGGGGGCGCGCGGGCGGCGGTTGTGTACAAATTCGTTCGCCGTGATGCGCCCGATGGACACCGTCACGGGGCGCGCCGCGGCGGCCGCATCCTGCGCGGCCTTCGTCGTGGCGGCGAGCAGCCGCGCCATCCAGCGCTGAAAAGGCGGGTAGTCGTTTTGCGCCGGCATGAAGCGGAGCGCCCACCACGTGTCGCGTTCCTTGCCCCGGTAACCGCCGCTGTAGACGGGCGCCCACGGGGCCGAGTGATTGTGGCTCGCGTTGATCATGATGTTTTCCCCGGGAATGCGCAGCGCGCCGCCAACCGCCTTGCGCACCTCGTCACGGGCGGACTCGCTCACGTCGGTGAGGTCCCAGCGCACGAGCACCATCTTGGTGCGACCGTCGTCGAGGACGAGCGCATGCACGCTGATGGGGTCGACGACGACCTCGTAGGGTTTGCCGGTGACCCAATTGCGGACGGTGGTTTCGGGCGTAATGTCTTCGTGCGCGGCGCCGGCCCGGAGGGTGAAGGCGGATTCGGCGCGGCCGGCGGCGGCGGCGGCGAGAAGGAACAGGGCAAGCGAAACGATGGGGCGCATGGGGAGTGGGTAGTTTGGAAACCGCCGGCCGTGAAGCCGAATCGATGATCCACACGGGCTTTGCAATTGTGGCCACGTGGCCACAATCTGCCGACCGCGCCCAGTCCGACGTCTCTCGCTCCTTCCCGTTCCCATGCAGACCCTTCAGGCTCGGTCCCGGTTTCAGTCTACGATCATGTCCCCGCTTCAATCCGCGCTCCTCCCGCCGCCGCCGTTGCCCCGGTTTCTCCTCGGTGCCACCGTCGCGCTGCTCGCCTTTGTCGCCTTCGCCACGGGCGCCTCTGTCGCGCCGGCCGAGTCTCCGGCCGCGCTCCCTTCGCCCGTTCTCTTTCCATGGGAGCGCGGCATCGCCCTGCGAATCCCGGATGCAAAAGCGGCGGACATGTATCTCTGGTTTTACGAATGGAACATGTTCGAGGCGATGCAGGCGGGGCAGCACACGCACGGAACCTACAAGCTCGACCGAAAACTCAATCCGGCCGGAACGGAAGCGGTCATTGAATCACCGGCCGTCGGCCTGACGGTGCGCGTCGTCCCCGGCGGGGCGGAACTTTTCGTGCGGATCACCAACCGGACGGATTATGCGTGGCCGGAAATCGCCGGGATAATTCCCTGCTGGAATCCCGGCCAGGTGGCGGGCACGAATCCTTCGAGCCCGCTGCCGCTGAATCGCAATTTTTCCGATCCCGGACGGACCAGGACATTCTTCGTTTCGGCCACCGGGCTGACGCCGCTCAACTCGCGCGCGATCCATTTCAACGCCAGTTACCGCGCCGCCGTTGACCGGGCCTCCGCAGGCGGCACCTTTCTTTTCTCCTCCAAGTGGCCGACGTCCGACGTGAATGCCACCGCCGGGTTGCTCGTTCGTGAATCGGAGGATGGCCGCTGGGTGACGGGTGTGGCTTGGGAAGATTACCTCTCCGTGCAGGGCCATAATCCGTGGAGCTGCCTGCATGCCTGCATCCGGGCCGGAGCATTAAAGCCGGCGGAGTCGAGGACGATCCGCGGCCGGCTCTACCTGTTTCAGGGGAGGAAGGAGGACGTCGTCGCGCAGTTCGCCCGGGATTTCCCGGCAACGCTACGCGAAGGCAAGCGCCGAGGTAAGTAATCCGAGGGTAGGAGCCTGCTTGCAGGCGATTCTCGGCGCACCAACAAACCGCGTCTCTCATCGCCTGCACGTTTACCCGCCTCTGGAGGGCAGGCTCCTACCTCCGACCAATCCAAGCTGAGACGGACTTCGGGGTGGCGGAATTACAGCGAACGAATCTCGCCGCGCGCCGGCGCGATCCGCTGACTGACCCTCCCTCACCCATACAGCAGGAACGGCGCGCGCTCGCGGGCGAAGTCCTCCAGGCCCTGTTCCCAGCGCGCCACAATTCTCTCCCACGGTTCCCCGCGCTCCATCGCCTCGCGCACGGTCGACGTGCCCATGACCTTGTCGAAGTAGTCGGCGTGGAGTTCGAGTTTCGCGCCGTGGATTTTTTTCACGACCTGCAGCAACGCGAGCGTCGCGGCGACCGGCCGGAAAACCGCGCGATCGCGGACGTGCAACTGGCAGCCGCCACAGCGCTCGCCGGCGAATTTTGAAAACGTCGGCGTGAACCACGCTTCGCGAAAAAACACCCCCGGCAACCGCAGCGCATTCAATTCTCCCGCCAGCACGTAGCCATCGATCCACGGCGCGCCGAAAAGCTCGAACGGCCGCGTCGTGCCCCGCCCCTCCGAGAGATTCGTGCCTTCGAGCAGCACCTGCCCGGGATAAACCGTCGCGGTGTCGAGCGTCGGCATGTTCGGCGACGGCAGCACCCACGGCAGCGCGGTCTCGTCAAACCACGCGCTGCGACGCCAGCCCTCCATCGGCACGACGGTCAGCTCCGCCTGGCGGAAAACGCCCAAGCCGGATGCAGCGGCGTCGTTCGCCGAAGCCCCGGCAGAGAAAAACTTTTCGTTGAACATACGGGCCAGCTCGCCCGCCGTCATGCCGTGGCGCAACGGCACCGGGTAAAGCCCGATGAACGAGCTGTGCCGTGGGTATTCGAGGATGGGCCCTTCCAGCGTGACGCCGTTGATGGGATTCGGACGATCGAGCACGATGAAGGGAATGCCGGCCGCCGCCACCGCCTGCATCGCGTACGCCATCGTCGCGATGTACGTGTAAACGCGCGTGCCGATATCCTGCTGGTCGAACACCATCACGTCCACCGCCTGCAGCTGGCCGCGCTCGACCGTCTTGCCGGCGGCCTGCGTGTCGAAGGCGCGCATGTAGGCGTCGATGTTCGTCAGCATGTCCGGCGGCGGTTTCTGCGATTGCCCGTATAGACTGAAGACCGGGAGCCGGAGCTGCTCGTCAAGGTAGAACGCGACATATTCGCCCGCCTGCGCGTTGCCGCGCACGCCGTGCTCCGGACCGTAAAGCGCCACGAGATGGACCTCCGGGTGCGCGCGGCAGCGATCGATGATGCTGCCGAGCGCGCCGTCGACGCCGGTGGGATTCGTGATCAGCCCGACGCGCTTGCCGCGGATGAGGTCGAGGTGCTTTTCAAAAAGGACGTCAACGCCGAGTTTCATGGGGGAGGGTTTGGACCAAACCTGAGTCGGAACAATTCAGTAGGAAACCACGGATGAATCTGGCAAGGCATTCAATCCTGTGGCCCACGGAACACACGGAAGACACGGAAGAATATCGGGTTTCTGTGTATTCCGTGTGTTCCGTGGGCAAAAATCTCTCCGTTTCTTCGGTTGTGGCTAAAAGCACATTGAAGTCAGCGCGGGTTCTCCGCCGGCCGGTCGCCCCCCGGAACGACGCGTTCGAGCAAAACACCGAGCGAACGCAGATGGCGCAGGTGGTCCTCCGGGCCCTCGCCCTCGAAGCCGAGGATTTCGAGCTGTCCGCGCGCGAACCGGCTCAGCAGGCGCAGGCCGCCAGATCGCGGGCGCGGTTTTGGCGCGGGCCAACTCAGACCTTCACCACTTGCCCGCTCTGGACGCTCCGCTCCTCGGCGTCGCAGATTTCGACCGCGCTGAGGCCGTCCTGGATCGTGACGATCGTCGGGCGCGTACCCTGCTGGAGGCTCTCCACCATGTGGCTCAGCTCACCGATGTAGCCGTCGCTGTCGCGGCATTTCACCACCTGCACGGGCTTGCCATCCTTGTAAAGCCGGAGCGCCTCGGCCCCGCGGCTGAGGTCGAAATCGGCGGTCGCACGCTCGAAATTCACGGTGTAGGCCATGTTGAAGGGGAACCCCTCGGTCATGAGCCAGCTGCCCTCGGCCGAGACGATGGCGCCACCCACGACCTGGTAGTCGGTCACCACGTGGTCAACCGCGCCGCTGAAGCGCGTGCGTCCGCGACTGAACACCGCCGTGGGCCGGCCAAAGCAGAACTGCACGAAGTCGGTGTCGTGGATGTGCAGATCGAGCAGCGCGCCGCCGGATTCGCTGCCCTTGAAATAATTGGCCCGGCTCCACGCCGGCGGCGGCGACACGCGGCGGAACCGGGCGGCCAGCACCTTGCCGTGGGTCTCGTTGACGATCGCGGGCCTGAGCCAGTCCCAGCCGGGCCAGAATCGCATGCACATGGCGGGCATGAAACAACCTTTCGCGGACGCGGCGGCCTCGACGATCTCGCGGCACCGCGCCGGGGTGCGCGCCATCGGCTTCTCGCAGATCACGTGCTTGCCCGCCCGCAGGGCGGCGACCGAGAGCTTCACGTGATCGGGCGTCGGCACGCAAATGTCCACGAGGTCCACCTCCGGATCGGCGATCAGGTCCTCCCAGTTGCCGTGGAACTTGGTTTCCGGATCGAGACGGAACGCGTCGGCGGCGGCGAAATTGCCGGTGGCACCGGAAATGACGCCGTCGACCGGCTGCTTGAACGCATCCGCAACCCCCACGAGCTTCGCACCGGGGATCTGGCGGTATGCCTTGATGTGGACGAGGCCCATGAAGCCGAGCCCGATGACGCCGACGTTGACGGTTTTCATAAGAATTTTCCGTGGTTTCCTGCTGAATTGTTCCTGCTGTCTTCAGGCGCCAATTTTCAAGACATGGTCGCGGGCGGTGCGGATGTCGGCGAGCCGCTGCTCGCCGGCCTCGCGCTCGATGCTGAGGTCGCCCTGGTAACCGGTGCGGGCGAGGGTCTCGAAAAACGCGCTCCAATCCACCTGTCCCGTGCCCACCGGAACTTCCTGCCCCCACGTGCCGGGCACCGCCGTCTGCACGGCGTCCTTGAGGTGGCATTGCTTCAGCCACGGGCGCAGCACGCGCAAGGCGGCGATGGGGTCGCCCTTCGCGTAGAGGATCATGTTCGCCGGATCGAAATTCACGCCGACGTTGGGCCGGCCGAGCTGCTGGAGGAAGACGGCGAGCGTGTCGGCGCTCTCCTGGCCGGTCTCGAAGCCGAGGTCCATGCCGCGGCCGGCGAACAGCTCGGCGATCTGCGTGATGCGCTGGTGCAGCCGCGGGTAGCGGGGATCGCTCGTCTCGTGCGGCAGGAAGCCCGCGTGAAACGTGACGAGCCTGAGGCCGAGACCGGCGGCGATCTCGACGACGGCCTGGATGTTCTTCCAGTTCTGCTCCCAGGTCGCGTCGGGCAGGACGCCCCCGGTGGCCTGGATGGTCTCGAGCGTCGAGTAGTCCTCGCCGACGGTGCCGAACATGCCGGAAACGATCCGGATGCCATGGGTGGCGAAGATTTCGGCGCTGCGGCCCCAGACGGCGGGCGCGTCGCGCAGCGGATCGAGCGCGAGCTGCACGCGCGGGAGCCCGAGCTCGAGCAACTGCCGGGCGAGCGTATCAGGAGAATCGGGACGCAGGGACCAGCTGCAAACGGCAAGCCGGCCGGGGAGATTGGCAGTGATCATGGTGCCAAGCGGATACCCGGCGGGACGGGCGCGGGCAAGCTTTCGGTCGCGGGCGGTTTCGCGGATTGCAGCGTTTACTTCGCCGCGCGCCTCGCCACACTCTGCCCTGCCCAC
>JACQWL010000019.1 GCA_016209255.1 Verrucomicrobiota bacterium
TCACTCGGCGAGTGCAAAGTGCAAAGTTTGACCCCTTTTGTCTGCCTCCGAGCGACGGGTTGCGGCAGAAGGCGTCGAGCGATTGGTCGCGCGTGGCGGGGTCGGAGGCGGTGATGAGATTGCCGAGCCGGGTTCCGGACATGTTGCGGAGGCGAGCGTCACAAAAGCGTCGTGGCCCGTCAACGGCGTGGACCGTTTTCTCAACCGCCGTCGGGGAGCGGTCCTTTGGCGATCACATCCACCGCGACGTTCAGTTCGTGATCGCCTCCGCCCACCAAGACGCCGCGGACGGGGCTGACATCGCTGAAGTCGCGGCCCCACGCGACGGTGATGTGTCGCATCGAGGGCAGGCAGTTGTTGGTCGGGTCCACGTCGATCCAGCCGATGCCGGGACAGTAAAACGCGGTCCAGGCGTGCGAGGCGTCGGCGCCGAGGAGCTTGGGCTGGCCCGGCGGCGGATCGGTTTCGAGATAGCCGCTGACATAGCGCGCCGGGAGATTGAGCGAACGGAGACACGCGATCTGAACGTGCGCGAAATCCTGGCAGACTCCGCGGCGTTGCTTGAAGACTTCTTCGAGCGGCGTGGCGACACTGGTGGCCTTGGGATCAAATTTGAAATCCCTGGAGATGCGGCGCGTGAGGTCCACGACCGCATCGAGCAACGGCCGGTCGGCCGGAAACGAAGCGCGCGCGTAGTCGGCGTAATCTACGCTGCGCGGCACCAGCGACGAGGCGTAGGTGAACTCGTGCGCTTCGAGCGCGCGGCCCGAATGGTCGCCGTCGCACATTTTGCGCACGCGTTGCCAGGCGAGTGTCTCGGCCACGTCCGGAATGAAGGCAGGACTAATGGCCACCTGGCTGCGCGAGGTGACGGTCAGTTGGCGATGCGCGCATTCGACCGTGATGAAGTGCGCGATGTTGCCGAAGTAGTCGATGTGCCAATTGGTGGCGGCGGGTTGAGGATCGATGCCCAGCTCATGTTGCAGGCAGCGCTGCCTGGCGAAATTGCGCGGCGCAAGCCGCAGCAGGTGGTGCGAAACCGAAACGCTCCCGGCGTAGGCGTAGGCGGTCGAATGCGTGATTTCGTAAAGCAGTTCTTTCACGGTCAGCTCACTCTCTGCACGCTGTGGCTGAAATAACGGTGCGCCACCTGTTCAGCGAACACCGGCAGCTCGTGCTCAACGCCGGCGAGGAAGTCCTCCAGCGGTTGGTGGTCGCCGCGCTCGAATTGAGCGGCCCGCTCGGCGAGGTCCACGCCGGGCAAAACGGCGACCACCGAAGGCAGGCCCACCTGCTCCTCGCCGGGCGCCGCGGCCGCGTCGGCGGGCAAGTCCGCGGCGTGCGCGCGCAGCGCCTCGAATTGAAACGCCAGTGAGCGCGGATTGGTCGCGTCGCTGACGAGCAACTCCAGCACGGCGGGCAGCGCCGGCTCCGCGAAGTACCGCCGCCGATACGTCATCACGCTGTCGGCGATTTCCAGCAGCGGCTCCAGCACCGCGTCCGGCCGAGTGTCGATGGCGATGCCGGCGCGCAGCAGTTTGGCGAGGTTGATCGCGCGTTCGAGCCGCCGGCCGAGGTCGAGGAAAAGCCAGCCGTGGCCGCGGGTCATGTTTTCCATCTCCATTCCGTTGAAGGCGGCGAGGTCGAGCACCAGCGTGTGAATCAACGCGACCGCGTTGGCCAGCGGGGGGCGGCCTGCGCGGGTGCGCGAGTCCAGTTCGAGGCGGTTGAGGATGCGCCACGTATCGCCGGAGAAACGATCGCGCACGAGCGAGACGAGGAGACGGATGCGGCCGAGCAATTCGCGCACGCTGCCCGTGACGTCCGGCTTATAGACCAGGCGCAGCACGCGTTGCGGCAGTTCGGCGACGGCGGCCGGTTTGCGGAAACGCTCGGGCAACATTCCCAGGCCGGCCATCACTCCGGCCAGCGCGGCGAGTTGGGTGGAACCTTCGCCGCCGGTTTCGTCGCTCAACCGGCCGAGCACGCACCGCAGGATGCGCAACGTTTGTTCCAGCCGCTCGGTGTAGCGGCCCAGCCAGAAAAGATTTTCGGCGACGCGGCTGGGCACGCCGGAATACGCGCGCTCGACATGCCGCGGTTCGGCGAGCGTGGCGGGCATCGGCGCCTGGACGACCGGCCCGCTGGCCAGCACCCAGGTGTCCTTGCTGCCGCCGCCGCTCTGCATTGAAACAATCGGGTCCTCGCTCATCGAGGAAACGCGGGTCAATCCGCCAGGCATGACGACGAATGAACCGCCACCGGCCGCGACATACGCCCGCAACACCACCGGCCGCGCTTGGAGGCGCTCTTCCTGCCAGACGGGCGCGCGCGCAAGCGCGGCACGTTCCTGCCCGATGAATTCATGGGGCCGCGTGCGGATCGCCTTGAGAAGTTTGCCACGGTCGGCGGCGCCGAGTTGCGCGCCGAACCAGCGTTCGCCCTGAGTTGAGCCGAACGCCGGCTTGATCACCAGTTCGCCGAAGTGGTCGAGGACGTATTGTTGTTCCTTGCCTTGGCCGCACCACCACGTGGCGACCGACGGCAGGAGCAGTTCCTCACCGAGCAGGTGGCGGCAGAGAAACGGGAGGAACGCGAGGAAGGCCGGACTTTCAACCAGCCCGGCGCCGAGCGCGTTGGCCACCGTCACGTTGCCGGCGCGGGTGGCTTCAACCAGACCAGGCACGCCGAGGAACGAATCGCCACGCAACTCCAGCGGGTCGCAAAACGTGTCGTCCACGCGGCGGAGGATGACATCGACGGGTTGGAGTCCTTCGAGCGTTTTGATGAACACGCGCCGGTCGCGCACCGTGAGGTCGCCGCCCTCGACGAGCGGGAAGCCGAGGTAGCGCGCGAGGTAGGCGTGTTCGAAATAGGTCTCGTTGTGCGGACCGGGCGTGAGCAACACCACCGTCGGATGGTCGCGGTTCGCCGGCGCGAGGTCCTGGAGCGTCTCGCGTTGCGTGCGGAAAAACCCCGCCAGCCGTTGCACCTGACAGTCGCGGAATTCGTCGGGCAGGATGCGCGAGAGGACGACGCGGTTTTCGAGCGCGTAACCGGTGCCACTGGGCGCCTGCGTGCGGTCGGCCAGCACCCACCATTGGCCGTCGGGCGAGCGCGCGAGATCGGCGGCGTGCAGGTGCACGTAGATGTCCTTCGGCGCGCGGATGCCGTGGCACGGCCGCAGGAAACCGGGGTTCGCATAAACCAGTTCCGGCGGGAGGAAGCCATCGCGCAGCAGATGTTGCGCGCCGCCGTAAAGGTCCGCGAGAATCAGGTTGAAGAGCCGCGCGCGCTGGACGAGGCCGGCTTCGATTCGCTGCCATTCGTCGAACGGCACCAGCAGCGGCACCATGTCCAATTCCCACGGGCGGTCCATGCCCTGCGGATCGCCATAGACGTTGTAGGTGACGCCGTGCTCGCGGATGATGCGCCGGCCATTCTCCCAGCGCGACGCGAGTTCGTGGCGGCCGAGGCGGTCGAGCGCGCTGATGAACCCGCGCCAGTGCGGCCGGGGCGCGCCGGGCGCGGACTGCATTTCGTCGTAAACCCCGGGCGCCGGCCGATAACCTTGGGACAGGTTCGCCGGTGCGACCGTGCTTCCGGTTTCCGGCGTCGCGCGCATCTGAGTGGGAGTGAGGCTAGCCTAATCCTTCACGACCGGCAATCACGCATGGCGCAGATCGAGCGTGAGGGGGAAATCCGAGTTGCGCTCCGGCGGCGCGACGCTTATCGGGCCGGGCGTGTGGCCGAGGCGGAAGAAACGCGCGAGCCGCCGGCTCTCGGCTTCGTAGGCGTTGATCGGAAAAGTCGAGTAGTGGCGCCCGCCGGGATGCGCGACGTGATAAGTGCAACCGCCGAGGCTACGGCCGTTCCAAGAATCGACGATGTCGAACATCAGCGGCGAATGCACGCCGATGGTCGGCTGCAAACACTCCGGCGGCTGCCACGCGCGGAAGCGCACGCCCGCGACATATTCGCCCTCGGTGCCGGTTGGGTGCAGCGGCACCGCGCGGCGGTTGCAGGCGATGACGTGGCGCGAGTCGATCAGCCCGCGCACTTTGACCTGGAGGCGTTCGAGCGAGGAGTCCACGTGGCGCACGGCGGCGCCGGCGGCGCCTTGTTCGCCGAGCACATGCCACGGTTCGAGCGCTTGGCGGATTTCCACGTTCACCCCGCGCTGAGTCACGTCGCCGTAGAGCGGGAAACGAAACTCGAAGTGCGGCGCGAACCACGCGGGTTTCAGCGGGTAGCCGTGGTCCTGCAAATCCTCGATCACGTCGCGGAAATCCTGCTCGACGAAATGCGGGAGCATGAAGCGGTCGTGCAACTGCGTGCCCCAGCGGACGAGCGAGCGCTCGTAGGGATGGGTCCAGAAGCGGGCGAGGAGCGAGCGCAGGAGCAGTTGTTGCGTGAGGCTCATGCGGGCGTGCGGCGGCATTTCGAAGGCGCGCAACTCGACGAGGCCGAGGCGGCCGCTGCTGCGGTCGGGCGAGTAGAGTTTGTCGATGCAGAACTCGGCGCGGTGGGTGTTGCCCGTGGTGTCTATGAGCAGGTTGCGGAAGAGGCGGTCCACCAGCCACGGTAGGACGGGCGTCTCGCCTGCCCCGGAAGCAGTTTGTGCAACGCGGAACGAGCCGGAAGGCAGGCGAGACGCCTGTCCTACTTTGGCGAGTTGCCGGTCCAGTTCCTTGAACGCCACTTCCAGTTCGTAAAGCGAATCGTTGCGCGCCTCATCCACGCGCGGATGCTGGCTGGTCGGGCCGATGAACAGTCCGCTGAACAGGAACGACAGCGACGGATGATTCTGCCAGTAGCCCAGCAGGCTGCGCAGCAAATCGGGCCGGCGCAGCAACGGGCTGTCGGCGGGCGTGGGTCCGCCGATGACGACGTGATTGCCGCCGCCCGTGCCGACGTGGCGGCCATCGATCATGAACTTCTCTGTGCCGAGCCGCGACTGGCGCGCTTCCTCGTAGAGCACCGTGGTGTTGTGCACCAACTCATCCCAGTTGTGCGCGGGCTGGAGGTTCACCTCGATGACGCCGGGGTCGGGCGTGACCTTGAGGTGGTTGACCCGGTAATCGTGCGGCGGCGTGTAGCCCTCGATGACGACCGGCGTCTGCACGTGCGCGGCGGTGTCTTCGACCGCGGTGATGAGCTCGAGAAAATCTTCCAGCGTCGGCACCGGCGGCATGAAGACGTGGAGCCGGCCCTCGCGCGGCTCGACGCACAGGGCGGTGCGCACAATCCACGCCGCGGATTCGCCGCGTTGCGGCACGCGCGCCGTGTCTTCGAGCAGTTCGGCCTTCCGGACTTCCTCCGCGCTTTGATTTCGGCGCCGGTGCAAGGCGGCCTCCCGGGCGGCGCGCTGGTCGAGCGCGGCGCCTTGCAAATAGCGCCCGCGAAATTCCTTCCGCGCCGGCAACGGCGGGTGTTCCACCGTCGGATCCGGTTCGTTGAGATACGGATAATCCGACTGGCTCACCCACGGCAGCGAATCGAGCGGCAGCCGCAGGCCCATCGGCGAATCCCCCGGAAACAAGAACAGCCGCTCGGCCCGCAGGAACCACGGGCCGCTGACCCAGCCCGAGGAGTAATCGTTCCGCGACCGCTGGATCGGCAGCGCGTGGCCGACGACGCTGTCCAGCCCCTGCGCCAAAATCTTCGCGAGGCGCGCGCGCTCCTCGTCGTCCTTCAAGTTGGCCTGGAGCGGGTCCACGTTCATCGGCAGCCGGCGCTCCTTCCAGAGATGGTAAAAGGAATCCTCGTAGCCAGGCATGATCCATTTCGGGTCCACGCCCAACCGCGCCGCCAGTTCCGCGATGAACCGCGCCGAGTGCTCGGCGGTGTGGCCGTATTTCGTCTGCTCGTCCGCGATGAGGCGGTCGTTCTCCCAGATCGGCTGGCCGTCGTTGCGCCAGTAACAGCCGAAGGCCCAGCGCGGGAGCGATTCGCCCGGATACCATTTGCCCTGCCCGTAATGCAACAGGCTGCCGGGCGCAAACTTGTCCTTCAACCGGCGGATCAGCACGCCCGAGAGCCTGTGCTTCTCCGGGCCAACGGCGGTGAAGTTCCATTCCTCGCCGTCCATGTTGTCGATCGAGATAAAGGTCGGCTCGCCGCCCATCGTCAGCCGCACGTCGTGCTGTGTGAGTTCGGTGTCGATGCGATGGCCCAGCGTCTCGATCTCTCGCCATTGCTCCTCGGTGTAGGGCTTGGTGGCGCGCGGCGATTCGTGGATGCGCGTCACGTTCATCTCGTGGGCGAACTTCACTTCGCACGCCTCCACCTCGCCGGTGATCGGTGCGGCGCTCGACGGCTCCGGCGTGCAGGCCAGGGGGATGTGGCCTTCCCCCGCGAGCAGGCCGGACGTGGGATCAAGCCCAATCCAACCCGCGCCCGGCAGATACACGTCACACCACGCGTGCAAATCGGTGAAGTCCTTCGCCGGGCCGCTCGGGCCATCGAGCGATTTCACATCGGCGGTGAGCTGGATCAAATAACCGCTGACGAACCGCGACGCCACGCCCAGATGCCGGAACAACTGGCAGAGCAACCACGCCGAGTCGCGGCACGAACCGCTGCGCCGCGTGAGTGTTTCCTCCGGCGACTGCACGCCCGGCTCCAGGCGGATCAGGTACTTGATGTCCTTCCAGACCCGCCGATTGAGTTCGACGAGGAAGTCGTTCGTGCGCGGCCGGTCGTCCTTTTCCGCCGGAGCCGACGTGAGGAGGCGCACTTCACGCTTCGTTTCAGTTAGCGCCTCGTTACCTCGGCTGCTACCAATGGAAAGTTCACGCCGCAATTTCTCCAGATACGCCGCGAACCGCGGCGTGGCCGGTGCCTTGAGGAAGAAGGGCGCAAGCTCATGATCGAGCGCAGGATCATACGCGAACGGAAACTTTTCCGCCGCCGGCTCAAGGAAGAAATCAAACGGGTTCAACACCGCCATCTCGGCGACCAGGTCCACCTCGACGAGGAATTCGCACGCCGATTCGTTGAACACCAGCCGCGCCAGGAAATTGGACTGCGAGTCCTGCTGCCAGTTGATGAAATGCTTTTCCGGCAGGATGCGCAGCGAATAGCTCAGGATGCGCGTGCGCGCGTGCGGCGCCGGGCGCAAGCGGACGATCTGTGGGCCGAGCGCGACCGGCCGGTCGTACTGGTAGTGCGTCCGGTGATGGAGGGCGACGTGAATGGCCATGGCAGCGCGACTTTACTGCCCCGACAGTTTGGCCGGTTTCTTCGGCGCCTGGAGCGTTCGGAACGCGAAGAAGGTTTCGTGAATACCGGCGCCGATCTGGTTCATTTTGCTTTGGAGCGCGTCCACGTATTCGTGCAGGCCCTCATTGACGATCTGGTCCACGGAGGCATACGACAGGTCGGAGCAAAGCTGCCCAAGCAGGCGCTCGGGCGCAAAACGGAACGTGCCCAGCGGCGTGCCGGAGATCGCATGCAGCGAATCGCGCGCGGCCAACACACAGAAATGCACTGCGCGCGGAAAGTCGCGGTCGAGCAGGAGGAACTCGACCACGCCCTTGGGCGAGATGCGGCCGAGGCGCTTGCGGTACATCTCGAAGGCGCTGGCCGAACGCAACACCGCGGCCCATTGGACGTCGTCGAGCGGCGTGCCCACGTCCTCGACCGAGCGGAGGAGGATGAAATACTTCACGTCGAGGATGCGCGAGGTCTTGTCGGCGCGCTCGAGCTTGCGGCCGAGCCGGCAGAAGTGCCAGCCCTCGCCGTGCGTCATGGTGGCGTCGGTGATGCCAGTGAACAGGTGGCTGGCGAGTTTGACGTCGTTGAAGAATTCGTACGCGGAGCCGAGGTCCTTGGTGGTGGCGGCGGAGTTGACCATCAGGTAAAACTGGTTCAAGTGCAGCCACATTTCCGACGAGATGATTTCGCGGACGGTCCGGGCGTTTTCACGCGCGCCGCGGAGGCACGAGATGATCGAATTGGTGTTGTCCGGATCGAAGGTCAGGAACTGGATGACGTTTTCCTGGGTGGCCGCGCCGTAACGTTTCTCAAATTCCTCGTGGTCGCCCGTGGTGTTGACGAGCGGGAGCCATTGCTGGCCCTGGCCCTCCGCGCTTTCGAGCATGAGCTGGAGGTTCACTTGGATGAAGCGCGCGACGTTCTCCGCCCGTTCAACGTAACGGCTCATCCAGTAGATCGAATCAGCGACGCGGCTGAGCATCAGTGGGGCGGGGCACTGGCGGTGGGATGCAAATCGTTCCCCGCCACCTCGCGGTCGGGCACGGCGGAATCGGCCAGAACCCAGGTGTCCTTGCTGCCGCCGCCTTGGGAGGAGTTGACCACCAGCGAGCCTTTCTTGAGCGCCACGCGGGTCAGTCCGCCGGGGAGTACAAAGATGTCACGGCCGTAGAGGATGTACGGCCGTAGGTCCACGTGCCGCCCCTCGAAATGATTTTCCACGATCGTGGGGACGCGCGAGAGCGCGAGCGTCGGTTGGGCGATGTAATTGCGCGGTTCGGCCCGGATGCGCCCGGCGAACTCGGCGCGCTGTTCCTTCGTCGAGTGCGGGCCGACCAACATGCCGTAGCCGCCCGATTCATTGGCGGCCTTGACCACGAGTTCGTCGAGGTGTTCGAGGACGTAGTTGAGGTCCTTCTCCTCGGCGCAGACGTAGGTCGGCACGTTCGGCAGGATGATGTCCTCGCCGAGGTAGTATTTGATGATCCGCGGGACGTAGGTATAGATGACCTTGTCGTCGGCCACGCCGGTGCCGGGCGCGTTGGCGAGCGCAACCCGGCCGGCCTGGTAAACCTCCATCAGCCCCGGCACGCCCAGCATCGATTCCGGATTGAAGACTTCCGGGTCGATGAAATCGTCGTCGATGCGCCGGTAAATCACGTCCACGCGCTCGAAGCCCTTGGTGGTGCGCATGCACACGTAACCGTCGTTGACGAGCAGGTCGCGGCCCTCGACCAGTTCCACGCCCATTTGCTGCGCGAGGAACGAATGCTCGAAGTAGGCGGCGTTGTAGATGCCCGGCGTCAGCAGGACGACGTGCGGCGTGCGGCTGTGGTCCGGCGCGAGGAATTCGAGCATGTCACGGAGCTTGCCGGGGTAGTTCGACACCGCCCGGATTTTCGATGCGGCGAACACCTGCGGGAACATGCTCTTCATCAGTTGCCGGTTCTCGAGCACGTAGGAGACGCCCGAGGGACAACGAAGATTGTCTTCGAGCACGTAAATCTGTCCGTCGCGGTGCCGCACCAAGTCGGTGCCGGTGACGTGGCACCAGATGCCGCGCGGCGGATCGAAGCCCTTGCACTGCTGGCGAAACGCCTTCGAGGCGAGCACGATTTCCCTCGGGAGCACGCTGTCCTTGAGGATGCGCTGGCGGTGGTAAAGGTCGTCGATGAAGAGGTTGAGCGCCTTGATCCGCTGCTTGAGTCCGCGGTCGATCCGGCCCCACTCGGCGGCGGAGACGATGCGGGGCACCAGGTCGAACGGGAAAATCTTCTCCGTGCCGGCACTCTCGCCATACACGTTGAACGTGATGCCCATCTTGAGCAGCGCACGTTCGGCGGCGCGCTGGCGGTTGAGCAATTCGCCCGCGGGCAGGTCCTCGATGTTCTTCACCAACGTTCGCGCGGCAGCCCGCGGGCGTCCGTCTTCGCCGAAGATTTCGTCGAAGAATTCGGCGAGTTCGTAATTGTTGAACTTCATGGGCCGGCCTGCGGGCCAGGGAATCGCGCTACTGGATGCCAGGAAACTACATTTATTAAGCCTTTGTCATCAAGTAAGGGCTAGTTTCTTGCCGTCCCGGCCAAAACAGTGTTTTGGGGCGGGGGCTGATAGGAAACTGGATTTTCAGCGGGAGGGGTTTAAGGGTAGGGCGGCGGGGGGAAACCGAAGGCAAACCCCTTTGTCCCCCAAGCCCAAGGGCCGCATGACCGCGCTGCGGCACGAACGGCCGTACGACGGAGATTTGCGGGCAGAAATCAAACAGAGCGTCCGGCATCGACGGTGCGCCTGAGGGCATTTGCGGATCGATTGCGGCTGTCACGATGGGAAGAGCCAAACCTCCGGCCGGCTCGCCGTCAACGGGCGAGTATTCAGAAGCTGAGCGTTCTCACTTACGGCTTCATTTCCGCCGGGACGGGCAGGGTGACCCTTCCCGTCGCCGCCTGGTCGGGCGTGCCGTCGCGAGCCGTCCGAAGTATGGGTCTTGGAGTGGCGGCGGGCATTCGACGCAGGACTACGGCCGCGGCTCGGCTTACGTGCCGCTGCTCTGCACGTATTTGTCGCCGATGTAACCGGCCTGGCTCATTCCGGTCAGTGCTACCATCTCCCACGGCACCGGCCAGAGCGCGCCGAGCAGCACGCTCTTGACAAGGAAGAGCACGAGGATGATCACCGTCCAAAACACCATCTGGGCCTTCGGCACCGACAGCTCCACCTGGCCCGTCGCCTTGTTCCACACGGAGACGAGATCCGCCCACGTCGCGCGACCGGAGTTGAACACGACCGGCGCCGGGACTGCCACCGGCCCAGTCACGGGCGGAGCCGCCGGCGTCCCCACCACGGCGGTCGCGGTCGTTGCGGACGGCGAGCTCTGTTTCGCCTTCACGGCGCTCGCCGTGCCGGTCAGCAGCGACATGCCCATCAGCGCGACCAGCGTCTCCGGAATCTCCGGAACGTGCAGCCGCAGCAAACCGAACATGAAAACGACGCTCCCCACCGCCACCGTCCACAGCAGCAGCTGGGTGCGCCACAGCGACAGATAGCCGTCCGGCCCCGTGATGAGCAACAGCGCCGGCCGCGGGGTGAATTTCGTGATCTCGGCTTTCTTCGACACGGACCACCACAGTAGAATCAGGATGATGAACCCCACGGTGACCGCCGTCCACAGCGCCGCCCCCGGCATGTTGCCGAGGTAGATTTCACGGTCCGCCGCGAGGAAGCGCTTCGCCGCCGGCTGGCCCGCCGCAACTGGCTCTGTCCACTCGAGGATCGGCCAATAGCGTGCCGCGGACTTGAACATTTCGATCTTGTAGCGGCTGAGATCGAACACCAGCAGCGTCCCCTCCGCCGACGCCGGGATGCCGCCGGCGAGAATCGTGCGGTGCTGCCGCGGCAGCACGCGCAACGGCGTCAACGCGCCTTCCAATTCGCCGGGCAGCGTCACCCAATGCATGCCTGTGAGATAAAGCGAGGGCTGCATGTCTTTTGTCACGGGATAGGTGACGAAAACCTGGAACGGATGCGATTTCAGCTGGCCGTCGTCGACGACGAGCTGCAGCGGATCGATCGTCGGCGGCGTGGCGACGGCCGCGATGGGTGGAGTTGCCGCGGCAGGAGCGGCGGGCGCCTTGACGGGGGTGGTTTGCGCGGGAGCGGCGGTTGCCACGAGCGACCACAAGGCCGCCAGAGCAACACCGCGAACGGGAGAATTCGTCATCATGATGTTTCCTTTGTCGGCGGGGCTGGGGCATCGCGGTCGCGCGCACCCCTGTCCGATCAAGCCCATGCGCGACATTTGGTCAAACCGGGAGTCAATCACCCGCGGTTGCGGCTGACGTCTCACCCTGCAACAAGCGGTGACCGCAAGCGCAGACGGTTACACCTCGCCCTGAGTTCGAAGTTGCGAGGTGAGATGTGACCCCATGTCAACTCCCCCTCCCGGCACCGGGAAACCGGCGGTTCCCGCCCCGGGTCAGAACCGGTACGTGACGGCGCCGCGGACGCTGCGACCGAGAATCGGTCGCGCGAGGTAGAAGCGCGCGCCCGCATCACCGCTCAGGAACTGTCCCGACCGTGGATTGCCCTCGGTGAGACCGATCTCGTTGTCGAAATTGTCGATGTTCACATGCAGCGTCAGCGCGCGGTTCACGTCGAAGCGCGCCGCGGCGTTGAACACGCGATAACTCGGGAGCTTCACGCTGTTCGCCGCGTCGGCAAAACGATCGCCGTAGTACTCGATCGGAAACTGCACGCGCAGCCGCGTGCCGAGGAGGTTGAAGGCTGGAATGACGCGGAAGCTGAGCTCTGGCACGCGGAGCAGCCGGTTCCCGGTGAAATTAAGAGCCACGGGTGCGTTGTTCACGATCTGTGTGACCCGGAAATTGCCGAACTCCGGTTTCTGGAAGGTCGCGGTCGCCGCGAGATCAAACCACCGCGCCGGGCGCAGATTGCCCTCGAGTTCGAGGCCCTTGGCATCCGTCTGAATGTACACAGTACGCTGGGTGATTCCACCGGTCGCCGGATTGAACAAAGTCTCGCCGAAGGGAAAGTTGTTAAACTTGGTGCGGAAGGCGGTCAGGAAGACATCGAACGGCTGGCTGACGTACTTGCAGCCCGCCTCGTACAAATCCATGCGCTGGATGACGGGATTGTTGGCCGGGTTGGTGATGAAGTCGCCCACGCTCGGCAGCCGGAACGTCGGCGTCACGCGCGCGAAGAGGCCATTGCGCGGGGTGAACTGCCAGTCCGCGCCCACGGTCCAGCCGATGCGCTTGAACCGGCGGTCGAATGGGTCGTACACGCCGGTGCCCGTCAGCAAATTGGCGGAAGCCGGCGTGGGGCCGCCGAGGTTGACGGCGGCACTGCGTTCCGCGCGGCCATCCGCTTCGATTCGCTCCCAGCGCACGCCGCTGTCGATCCGGAGCTGTTTCGTGACCTGCCACTCGTCCGACAGGTAGAAGGCCATCGTAAACGAATCGCCGACGCCGTTCGCGAACTGGGAGCCATGGCGTGAGATACCGTTCTCCGTCATGCTGCCCACCGCGGCGCCGGCGGCATTGACCGCCACCAGGTCGAGGAGGCGCGCGTTGCTCCGCACCTCGGTGAACACCGTGGCGGCCGTGCGCCGGAACTTCTCGTCGAGCGAAGCCACGTAGAAGCCGAACCCGACGTCATGCGTCTGGTTGCCGATCGAGAGCTTCCGCAACAGCCGCAGGTCGTTGATCGTCTCGTCGAGGTCGACCGCGATGCGGATCGCCGTGCCGTCGTGCACGAGCCCGTTGCCGTTCTGATTGGCTGGGTCGAAACCCGCGCCCGGGTTGTACGTGTAGCGAAACTGCACGTTCGTGGCCGTGGGATACGCGGCCAGCGCACCGGTCCGCAGCTGGTTGAGCCGGGTGGTGCCCGCCGTCAGCGAGCCCGGGAAGAAGCCTTCGCGCTTGGTGTCGGATATCCGGTGGCGGAAACCGTTCTCGAGCCTCCACTCGCCGGGGAGCTGATGCTGCCATCTGGCGGTGAGCTGCGTGAGTTTCACGTGCGTGCCGCTTTTCAGATCGATGTCCCGCGGGCCCGCGGTCGTGCGGGTGACCACGCGCATCGTTTCCGGCCCCAGGAGGGTGCCATAATTCGGATCGAAGCCCGGCACGCCGGCGGGGTCGCCGCTGTTGTCGAACGTCAGCGGCACGGGCAGGTAGAAGATGGCGTGGTCGTCGAAATGCTTCAGGTTGGCGTCAATCTTTCCGCCCTTCGGCAGATCGTGACCGAGAGCGAAACGCACTTGATACCCCTCATTGGCGCGGAAGCCCGGATCACGAATGCCGTCGCTGCCGCGCCAGAACCCGCCAACCCCGTAACGCCACGCACCGGCCGGACCGCCGTGCCAGACGTCGACGCGATGGTGGTTGAAGTCGCCGAACTCGTACTTGAGCAGACCTTCAGGCGTGTCGCCGCCGCGGCGGGTGACGAAGTTCACGATCCCGCCGGGTGCGTTCGACGCAAAGACGGACGAGGGCCCACCGCGGACGATTTCGAGGCGCTGCACGGTTTCATCCATCCGGTAGGACTGGTCGGCGTTAAGCCACCCGAGGCCGCCATCGTGCTGAATCGGCAACCCGTCCTCCTGGAGCTGCACGGTTTGGAAACCATCAGCCGGAATGCCGCGCGCGCGGATATTGTTGCTGGCTTCGCCGCCGGACGACTCGACCCAGAAACCGGGGATCGCTTTCAACGCCTCGGCGACGCCCATCGGCGCCTGGATACGGAGCTGTTCGGCGGAGATGTCGGTCACGGCATAACTGGTTTGCGCCTTTGTGCGGAAGTCCGTGCCGGCGCGGCCGGTGACGATTACGACATCGAGTTCGGTGATGCTGGGATCGACGCCGGCCGGCGGCTTGGGCGCCGTGGGGGCGGTCTGGGCCAGGAGCAGGGTGCCGAGGAGGGCGCTCGCGATGTAAACGATTACATTGAGTCGTGGCAGGGTGGGTTTTCTCATGACGTCAGGCGGCGTGGGGCCGGTTGGGTTGGGTTTTTGATGTCTCGTGCGCCCCTCGCGCCGCCACAGGCGGGGAGAGACGCGCGCAACAGACTGTCGGCAGTTCTTTTGGACGGCGGCGCGCGATTTGTCACGCGTTTAGTGTGGGGTCCACGCGTGCGGCTCCGGCGGGCTCGTCCGACTCTGGCGGATTGGCCGGCGCACGCGCGCTGACCGACAACACCATCGGTTGGTATTGCCCCGTCATCGTTCACTCAGCCCTTGCACGAGCCGCTCCTGGGTCCGCTTCTGGCCAAAGAGATTGCGGTGATGAATGCCTAGGCCGCGCAGAAGAGCCGGATGAAGTGATGACCTTTTCCGGGTTGCCTTGGCGACCAAGTGAATGATGATCAACCTGACCTCATCGGATCGGCCCTTGCGGTAATCGCTCAACTTCGATGAGCCCTTTGAACAGGGAATTCCGCACTGTCCGGTAAGCAACCCCGGATCTCATGGCAACCAACCGAAACAGCGAGGAAACCATCTTTGCGCGCGCCGTCGCGCTGCCCGATGGCGACCGCAAGGCATATCTCGAACAGGCGTGTGGCGGCGACCCGGCGCTGCGGCGCGCGGTCGATCAACTCCTGCAGGCGCATCAGGGTGATGCCGGCTTCATGGCGAGCCCAGCGGTGGCGAACGCGCCCGATTTTCGCACGCTGCTGAGCTGCTGAAGGTGGGCCTTGACGAGATGCGCCGGCAGATCCGCGAGGTCGAGCCGCCGCGTCCGTCGACGCGGCTGCGCACGCTGGAACACCATTGGCAACGCCTATATCCAAGTGGAGGTGCAAGCTGCGAGCCGGCATCTCGAACGGGCGCATGCACTCCGGCGGCAGCATCTGGGGGCCAGGCATCCCGAGACGCTGCACACCGCGCACTCTCTCTTCTGGGCCTATCAAAATGCGGACCGCGTTTCCGAGGCGGTCGCACTGGGCGAGGAGGTGGTGCGCCTCCGGACGGAGGTGCTTGGTCGCGAACATCCGGATACGCTGCATTCGCTGGACAAGCTCGCCGTGTCCTATTACTCCGCCGCCGGCCGCGTCGAGGATGCCGTCCGCATCTACGAGGAGGTCGTGCGGCTGAACA
>JACQWL010000622.1 GCA_016209255.1 Verrucomicrobiota bacterium
CACATTCTCAGTCCACTATTCCGCGCCTAAACCAGAAGGTTGTGTTGCGCAGCTGCCGCATCACGACCCTTCTACAAGTGCGCTCCAGCGAACCGCCGCTATGCTTCTCCGCCCGGTGCGGGGCGGCAATGCGGGCGCGCCGTTCACGCTCAACCCAGCTCGCCAGCGGCGGTCGCTGTGCCTGGGCGTTAGCCGGCCGCGCACCTCTGGGATCCCATGAGACCAACGCAAGCCCATGCGTGGCTGAAGAAGTGTGGGATTGCCGTCGAGTCGGCACGCGCGACCGTTCCGAGTCTCGCTCGGGAGGTCGCCGGAGAACCTTTGCGGGGCAGTTGGTGGGCGCATCCGAAGGGCCACGAAATATTCGTGCTCTCGCGGGCGATTCGCCGCTCGCCCGACGTCTTGGTGTGCCGGCTGGTGGATCGGAAAATCACCTACGTCCATCGCCGCCTGTGGCCCACGCTCGTCGCTTTGGCCGCACGGTTTTCCAAGCCGCGCCTTGCCGCCTTGCAGGAAGTGCATACGCCGGCGGGCAAACACAAGCTGCTGGTCACGCCGTTTCCTGACTGGGTGCCGAATGAAGTCCGGCGGGCCGCACAGAAGCATTCGGAGAAAGAGGCCGCTGCACAACTGGCGCTCCTGCTGTAACCATCCAGTGGAACACGAAGCCAACCGATCTCAGATGCCCCAATGCCAGGCTTTCGGCAGACGGATGGCCTGCGAATTGCCGGATTTGAATACTTTGGCGGTGATGGTGCGCATGTGATGACGGTGTATATACGGAGCTTTTTATCAACCGCAGGCAGGCAGGACTGGCGCTTGTCGGCAGGCCGGTTTGGATTCTCCCACCGCTCCGGCCCGCCGACAAGCGGCGGCCCTACAGAACTGAACCGCAGCACGATCGTCGGCACGAGGGTGGACGGCTGAGGGTGAACCGACGAGCACCAAAAGGTGGACGGCGACCTCCGGGCGCCGTCTGGCCGCGTGCTCAAGAGAACCGCGCCCGGAGGTCGCGCTCCACCTCTCGGCAACTAAATCGACCCGTCGACCGCAAATCCGCCCGCCGTCAACCGGCGAACATCTCCCGCATTTCCTTCAAAAGCCGCGGCACGGCCGTCGCCGGGTCTTCCTTGGCCTCGTATTCGAGCGCGACCCAGCCCCGGTAGCCGCCATCCCGCAGCAGCCGGGTGAAACGCTTCAGGTCCGCCGGGCGCGCGCCCGCGGGCGTGCCGTGCCCGATCTCGACCTTGTACTGTACGTTCACGGAGTAGGGCACGCATTCGGCGAAATCCTTGTACGGATCCGCCGTGCGAAAATTTCCGGAATCGAGGTTGATGCCGACCCAGGGGTTGTTCACGGCCTTGATCATCGGGATGAGCGTGTCGGCGGTGCCAATCGAGTCGTGATTCTCCAGGCCGAGGAAGATACCGCGCTTGCTCGCGTAATCGCCGCATTCCTCGAGCGCGCGGATCACCTGCTTGTCCGCCTCGGCCCGCGGGATCTCCTTCGTGACGCCGGCAAAGACGCGGATGTGCGGCGCGCCCAGCACCAGCGCACGATCGATCCATTTCTTCGTCATGGCGATCTCCGCGTCGAGCTTCGGCCCCTTGGGGTGCGAGAAATTGTTGCCGATGGCCGTGCCACTGACGGCGATGCCGGTGAGGAAGCAATGCCGGCGCAGTTTGATCAGGTATTCGTCGGTTTCCTCCGCAAAGAAGTAACTGGTCAGCTCCGTGCCCTCGCAGCCGTGCGCCGCGCAGTAATCGATGAACTTGAACATGTCGATCGCCTTGCCGGCCGGCACCTTGGTGTTCGGCTTCCCGCGCATGATCGGGAACGTCTCGCGGAAAGTATACGCCGCCAGGCTGAGCCGCAGGCGGGGCTGGCCGGCGCGGTGAAACGGGCCGGCGGCGGTCGCGGCCAGGGAGGCCAGCGGCGCCGTCGCCGCGGCAAGGCCGGCGGCGGTGGAAAGTTTCAGAAAATCGCGACGGGTGACGGTATTCATAAGGTTAAGGCGAGAACGGTTACGAGAAGCGCGGAGGCCGGAGATCGATTCTGCGCTCAACCCGAATGGAGCATCGCAGCGGTCCTGTCCAAGAGATTGTGAGAGCAACGTCGCTTCGTGGGCGCATCCCGATTCCTTGCACAATGTAGGGCTGCCGCTTGTCGGCAGGCCGGTTTGGATTCTCCCGCCGCGTCGGCCTGCCGACCCCTCAACAAGCTCGGGGCCCGGAGCGTGTCGATCAGGACGCGGCGGCCCTTTTAAACCGAAACGTACGATCACAGGAGATTGAGTTACACTCCTTGGCACGGGCTTCCTGCGGGAGGGGCTTTACGTCTGCTCTTACCCCACATTCCTCTGACATGGGCGAGACGCCCATGCCACGCGACACGGGCGTCCCGCCCGTGACGAGCGGCGGGCAAGATGCCCGCCCTCCCTTTTTCGATCTCCACGTTGCGATCAATCCCCACCAAGGGAGCGCGGGCGTCCCGCCCGCGAGTTTGGGATGTGGGGGAAGAGCAGGCATGAAGCCCGTCCCACAGTCGCACCGTCAATCGGCAGATGCGACCGCGATCCCATTCGCGGGACAAGCGGATTCCGGTTTTGGCTTCGCCCGCGCCGCTTCCGATTGGGCCGGTTTCTCCAATTCGCTTTTATCCAGCAGGTAGCGCCCGGAGGCACCGCGTTGGCATCGGTCGTGCAATGTGCCGTCCCAACACCGCTGCCGGCCGCGACCCTCCGCGCAAACCTGCGCCCCATCCCCCTCAACACCACGCCCTCATGCTAATCGAAAGCTTCTTCCAGGATATCCGCATCGGACTGCGCGTGCTGATCAAAGAAAAAAGTTTCTGCGCCCTCGCCGTCCTCGTCCTCTCCCTCGGCATCTGCGGCGTCACCACGATGTTTTCCGTCGTCAACGGAGTCATGCTGCGCGGCTTTTCGTTTCCGAACGCCAGCCGGCTGACGAGCGTCCGGATCATCGATCCGAAGCAGAGCAATCCGTTCGGCTTCAACAGCCAGATCTTCGCGCTCGATTACGAGGAGATGCGCGGGACGCAGTCCTCGTTCGAGCTGATGGCCGCCTACCTCAACGGCTCGACCGTCAATGCCACCATCGATGGCAATCCCCAGCGTTACACCGGCGCCTACATCACGCCCGATTTCTTCCGGATCCTCGGCGTCGGGCCGGTCAAGGGTCGCGATTTCGGCGAAGCCGACAACAAGACCGGCGCCGAGAAGACGACGATCATCAGCCATCAGCTCTGGCAGCGCGATTTTGGCAGCGATCCCAACGTCGTGGGCAAGGGGATCGTTCTCAACGGCAAGCCGGCCAGCGTCATCGGCGTGATGCCGCCGGGCTTTGCGTTCCCTGGCAACGAGCAATTGTGGGTGCCGCTCTACAGCGAATTTCCCCCGGTGCCGCGCAACGACCTGCGCCGGGTGCCGCCCTCTGTGCTCGGCCTGATCAAACCGGGCGTCTCCCTCGAACAGGCGACAAGTGAATTCACCTCGATTGCCCAGCGGCTCGCCGCCGCCTTTCCCGACACCAACAAGCAATTCAACACCGCGCTCATCCAGCCGCTGATCAAGGCCTTCACGCCCAAGGCGATCCAGGGGCTGCTGTGGACCATGCTCGCGTTCTGTGTCGGCATCCTGCTCATCGCCTGCGTCAACGTGATGAACATGCAGTTTGCGCGCGCCGCCCTCCGCGCCAAGGAACTCGCCGTCCGCTCCTCGCTCGGGGCCACGCGCGCCCGGCTCCTCCGCCAGATGCTCAGCGAGAGCCTGCTCGTGGCCGCCATCGGCGCCGTATTCGGCGTGGGGCTCGCGTTCTACGCCACCGACCTTTTGCAGGCGGCGACCAAGAACATGTCCAACCCCATCCCAGCCTACATGTCGTTCGAGATCGACCGCATGGTTCTCGCGTTTGTCGTGGGCGCCACGGTGCTTTCCGCCGTCGTGTCCGGACTCGTGCCGGCCTGGATCGCGTCGCGCGCGAGCGCGGTCGAGGCCCTCAAGGAATCGGGCCGCGGCAACACGAGCCGAACCATCTCTTTTATCACCCGTGGACTCGTCGTCTTCCAAATCCTCGTCACGTGCATACTCCTCATCGGATCACTGCTGCAACTGCAGTCGATCCTGCGCCAGCAGCGACTTGATTACGGCTATGACACCAGCAGCCTCCTGACCGCCCGGATGGGGTTGATGGACGGCGACTACCCGACGCCCCAGGCCCGCAAGCTTTTCTACGACCGGCTGGTCCGCGAACTGAGCGCCAGTCCCGAGTTCGAGAGTGCCGCGCTCACCAATCGTTTCCGCATGACCTTTGTGCCGAGCGGACCGGCCCGCACCGAGATTGAGGGGAAAATCTACCCGACCGACACCGACCGCCCCAATGTCGTGGTCGAAAACGTCAGCGGCGACTACTTCGCCACGCTCGGCGTCAAGATTCTGGAAGGGCGGACGTTTGCCGAGGACGACAGCGACACCAAGCAGCCGGTCGCGATTGTCAGCGCCGGCTTTGCCCGGAAATTCTTCGGCGCCGAGAGTGCGGTCGGCCGGCGGATCCGCACCGTCACCAACAACGGCAGGGTGTTCGGCCCGTGGCGCACCATCGTCGGCGTCTCCACCACGATCCGGATGTTCGGCCCGTTCAACAACCCGAATGTCGAGGAGTTTGGCTTCTACGTGCCGATTTACTCGCCTGTGTTCGGGCCGGTGCTGCCGGATCCCGCCGCGCCGCAGTTCACCACCGTGGTCGTGCGTCCGCGTGGCAAGGTCCGCGCCGAATCCGTCGCGGCGGCCTTGCAGCGCGAGGTCAAGAAGGTGAATCCCAACCAGCCGCTTTATTTCGTCGGCACCGCCAAGGATAATCAGGACAGTTTTGTCGCCCAAAACCGGATCATCGCCACGATGTTCTCCATCTTTGGCGGCGTGGCGGTGATCCTCGCCTCGGTCGGGCTTTACGGCGTGACGTCATTTTCGGTCAACCAGCGCACGCAGGAATTCGGCATCCGCATGGCGCTGGGCGCCGACCACGGTCGCATCCTGCAGATGGTGCTTCGCCAGGGGGCCTTGCAGCTGGCCATCGGTCTCGCGCTCGGCCTCGGCGTCGCCGTCGCCATTGGCGCAGCGGCTGGCAGTGCCATCCAAAACGTCCTCTTTCAGGTCAGCCCGCTTGACCCGCTCACCTACGGCGCCGTGGCCCTGTTGCTGACCGTGGTGTCCGCCCTTGCCACACTCGTACCGGCCCACCGCGCCGCGCGGGTCGATCCGATGACCGCGTTGCGCGCCGAGTGATGAGACCGCGCGCACCATTCGCGTCTCCTGCGCGCGGCACGGGCAGCCTGCCCATGCTTTCGGCGAATCCATCGAGCGAGCGCGGGCCGCCTGCCGGCACTGCGGCACGCGGCATTCGCCCGGCCGTGGGCCTGCTCGTTGGCCTCGTTCTTGTCTCCCCCGTGTTAGTCGCGGTGGATCAAGCCCAGATCGCCGCCGCCCGCGCCGCCTACGAGGCCGCCCTCCAGCTCGACCCCAAATTCACCGCTGCCGCCGACTCGCTGAAGAAGCTGAAGTAGGCAGCGGGGGAACAAGAGGGCAAGGGCAGGAACCGCCGAACAGCGTAGTTCCCATACGTGCCCGCGACGCCGGCGCGGCGCCGTGCAATCATGCTTCGTCGATCGCGGTGCTGTTCCCAGGGGTAGAGGTAGGGACGCCGGTTGCCCGGCGCCCCCCTCACAGATCCCGGCGGGCAGTTTTCCCGCACCGGGCTCTTCACGACGAATCACTCACGCACGCGGCGTCCGCCACATCTCCTGAAGAAACTGTGCCCAGTCGCCTCCGGATGTCGGTTCCCCCGGACTGCCAGCACCACGACTGGCCGTTACCTGCTGTTCCCAAATCCGCGGCCGCGGCACCTGATGGCGCTCCAGGAGCCGATGGAACGTCCGCCACGTGAGGCTCCGCCGCTGGCTGCGCCGATTCAACCATTTGAACAGGATTTGGCAGCTCAGCGTCAGCGGCGCAGCCACCCGTGCCAACTAAGCCGCACCATGCGGCGCGTCCCGCTTTTGGGAACGCATCGTTCCGGAGTCGGGAGGTCGACGCGCGACTGACCGGGCGCACAAAATGCTTAGGATTTGGCTATCAGATGATTGCCGTGGCCCGCCACGGCTGGCACGGGCCTTGCGGCGGGTCGCGCACGCGGCCCCGCGCGCCGCCCGCCCAGATCATCACGGATCGACGACGCCCCGTATTTTCCCCCACGCCCGCACTCCTCCAACGTCTCTGTCTCCTCGCCGTATTGGTATTCGCCCCCATGACCTCCGCCGGAGACGACCGAAAACAAACGCCGCCGCCGAGCGCGGCCAGGTCATCCTCGCGGGCCGCACGCTCGAATCCGGCGACAAGACCTTCGGCCTGGTGATCTTCGAGGCAGCCGACGCCGATGCCACCCGTGCGTTCATGGCCAGCGATCCATCCGTGGCCGAGAAAATCATGACCGCCGAACTCCACCCCAACGCCGTCGCGCTCCGCGCGAAGTGACGGATATCCCGCGTCCCCCCGGATCGGCCGGCAATCGCGCGATTCTTGACAGCGAAGGCGTGTCTGACACGGTGTCGCACATGAAGATTTCCACCCGGTCGCTTGTGCGCGAATTTCCCAAGGCCAAGGCCGCTGCCCGCAAGGGACAGGCGGTTGAAATCGTGGACGGCAAGACCGGTGAACGTTTCGTCCTGACTGCCAAGCCCACCAAGACGTTTGGCGAAATTGCGGCCCGCGCCAGGGGCGTTTACGCCGGCCCGCGAGATCTTTCGACGCGGGAAGGCTTCGGTGGCTGAGTTCATCGCCGACGCCGGGCCGCTCGTCGGCTGGATCAATTCGCGCGACCAATGGCACGCATGGAGCGTGCGCGTGATGGAGGCGCTGATACCACCGCTTCTCACGTGCGAGGCCGTCGTGGCGGAAGCCAGTTGGCATCTCGGTCCGTCCCGCGAGGCGATCGATCGGCTCTACGGATTGGTCGAGGCGGGTGCGCTGCGGGTGGTCGATCTGCTGCCGGAGCACATGCCACATCTCCGCGCGCTGTCGGCCAAATACCCACAAATGGACTTTTGCGATGCTGCCATTGTCCGTCTCGCCGAGGTTTTTCCACGCGCCACGGTTATCACAACCGATTCGGCGCACTTCACCGTTTACCGCCGGTTTCGCGACAAGCCGCTGTCCTTGATTCATCCCGCGCAGCGTTGATTTCCCAAAACTCCTTGTCCGGGCATCCCGCCGCGATTTTCCCCAACCGGGCAGTCGGGATCCCCTTCGTCCCGCTTTTGGGAATCCCTCATTCCACAAATGGACGGACGCCAGCGGCTTGCGCGCCGCCCGATGGTGTCTGAAAATTTCTATCCATTGAAAATCAGCCGGTTCCGGTTCCCGAACCGCCGCGGCATACGCGTTGCTAAAGACACTCGTTCCATGAAAACTCCGCTGCTCGCCTCCCTGTTGTTTTTCGGCGCGCCGCTGCTCTCCGCAGCGCTCGCCTGCGAGTCGTCCTCCAAAACCCAGTCCGCCCCGCCACCCTCGCAAAAAGTTTCCACTACCAACGTAGTGACCGCCCAGCGACCCCCGCCGGCTCCCGCCAAGCCCACCGCTCCCGCCGCACCGCAACGCGAGTCGCGCACCGCTCGCCCCGCCTTTCTGTTCATGTGAGGCAGCTTCGCCCTTCGAAGTTCCGCCGCATTGCGGCGGATTAGGGAATTTGTCGGACGTGGCTCACGAAAACCTCAACTAATCTCCAGATTTCACTCTAACGTCGTTTCGCCGCCGACAAATTCCCCCGACAAACTCCCTCCCCATGATTTCCCTTCGCCATGTCGACCGCGTTTATCCGCTCAAGGGCGGCCCGTACTACGCCCTGCGCAACATCAACCTCGAGGTCGACGAGGGCGACTTCCTTTCCATCATGGGGCCGTCGGGCTCCGGCAAATCGACCCTCCTCCACATCCTCGGCCTGCACGACGCGGCGTGGGAGGGCGAATATACTCTCTGTGGCGAACCGGTCCACTTGCTCGACAAGAAGAAGCGATTCGCGCTGCAGAAAAAGACCATCGGCTTCGTTTTTCAGAGCTACCATCTGCTCGACGATCTGACCGTCTACGAGAATCTCGAGATCCCGCTCTCCTACCGCGACACGCCGAAAAAAGAGCGGGAAAGCATCGTGTGCGACACCCTCGACCGCTTCCACATCGTCGCCAAAAAGGACCTCTACCCGCCGCAGCTCTCCGGTGGCCAGCAGCAGCTCGTCGGCGTCGCGCGCGCCCTCGTCGCCAGCCCCGCGCTCATCCTCGCCGACGAGCCGACCGGCAACCTTCACTCCGATCAGGGCCGCGAAATCATGGAGCTCTTCAAGAAGCTCAACCAGGAAGACGGCGTCACGATCGTCCAGGTCACCCATTCCAACGAAAACGCCGCCTACGGCAAGCGCATCGTCCGCCTGGCGGACGGCATGGTGGGGAAATGACCAATGGCCAATGACCAACGCCCAATGAAACGTCGTCGTCGAAGTGACGCCCACACGCCCCGCAATTGGTCATTGGACATTGGGCATTGGGCATTGCGGCGGCCCACACCTTGCTCCCGCCGCTCGTCCGCCCGCCGCGTGCGCCTCTTCGTGTTCGCCTTCGCCGCCGCTTTCGCCGCTCACGCCGCCCCGCCCGCATCGCGCCCGTCGAACGCGCTGACCCTCGACGACGCCATCCGGCTCGCGCTGGCGAACAATCAGCGCGTCAAGGTCAGCGCGTTCGACCCCGACATCGCCCGCGCAAACCTCCTCGCCGAATACGGCCGCTTCGATCCCGCCCTCACCTTCCGCCGCAGTCACAGCGAAAACGAGTTTCCGGTCGCCACAAGCCCACTCGTGACGCAGCTCACGCAGACCGACGATTACAGCCTCTCGCTCGACGGCGCCACGCCCTGGGGTCTCACCTACAGCCTCGGCGCCATCGCGAACCACGAGCGCGGCACGTTCAACCGTTTCTCCGACAGCTTCATCACCTTCGGCGGCGTCAGCATCACGCAGCCGCTCCTCCGCGGATTCGGTTTCGGGGCCAGCCTCGCCGGCGTCCGCGTGGCCAAGGCCAATCGCGGCATCTCGGACTGGCAGCACCGGCAGACCGTCATCGACACGGTCACCAGTGTGATCCTCGCCTACAACAACCTCGTGCAGGCCCGCGACAATCTCCGCATCGCCCGGCTCTCGCGCGAACTTGCCGCCCAGCTCCTCAGCGACAACGAAAAGCGCAATCGCATCGGCAGTCTCTCGGACGCCGACGTCATCCAGGCCCGCGCCCGCGTCGCCAACCGCGAGGAGTCGATCCTGTTTGCCGAACGCGGCGCCCGCGACATCGAGAACCAGCTCCGCCTGCTCATCGGCGAGACCGCGTTCGCCAACACCGGCGCGCCAATCGAGATCACCCCGCTCCCACCCGCCGCTGAGCCCGCCGTCAACCCCGCCGACGACCTGAAGCGAGCCTACGATCTCCGGCCCGATTACCAGGCGGCGCGGCTCGGGGTCACGATCCAGCGGACGAATAGTGCGCTGGCGCAAAACCAGCTCCTGCCGCGCGTCGATTTTGTCGGCAGCTACGGCTACAATGGGAGCGACCGCGATTTCGCCGCCAGTCGCGCGCAGGTCCGCAATGAAGACAACCGCGCCTACTCGGCCGGCGTGGTGGTGCGCGTGCCGCTGGCGTTTGCCGAGGGCCGTGGCCGGGCGCGCGCCGCCAGGCTTGGTCTGCGCCAGACGGAGGCCGACCTTTCGCGCATCGAGCGGGATATCGCCGTCGCCGTCTCCGCCGCCGCGGGCCAGATCGAAACCACCGGGCAGCGCGTCGCCGCCACGCGCAGCGCCTACGAACTCGCGCAGCAGGCACTCGACGCCGAGCAGAAGCGCTTCCGCGCCGGCACCAGCACGACATTCTTCGTCCTCCAATTGCAGGAGCAGCTCTCCGCCGTCGAAAGCGGCTATTACCGTGCACTCGCCGATCAGCGCCGTGCCCTCGCCAACTACCAGCGCGAACTCGGCACCACGCTCGCGAACCACAATATCAAGCTGGAGTGAGCTTTTTTCCGGCCTTTTTTCCGGCGACCGGAAAAAAGCGGCGCGCGGTGCGCGCGAGGAATCGAACGGCTCTCCGGAACCGCTGCGTTTCACTCACTCCCGACCCGACGGGAATAGCCGAAACGATGCATTTCATGCCCTCAAGCAACCCGCGCGGCCCGGGCGGCGGCCAGCCCGCCGTAGGGCGCCCGCTCGGTCCGCGTGAGCAGCGCATTCGCCGCGTCCTCCCCCACGAAGGTCTCCTTCTGCGGATCCCACGTGAGCTTCCGGCCGAGCTTCATCCCGATCCAGCCGAGGATGCACGCGCTCGTGGAACGATGCGCGATCTCCGGCGTCGTCACGGCGGGCTTGCGGCTGAGGATGCTGTTGATCCAGTCGCGATGGTGGTCGTTGTTTTCGCTGGCGTGGAGCCGGAGCTCTTTCGCGCCGAGCGGTGTCGTGACGATGTCGGCCTTGCTGGCGTTGAGGGCCTTCGACATGCCGGTGGCGGGGTCGGCCGCGGTGGCGCGCCCGGAATCGCGGGTCACAAACAGCCAGCCGTCGGCGCCCTCGAACCGGATGCCGTTGGGAAAGGTGTTGTCGATGATCACGGTGACGCCGCTGGCATAGCGCGACTCGATGTGATACGCGCCGTGGACATTCCACAGCCCGCTCTTGGGAAACTCCGCGCGGGCCTCGATCGCCACCGGGCCCGTATGCTCGGCGCCCATGCCCCAGTGCGCGATGTCGACGTGGTGCGAACCCCAGCCCGTGATCATGCCGAGGCAGTAGGACTCGATGCGCAACCAGCCCGGCCGATCGCCGTAGCGCTTCTTTGCCTCGGCGCTTTGCGAGTGCACGCGGTTCTCCGTGTAGGGCATGACGGGCGTCGGCCCGAGCCAGCGATCGTAATTGAGATTGGGCGGCACAGGCATGTCGGGTTCCACCGCGCCGGCCGGATCGGTCGGCAGGCCGATTCGCACCGTGTGCAACCGGCCCAGCCGGCCGTTGCGGACGAGTTCGCACGCGAGCCGGAACTTGGCGCCGGAGCGCTGCTGGCTGCCGATTTGGAAGGCGCGCTGCTTCGCGCGCACGAGGTCGCTGACCGCGCGACCCTCGCGGAGGGTCATCGTGAGCGGCTTCTGCACATAGATGTCTTTCCCCGCGAGCGCCGCCTCGATGATCGGCTGGGCGTGCCAGTGATCGGGCGTGCTGATCGCGACCGCATCGATGTCGGCCCGCTGCAACGCCTCGCGGTAGTCCGCATAGGTCGCGACCTGCTGCCGGACGTTTTTCTTCGCGTAGGCCTCCTCGACGAACCGCTTCGCGTCGGCGACGCGGATCGAGTCGAGATCGCAGACGGCGACGATGCGCGCGCGGTCCTGCGCCAGGATGCCCGGCAGGTCCATGCTCCGCCCAATCCGCCCGCAACCGATCTGGAGGATGTTGATCTTCTTGCTGGGCGCATCGGCGCCGAGGAGCCGCGCGGGAATGATGGCCGGCCAAGCGAGCGCGCCGGCCCCGAGCAGCGAGGCGCGGGCAAATTCGCGCCGGGTAAGGAGGGTATTTTGGGTTTTCATTTGGTGGTCGCGCCCATCGCCCAGCGGATGCCGCCGAGGATGTGTTTCTGGAAGATCGGGTCGGCGTAGGCCTCCTTGCGGTGGCCGAGGGTCGTGAACCAGCAGCGGCCACCCTCGAACGAATGGCACCACGCGAGCGGGCGCGTCGTTTCGTTCACCGGCTTCTGCGAGTCGTTCAGCGTCGACAGGTCGCCCACGAGCAACACGTGCAGGCCCGGCGGCATGTCGCGGAGAAAATAGAACTCATCGGTCCACCGGAACGTTTCGGCAAAGCCCGAGGTCGAGGGATGCTTCCGATCCACGACCTGGATCGTGAACTCCTGGAGCTTGGGATGCCGCACGAACGAGCCGCCCGCCATCGCCCAGAACCACGGCCAGGCGCGCATCGAACCGCAGGCGGAGTGGATGCCGGCGAACCCGCCGCCGCCGCGGATGTAGCGCTGCAACGCGCCCCGCTGGTCCTCGGTATCGAAGATCTGGTTGTTGGTGTTGGAGAAGACCAGCGCGCGATACTTCTTCAGATTGGCGTCCGTGAACGCCGCAGGATCGTCCGACACATCGACCGCGAATCCGTTTTCGGCGCCGAGTTTCCGCACCATCGCCACGCTGTCGGGGATGTTGTCGTGGACGTAGCCCTTCTTGCCCTCGAGCGTCAGCCCGTTCCGCGTGTAGAGCAGGATCCGCGGCAGCGATTCGACACCGCGCGCGAGCGGGCCGCCGAGCAACGCGGCGGCGAGCAGGGAAAGGAGGGTGCGCATGATGGTGGGGCAACCGGCCCTGACGGGGAAACGGCAGGGCGGGCGGTGCAGTGCAGCCGGAGTCTAGGCGCGAGCGGTGCGCCTGACTCACCAGATCTTGTCCTTGTTCGCGCATTTTTTCCGCACCGGGACAACGGGCCTCCCCGGGCGGAATTCCCTGGCGCACGGTCCGGCGCGCCCGACACCCGCGGCACCGCCGCCAGCCATCATGTTCGAACGGATCGCTGAACCGCCGACGTCTGCCGCTATAACCATGGCTATTTGCCGGGCAAAGGCGTCTGGGTGGTGTCCATCAGATAGGCGACGAGGTCCCGCACCTGGTCGGCAGTTAACGCCTCAAACAATCCCTCCGGCATGAGCGAAAGCGTCGATTGTTCGATGCTTTGAATCTCGCTTTGCGCGATCGTGACCGGTCCTGCCATCGTCTTTAATGTCGTGGTGCGATCGGTTTGGGTGGCAACGACGCCGGTAAGGGAACGGCCGTCCTTCAGTTTTGCGATGGAGTAGCGGAAGTCCGCCGGAATCTGCGCACTGGGATCGGACACCTTGTCGAGCAGGTAATCCAAACTATGGCGGTTTCCGCCCGTAATATCGGGGCCGATTTTTCCGCCCTCGCCATAAAGGGTGTGGCAGGCCGCGCAGGTGTTGTTAAAGACCAGCCGGCCCTGACTCTTGTCCGCCCGGGCCAGGACGGCGGACGAAAGCTGGGCCTTGTAC
>JACQWL010000627.1 GCA_016209255.1 Verrucomicrobiota bacterium
CATCGAGAACCAGAACGGCTGCGCTTCGCGGCAGATTTTCAACCTTGGCAATCCGAAAAACAACGTGAGCGTCGCCGAGCTCGCCCGGCTGATCATCGCGGCCTTCGAGGACTTCCCGGACTATCGCGCGCACGTGGCGAAGGCGAAGGTGGTGGTCGTGCCGTCCGGCAAGTATTTCGGCAAATACTACCAGGACATCCAGCGGCGGGTGCCCGCGATCGCCAATGCGAGGAAGCGGCTCGGCTGGGCGCCGAAGGTGAACTTGCGGCAGGCGATCAAGCTCACGCTGGATTATCACCTCGCGCACAAGGAATATCGACTGGAGTGAAGCGCGCTGCGGAGCGGAACGCGTGAGCGTTTCGCGAAAGCCTCACGGCTTCCGCTCCAAATTGCCGTCATGCCGATCCGTCTCGCGCTCAAAGTCGACGTCGACACCGACCGCGGCACCCGCGAGGGCGTGCCGGCGCTGGTGTCGGCCTGCCAGGAATTCGGGGTGGCGGCCTGCTTTCTGTTCTCGCTCGGCCCCGATGAGACAGGCCGCGCCATCTCGCGCGTGTTTCGACCGGGTTTCTTCTCGAAGGTCCGCCGCACGAGCGTCGTTCAGATCTATGGCCTGCGCACGCTGCTGAACGGCACGCTGCTGCCGGCGCCGCACATCGGCCGCCGCAACGCCCACATCCTGGCGGCGGTGCGCATGGCTGGTTTCGAGGTCGGCATTCACTGCTACAATCACTACCGCTGGCAGGACCATTTGCCGACCATGACGCTCGAAGAAGTCGGCGCGGAGTTCGGCGCGGCGCATTCCGAGTTCCTGCGCATCTTTGGCTTCGAGCCGCACACCGCCGGCGCCGCCGGCTGGCAGAGCAACGCCCGCAGTCGCGAGGTTTACGACCGGGCCGGGCTGCTCTATTCCAGCGACACGCGGGGCGCGTTCCCGTTTTTCCCGCGGATCGACGGGCGGGTGTTCAAAACGCTCGAGATTCCGAGCACGCTGCCGACCCTCGACGAGCTGATGGGCCGGCCGGAGTATCCCGACACCGCGATCCCGGTGCACTACGAGTCGCTCCTGCGCGATGACCGGCCAAACGTGCTCACGATCCACGCCGAGATCGAGGGGATGGGGCGGCGGGGGTTGTTTCGCGACCTGTTGGAACGGCTGTGCGGGCACGACGTCGAGTTTGTGCGGATGGATGCCCTCGCGCGCGAATTGCTGGCGGACCGCGGCGCCATCCCGGTGTGCGATCAGGCGATGGCGGAAATCGACGGGCGGAGCGGCACGGTCGCGACGCAGGTGGCGTAGCGGGGTATTGCCGCCCTACTTTTCAATCCGGCGAAACAGCCACACGCCGAATCCAAGGAAGAGCAGGTTGGGCAGCCAGATGAGGAGGTCGGGCCGGTATTCGGGGTGCCGGTCCAGCCACTTCACCAGGAGCGTGAGAAGGTAGAAGCAGAGCACGAGCACGAGCGCGAGCCCGAGGTTGGCGGAAGTCTCGCGGCGCGAGACCTTGATCCCGAGGGGCACGCCGATGAGCGCGAACGAAAATACGGCGAGCGAGAGGTTGAATTTTTCCTGCACGATCAGCCCGGTTTTGATCAGTTCGTCGGTTTGCGCCCGCGCCTGTTCCGGCGTGGAGTGGGGTGCGGCCGCGAGCCGCGACTGTTCGGCGCGGAGCTGCGCGTACGTCAGCCACTCCCGCTTTTCCCGCACCAAGTCCTGGCCCAACAGGCGATCGAGCGAGATCCGGACTTCCTCCACCTTTCCGACCGACGGCGCCTTGGGCGATTTGCTGAAATCCTCCGGGTTCCTGGGATCCCGCTCCTCGGTCTTGGCGCGGACCAGCGTCGGAATGAGGCTGTTCGTCGCCTCGTCGTAATCGAGCCGGCCGGATTCGGCGCGGACGAGCCGCTTCACGCGCCGCTGGTCGTCGAGTTCCCACAGCCAGATGTCGCGGAGGACCGGGCCTTCCTTTTCGCCGACGTAAATGACCGTGCCCTTGAAGTCGCGGATGAAGGTCTTGGGGACGATGAAGCTGAGCGGATTGGTGCGTGCCGCCGCGGCGAGCTCGCGGTGATATTGCACCCGCGCCCACGGCATCGACTCGAAGTTGATGCAGAGCGCGACGGCGGCGGACAGCGCGCCCAGCACCAACACCGGCCGGGCCACGCGCGCCACGCTGATGCCCGACGCCCGCATGGCCGTGATCTCGCTGTCGGCCGAGAGCCGCCCGAGCGTGAGCAACACACCCGTGAGCATGCCCATCGGCAGGGCAAAGGAAATCGCGAACGGGAAGATCAGCACCACGAGCCGCAGGAACGTATCCGGCGTGAGCTGGCCTGCCAGCAGCGGGCCGAGCAGGTCCTTCACGACGTTGGGCAGGGCGACGACGAAGGAGAATAATCCCACCGCGGCCGCGCAGGTCAAAAGGACACTCGTGAAGATGTGGCGATCGAGAAGGTTCAAGCGGGAGGCGGAGCGCGCGAAGGCGCGCGGCCGTGATTGAGGATCCACGATGCGGGAACCGGGCGCTTTGTAAAGGCGCCGGCGTGCACCCTCATCATTTGAACTCCCATTTCGGGCCGTGCTCTCGAAATCGGTTTTTTTCTGTCATTCTGAGCGCAGCGAAGAATCCACTTGGACTTCAGTCGCCCGCAGAAGCTTCGCTGCGCTCAGAATGACAAACAGGTTTGAAAACACGCCCTTACCCAGCCCGAGCGACAACTGCGGTCCGTCGTCGCTGTCGCGGAGCGGAGTCGCGGGCTCGAGGCACTCG
>JACQWL010000626.1 GCA_016209255.1 Verrucomicrobiota bacterium
GGCCGGCGCGGTACGCATTCATAGGAAAGAAGTGGAAGAACGTCCGAGCGCGTGGGTCGCCGGCAGGAACCCGCAAACCCCATAACTACCGGAATCCCGGGGTCAGCGGCCCTGACACGGGCAGTGCTATCTGCTCCGCCATGCCGCGGCTGGAGCCGAAGGGCGGCTCGTCTTGTCTCCAATCCGTGAACCTGTCTGCCAAAGCCTCGGCGACGGCGGAAACGTCAGCGAAAGCGGAAGGTCACCGTCCGCCTTTTGGTCTTCGTCGGTTCACCCTGAAGGCGGAAGTTGACGGCATGGACACGGCCAACCCCGCCCGCCACGCGTTGACCGCGTGGCGTTGGCTCGCTTCACTTTGCCCGCCATGCAAGCGAAACGCCGGCTTTCCCACGCCCAGGGCTACCTCGGCCTCGGCATGGTGGCCGAGGCGGCCGCGGAACTCGATCGGATCCCCGCCCCCGAAAACGAAAGCGTTGAAGTCGTCGCCGTCCGGCTTGCGGTGTTGCAGGAGCAGGGCAACTGGCCGGCGCTTGCCATCGCCGCGGGCGCCTTCGTCAGCCGCGCGCCGGCCGAGCCCGCCGGCTGGGTGACGTGGGCCTATGCCCTCCGCCGCGCCGACTCGCTGGCCGCGGCGGAAAAAATTCTGCTCGAGGCCGAACGGCACCACCCGAAGGAGCCGACGATCCAATTCAATCTCGGCTGTTACGCCTGCCTGCGCGGCGACCTCGCCGCGGCGCGAAAGCGCGTCGATCGCGCCATTGCCCTTGACCCGAAATTCGCCGCCGCCGCCGCCAGCGACCCGGATCTCGCGGCGCTCCGCGGCTGATTTCCCGGCCCTGCGTCCGGGTATTTCAACTTCAGGGTGGATTTCCCGGGCATCCGCCGCCGGGTGCGGCCTGGATTTTCGCCCCCCTGGGGATAACAGGTGTGCCGGAAAAAAACGCCGGCCGCGTGGCGCCACGCGGCCGGCCGGAAGTGCGCGTGCGCCGCGCACGCGATTTCAACGCACTTCGAATATCTCGACCAGCCCGATGCCAGACGCCGCCTTTACCCCGGTGACGTGCGCCGTGTAGACACCGGGTGCAAGCGTGAGGAGAAGCGCCGAATCGTGCGATCCGCGCGGGAGGCGCCATGCGCCCGCGCGATCGCTGGCGTCGTCCATGTCGTCCTTGCCGTCTTCATCGTCATCATCATCCTTTTCGCCCCGACCGGCCTTACCCCAGACGGTGTTGGCGGCAATCTGATTGCCCTTCGAATCGTACACGGCGACGTGCGACGCGCCGAGCGCGCGACGCATGCCGAAGAGCGTGCCGAGGCTCGGGCCGACTCCGCGGATAATCACGGTGTCGGAGGTGGTGCCGGTGATGGCGAAGCCGGCGATGAGCGTGTTGGCGGCCTCGGCGCCGACCAGCGCGCGGGTGGAAATGTTGACGACCTCGGAAGCCGGCGAACCGGTGTCAGCGTCGTAAGCTTCAATCAACGCGACGCCGCTCGTGCCTTTCGGGGCCGTGACCATCGCAGTGTAGCCGCCGCTGCTGAGCGTCGCGAGGAGCGCGGCGTCGGCCGAGGTGGGCAGCAGCGGAAACGCGCCGACCTGCGCGAACGCGGCGCTGAGCGCGGCGGAGCCGCCCCAGCCGCTGTTGGAGTCGACGACGACGTTGTCGCGGCCCGCGCGGTAGAGCGTGAGCTTCGGGCTGGCGAGCGCGCCCGCGACGCTGAATTGCGTGCCGAGCGTCGGGCCGACCGCGCGCAGTACCATTTTCTTCGATCCAGTGCCGCGGGTGACGAAGCCGCTGATGAGCACTTCGTCGTCCTCGCCGACATGGCCGCGCGTCGCGATATTGGTGAGGCGTGCGTCGGTCTTGATGGCGAGCGCCGCGGCGCTCATGGCGATGGGGCCGGTGCGGTCGGAAACCGTGACGGAGTAGTTGCCCGCCGCGGTGGTGCCGGCGTTGGCGACGGTGAGCGTGGCGTCGGTCGCGCCCTTGATCGGGCGACCGTTGAATTTCCACTGGTAAGTGAGTCCGCTGCCCGCGGCGGCGACGGTGAGATTCGCGTTGACGCCCGCGTTGGCCGTCTGGCTCGCGGGCGCTGTGGTGATGGCGCCGGCCGTGGCGTTGACCGTGAGCGAAGCGGCCGACGAGCTGACGCTGCCGGCGCTGTTGGAGATTTTCACGGTGTAAACGGCGGCATCCTCAAGGTGAGCGGCCTCGATCGTGAACGTGGCCGATTCGGCGTTTTTGATCTCACGGCCGTTTTTGAGCCAACGGTAGCGAAGGGTGGCGGAGCCGCTGGCAACGACGGCGAAGGTGGCCTTTGCGCCGGCCGTGACGATGAGCGAGGCGGGTTGCGTGGTGATCGCGGGTGCGGTTCCGGTCCCGGGTGTCGGCGGAGGCGGCGGCACGTTGCCTGTAACTGTTAGGGCCGCGGCGTTTGCCACCGTGGAGCCGCTCGCGTTGGAAACGACGGCACGGTAGACACCGGCGTCCGCGGCGGTCGCGGATGCAATCGTCAACGTCGACACACTGTCGAGTGAAACGAGCCGGCCTTCCTTGAACCAACTGTAAGTGAGCGTGCCCGTGCCGGTGGCGACGACATTGAAAGCGGCGTTGGCGCCCGCGTTGACGGTGAGTGAAGCGGGCTGGGTTGTGATCACGGGGGCGCTGGTCGTTTGCGCTGAAGCTTGGACGGGCTTGAGCACGGCGATCAGGCCAAGAAGCGTGAATAGGATCACGGAGATGCGGAATGATTTCATTGTTTTCATGAGGATGATGTCGTGAGATTCGGTTGAATCTGGATGCGCAGTCTCTTTGCAAAACGCGTGCCAACGCTTGCGGACTACGCTACTCGTTAAGCGAATGAGCGTAGCGTAACCAGCGTCGCCAACCACCGCGGCCGTTATGGGCGCCTAAACCCAAAGCGAGGCAGCCAACCGTGGGCGAATGCACCCACCGGCAGATCTCCGCCGCCCGTCACTCCACGAATATCCGAGCTACGCGCGAAGCGAGAGAAACGCCTGCTCGTAGCTGCGCACCTCGGCGAGCCACGCGTTGCCTACCGGCACGTCTTGGCGGCGGCAATATTCGTCCCACACCGCGCCGAAGGGCATCGTCTTCAACTCCTCGAGCATCGCGAGCCGGCCGGTGTTGTCGCCGGCGCCTTCCATCGCGCGCAGGCCCGCCGTGGGTTCAAGCAGGGCGATGAGCAGCGCCTTGATCGCGTTGCGCGCGCCAATCGTCCAGGCCGCGATGCGGTTGATGCTCGCGTCAAAGTAATCGAGCCCGATGTGCGTGCGGTCGAGAAAATCGCCCCGCACCAGTTCCTCCATGATGCCCCGGAGGTGATCGTCGAGGATGACGACGTGATCGCTGTCCCAACGCACGCCGCGGCTCACGTGCAGAAGCAACTCGGGAATAAACTGCAGCACGGCGCTGATCTTGTCGGTCAGCGTCTCGGTCGGGTGGTAATGGCCCGCGTCGAGGCAGAGCACTTTCTGATGCTTGATCGCGTAGCCGAGGTAGAATTCGTGCGAGCCGACCACATAGGATTCGGAACCAAGGCCAAAGAGCTTGCTCTCCACGGCGTCGAGATGGCGCCGCGGATCGATTTTTTCCGCGAAGACCGCGTCGAGGGAGGCCTCCAGCCGTTCGCGGGGCGACGTCCGGTCGACCGGCTGATCCTTGCAGCCGTCCGGGATCCACACGTTCGTGACCGTCGGGCTCCCGAGCTGACGGCCCATCTCGGCGCCGATTCTCCGGCACACGATCCCGTGCTCAATCCAGAACTGGCGGATGCCCTTGTCCGCGTGGGCCAGCGTGAAGCCGTCCGCCGCCTTCGGATGCGCAAAAAACGTCGGGTTGAAATCGAGCCCGAGCCCGTGCGCCTTCGCCCAGTCGATCCAGCTCTGGAACTGCGCGATGGTGTATGCATCGCGCCCGATCTTGCGGCCACCGAGATCGGCGTAGCAGGCGTGGAGGTTGAACCGGTGCTTGCCCGGAAGAAGCCGGTAGACCTGCCCGACGTCCTGCCGCAGCTCGTCGATCGTGCGCGCCTTGCCCGGATAGTTGCCGGTGGCGGCGAGTCCGCTGGCCGACAGGTCACCCACCTGCTCGAATCCGGCGACGTCATCGCCCTGCCAGCAGTGCAGCGAGATGGGAACGGTCGCGAGCCGGCGCAGTGCCGCCTCGGTGTCCACACCGAGCGCAGCGTAAGATTCCTGGGCAATTGAATACGCGGTGGAAGCCATGTTGCAGAGTGGTTGAAAACAGGAAACGCCGGGCCCACCAGCGGCCGGCTCTCAGGTAAGTGCCGCAGCCAGCGCCGGTCGTCGAGAAAATCAGCGCCGCTTTTCCACTGGCGCGGCGCGGTGCGACGGGCCATCAACCTCATTCCACCCTGTATGGCCGCCCCGCTGCTCGAACTCCGTGAACTCGCCAAATCCTTCGGCGGGGCCCGCGCGCTGCGCGGGGTCGACTTCGATTTGCACGCCGGCGAGGTCCACGCGCTGCTCGGCGAAAACGGCGCCGGCAAGAGCACGTTGATCAAAATCGTGACCGGCGCCCACCATCCCGACCGCGGCACCATCAGAATCGCCGGGGAAACCGTCGTCCACCTGACGCCCGCCACCGCCCACGCCCTCGGCATCGCCTGCATCTACCAGCAACCCGCGCTTTTCCCGGATCTCACGGTCACGGAGAATATCGCGCTGCGGCTCGACTCCGATCCGCCGGTCCGCCGGATCAACTGGAAGGCGCGGCGCGAACGCGCCCGCGGCCTGCTGGCGCGCATCGGCGCCGATATCTCGCCGGAGGCCGAAGTGCGCGCGCTCTCCATGCCCGAGCAACAGCTGGTGGAAATCGCCTGTGCGCTCGGCGCCGGCGCGCGGATTGTCATCATGGATGAGCCCACGGCCTCGCTGACGCAAAAAGAGCAGGAACTTCTTTTCGCCGTCGTGCGCGAACTCCGCGCCAGCGGCGTCGGCGTCATCTACATTTCCCACCGGCTCGAGGAGATATTCGCGCTGGCGGATCGCGTCACCGTGCTGCGGGACGGCGAAAGCGTCGGCACCAACGCCGTCAGCGAGATCGACGAGGCCGCGCTCATCCGCATGATGGTCGGCCGCGAAATGACCCAGATCTACCCGCCGGGCGAAGCCTCGCCCGGCGACCTCGTGCTCGCGCTGCGCAATCTCGGCTGCGCCGCCTCGGGCGTGCACGGGGTCACGCTGGACGTCCGGGCCGGCGAGGTCTTCGGACTGGCGGGGCTCGTCGGCGCCGGCCGCACCGAGCTCGCCCGAATCCTGTTTGGCCTCACCCCGGCGGACTGCGGTGAGATCCTGCTGAACGGCCGGCCCGTGGCCCCGCGTTCGCCGCTGGACGCCGTCGCCCTAGGCATCGCATATGTGCCGGAGGACCGGCGCCGGCACGGCGTCGTGCTGGAGCTGCCGATCGCGCACAACATGACGATGGCGATTCACAGGCAGGTGTTTCGCGGGGCGTGGCTGCGCTTCGGGGCCGAGAGGTTGCTCGCGCTCGAGTTTATCCGCGACCTCGCCGTGAAATGCCCCGGCCCCGAGGCACCCGGCTCCAGCCTCTCCGGCGGCAATCAGCAGAAGGTCTCCCTGGCGCGGTGGCTCGCCACGAAACCGCGGTTCCTGATCCTCGATGAACCCACACAGGGTGTCGACGTCGGTGCGAAAAGCGAGATTCACAAGATCATCCGCCGCCTGGCGAAGGAAGGCCTCGCCGTCCTGTTGATTTCGAGCGATCTGCCCGAGGTGCTCGGGATGAGCGACCGCATCGGGATCATGCGCGGCGGCACGTTAACCGTTGTGCTGCCCGGCAACGCCGACGCGCACGCCGTGATGTCCGCCGCGCTGGGGCAAAAGCCATGAGAAGCACCAAGTACCAACATCCAAGCTCCAGTGAAGCACCAATCCTCAAGGACCAATTGAGCGCTGACGGGGCGGCGTGTAGTGGCGTTTGGCGTTTGGCGTTTCATTGGAGCTTGGCGCTTGGAATTTGGAGCTTTCGCGCATGAGCCGGCACTTTCGGGAACTCTCGGTGGCGGCGGCGCTCGCGGCCGTCCTCGTGGCGCTGGCGATTTTTGCCCCGGCATTTTTCCAGCCGCAGCCGCTGCTCTCGCTGGTCACCCGCGAGGCGCCGACGCTTGTGGTCGCCTGCGGCATGACGCTCGTGATCATCTGCCGGCAAATCGACATCTCCGTCGGCTCGCAGTTCTCCGTCTGCAGCGTGTGCGCCGGTTTGCTTGCGGCCATGAACTGGCCGCTCGCCCTCGTGCCCCCGGCGGCCATCGCGACCGGCGCCCTGCTCGGCGCCGTCAACGGCGTGTTGATCGCCGGACTGCGGCTCCCATCGATCGTCGTGACGCTCGCGATGATGGTGACGCTGCGCCAGGGTCTCAACATGGTGCGGCAGGGCGAATTCGTAAACCTGCCGGACCGCGTGCAGTGGTTTGGCCTGAGCCAGGTGGATGGCCAGTGGGCGCTCGTTTTCACCGCGCTGCTGCTGCTCGTGGTGCTCGGGCTGGCGATGCGCCACCTCGCAGCGGGCCGGTTCGTGTATGCGATTGGCAGCGATGCGGAGGCCGCGCGGCTTTCCGGCATCCGGCCGCAACTCGGCACGTTTCTGGTCTTCGTCTTCATGGGCGGGCTCACCGGCCTCGCCGCGGCGATGAACATGATGCAGTCGCCGCAAGTCCAGCCGCTCGCGGGCAGCGGGCTCGAGTTGAAGGTCATCGCCGCTGTCGTCGTCGGCGGCGTGGCCATCTCCGGCGGCCGGGGCAACCTCTGGGGCGCGTTCACCGGTTTGCTGCTCCTGGCCTGCATCGCGCCGGCGCTGACGCATCTCCACATCGAGTCCTATTGGGAAAAAGCGATCCAGGGCGCGATCATTCTGCTCGCCGTCGTCGCCGACAGCGTCCGCAGCCGCAATGAAATCCGCTGAGACGGAGGAGAACCGCTAATCATCGCTAATTGACGCTAATCTTATGAAACCAGAAATCTACAAGGATGAGGGCTACAAACTGATGGGCGCGGCGTTTGAAACCTACAACGAGCGCGGTTACGGACTCGGCGAGGAAATTTACCAGGAATGCCTCGAGATCGAGTTGGAGATTCGAGGGATTGCTTACCATTCGAAGCAAGAATTGATGTGCTTCTACAAAGGCCGAGAATTCAAAAAACGGCATGTGCCAGATCTCTTCGTATTCGGTTGCCTGATCGTTGAACTCAAAGCTGTGTCCGCGCTTGCTCCCGAACACGAGGCCCAACTCATCAACTATCTCCGCCTGACTCGCCAGCCGGTCGGCTATCTCATCAACTTTGGTCACAAAGAAACCTTGGAGTGGAAACGCGTGATCCTCTCCGAATTCATCCCGCCTCCGTCATTAGCGCGAATTAGCGCAGATTAGCGTTCCCAATGTCTTCTCCTTCCCCATCCCGCGACTGGAAAGCGCTCCTTCTCCGCCACGAAATGCTGCTGCTTTACGTGCTCGTCGCCGAGTGGCTGTTTTTCTACTGGGCCGGCACGACCACCAACCGCCGTGGCGTGGTCGTCGGGTTCGGCACGCTGGATCGCCAGTTCGACATCCTGCGGCACTCGTGCGAAATCGGCCTGCTCGCGCTCGCGCTGACCCCGATCATCCTCACCGCGGGCATCGATTTGTCGGTCGGCTCGCTCCTCGGGCTGTGCGCGATCTTGTTCGGCAAGTTCTGGCACGACGGTGGGCTCTCGATCCCGGTGGCGATCGCGCTCACCCTGGGGTGCGGGGCGCTCGCCGGCGGACTCAACGCGGTCCTGATCACCGCACTGCGGCTGCCGCCGCTGATCGTCACGCTCGGCACGTTCTCGCTCTTCCGCGGGCTGGCCGAGGCCATCACCCGCGGCGCGATCACGTACACGGATTTCCCCGCGAGCTTTCTATTTCTCGGGCAGGAGCGCTGGCTCGGGCTGCCGACGCAGGCGTGGCTGTTCGCCGGCGTGGCGGCGGCGGTCTGGGTGCTCGTCCATCGCATGACCTTCGGCCGCGGATTCCGCGCCATCGGATTCTCGCCCGAGGGCGCCCGCTACGCCGGCCTGCCGGTCGCGCGGCGGCTCGCGCTCGTTTACGTCCTCGCCGGCGTGATCTCGGCCATGGCGGCAATCATCTACACGGCCCGGCTCGGCCAGGCCAAGGCCGATGCGGGCACCGGCTACGAACTGTTTGCGATCACGGCCGTCGTGCTCGGCGGCACGAGCATCTTCGGCGGCGCGGGCAGCGTACACGGCACCCTCCTCGGCGTCGCCGCGATCGCGGTGTTGCGCAACGGCCTCGCCTGCATGCCGGCGGTCATGCGGATGAATTCCGCGGAGGAGATGGCCGGACTCCTCACCGGAGCGCTGTTGCTCGTGGCATTGACCGCGAGCGTCCTGCCGCAAATCCTGTCGCATTACCGAAGCCGTCCCCACCCTGCCTGATTCTCAATCCTCCTCCCCATGAAATCCCTCCTGCTGCGTCTCTGCGTTGCCGCCGGCATCCTGTTCGCCGGCCTGACCACCGCCTTCGCGGCCGACTCGAAGCTCATCGTCGCGCTGCTGCCGAAGTCCAAAGGCAACGCCTACTTCATCTCCTGCAAGGCCGGCGCGGAAAGGGCGGCGAAAGAACTCGGCATCCAACTCCTGTTTGACGGCCCGACCGACAGCAACGCCGCCAAGCAAAACGAGATTGTCGAAAATTGGATCACGCTCGGCGTCGATGTGATCGCCGTCGCCGCCGAAAACCGGGAGGGCATATCGACGGCGCTCCGCAAGGCGCAGAAACAGGGCATCAAGGTGGTCACCTACGATGCCGACTCGATGCCGGACGCGCGGTCGTTCTTCGTCAACCAAGCCACCCCGCAGGGCATCAGCCACGCGCTGATGGACGAGGCGGCCCGGCTCACCGGCGAGACGGGCGAATTCGCCATGATTACGGCGTCGCTCACGGCGGCCAACCAGCGTGAATGGCAAAAGTACATCGAGGCGCGGTTGAAGGAGAAATACCCGAAGATGAAACTCGTCGCGGTCCGGCCGTGCGACGATCTCAAGGACAAGGCCCAGTCCGAGGCGACGGCGCTGATGAGCGCGAATCCGAACCTGAAACTTATCATGGCAATCTGCTCGCCCGGCGTACCCGGCGCAGCCGAGGCGGTGAAACAGGCCGGCAAGACGGGCAAGGTGAAGGTCGTCGGCCTGGGTCTGCCGAGCGAAAACCGGCGCTACGTGAAAGAAGGCGTGACCGACAGCGTAATCCTCTGGAAGACCGAGGATCTCGGCTATCTCACCGTCTACGCGGGCGTGGCCCTGGCGAAGGGCGAATTGAAGAGCGGTGCGAAGAGCCTCAAGGCCGGTTTGCTCGGCACGTTCGCCATTCAGGGCGACAACATCCTGCTGGGGAAACCCTTCATTTTCAACAAGGACAACATCGACCAGTTCAATTTCTGACCTGCGGCGGTTTGCCGGACTCGAAAACACAAAGACCGCCCCTTGCGAGGCGGCCTTTGTGACCTAAAACACCAGACAAACCGTATGAACCACAAACAGTCACTGTTTACCAAGACAGTGCTGACTACGGTGGGATAGACGACGTGGCGCTCGAAATGCTCAAAAAAAGTCGGATTACTTTGAGCGCTTGGCCACCCAGTCGCGCTGCTGACTCTGACCGTCACGACCCGGCCCTTCGATTTTGCCGGTGATGGTGTCTCCCGCGAGCTTGCCCGAGTACCTCGAGACCACCTTGTTGCCGCCGAACTCGCGCTCAACCGAGAACGCGACCGTGTCACCCGTGCAGGAGGCGTTGGATATTTCGGTCACCACCGGATCGCCGCCGCGTCCGGGTGAGGTGAGTTTGCCGGTCAGTTTGCCGTCCTTCATGGAGAGCATCAGGGTCGCCTCGCGCGGCGTACCGCCTCCGCCGCCACCACCGCCGCGGCCTTGCTGGACCCATTTCCACATACCAGAGGGGTCAGCCGCAAACGCAGTGCCCGACATTAAGCAGACAGCGGCAAAAGCCGCGATTGTTCGACGTAATGATTTCATAGTTTTTTTGGGGGATTGACCGCAGCCTGACGCAGGCGCCGCCAATTGGGTGCTACGAAATCCTGGTTAACGCAAGATTAGGATCGCCGGGCCGTGGGCGATATCGGTGGCGGGCGCGGCGTGAGGCCCCCGCACTGGCGTTGGTCAGATCGAC
>JACQWL010000633.1 GCA_016209255.1 Verrucomicrobiota bacterium
GTCCAAGAGCGCACAGGCGGGGTGGAATCGAGTGTGCGGGAAATGCGGGCTACACGCAAAACCCTCCTGAGGCGGGCAAGCCGCCGCGGTTTACCCGCCTCCGGCGGCGCCAAAGGCGGCCAGGGTCCACCCGCCTAGGGCGGCGCCGGAGGCGCCCAGGGACACCAGGGCACAGAGGAGAACCAAGCCGCCGACTGCCTCTTCTTTGTGTCTCGGTGTCTTTGTGGTGAAGGGCAGCGTGTCGGGGGTGATGGTTACATCCGTCGTGAGTTTGAGCGCACGCCGGCGCCGATGTCGAAGGCCAGCTCCATGAAGCAAGCGCCGGGAAACTCATCCGGCGGGCGGAAGTGCTCAAGCGAAATGGCGGGAGCGGGTCTGCCGGGGGCACTCATCACGGGATCGGCGGATGGCCGGGCGGCAGGCGGGCCGGCGCCGCGCGCGGCAGCACCCGGACGTAGTCGGCGGGCGGGCGCCCGATGGCGCGGAGCTCGGCGTGCGAGATCGTGACGTCGCGGGCCGGGGCTTTTTGCCCATCGGCCAGTTTCAACGAATCGACCTCGGCAAAGATCACGAGCCGCTCGACCGTGCCGGGATCGCGGCGGAGCACGCGGCCGGCGGTGCCGAGGCCGAACCGCATGTGGCCGGCGCCGACGATCACGAATGCGGTGCGCAGCTTCTCCGGCGCGGTGTCGACGCGGCGGGCGGCGACGATGTTGGCGGCCATCGTTTCGTCGCGCGCCACCTGCGCCTCGAACAGGGGCCGGAGTCTGGCGGGTTCCACCTTCATGTGCGTGGCGAGCTCGACATTCGTGAGGCGTTCGTAATCGGGATCGTCGGCCGCGATCTCGGCGGGAAGCTGCGCGCGCTCGTCCGGGGCGAGCCGGGCCAGGCCGCCGCCGCGGTTGACGGCGCGGATGATCTCGGGGGGAGCGTTGAGCGCGCGGATGGGGATGCGGTGCTGCCGCGCGAATTCGCAGAGCAGCCGGTAATCGCCGTGGTTGCTCCATTTATTCGGCCAGTCGATTTCCCGGACCAGCGCGTCGAAATCGAGCTCGCGGCGGTTGAAGCGATCGACGGCCGGCTGGTCGCGCGCCTCCAGTTGTTCGAGGCACAGCACGAGCGGCACCCCGCGGACAAAAAGCTCCTGTAACAGCCACAACTGCACGTCGTGATGCCGCTGGATCGAATGCGCCTCCCCGACGAAGATGGCGCCCGCCGCGGCGAGGTCGGTGAGCACCTCCCGGTCGGAGACGTCGCCGCCGCGCGCAAGGTCGATCCAGAATTCCGCGGCCACCGGCGCGGTCGGAGCGGGCGGCGGTGGAACGGTCGTGCAGGCGGAGAGGAAAACGAACGCGGCGCAAAAGGTGGCGGGCGTGAATCTCATGATGGTGCGGAGGCGGGCGGTGGAGCGTTGGCGTGCCCGCGTTCTCGCAGCGGCCGGCGCCAGCGGCGAATATTTTCGTGGTGCGAAGGGCAACAAAGGTTTCGCACCGAGTGTCGCTCCAGTGCCGAGCAGAGTGCCTGATATCGATCCGAATCGTCTATTGCTGCGACGATTTCATCCTCTCTCTCTCTTTCCTCTTTATCTTTCTCGTCGGGTGCGAACTGCACCCTTTGCGACTGATGCAAGACGAGACTTCACGATCACTCACCTGTTTCATCCGTGGCACGGACGACGCGTGGAGTTGATCGAGCGACGGAATTGCTGGGGGCAGACGCCCAATCAAACCTCGGCTTGATGTATGCCAACGGCGACGGCGTGCCAAAGGACAACGCCGGAGCGGTGAAATGGTTTCGCAAGGCCGCCGAGCAGGGGAACATCACCGCCCAGGGCAATCTCGGCAGCATGTATGGCAACGGCACAGGGGTGGCAAAAGATGCAGTCGAGGGCCTCGCTTGGAGCAACATTGCAGCCAGTTCAGGCGAGGAGATCTTCGTCAAGAATCGAGACATGATGGAGCGTCGCGTAGGACCCGAAGCGACATTGGCCGCTCAGCAGCGCAGCAAGCAAATCCTGAAGGAAATCGAAGCCGCGAAACGTGCATCGACTTCGTCAAGAACCAGAGACTCGGCCGCCCCAATTTCTCCGGATGCCGAAACACCAAAAGCCAGCGGTTCAGGGGCGATCGTTTCCACCGCAGGTTACGCGGGGAGAAATCAGCAGCCTCAACGGAATCGGCGATGACCCGCGGGCGTGGCAAATCAGCGTCCCGGTGCAGCCGGGCAATTCCGGGGGCCCGCGGCTCGATGAGAATAAACACCTCATCGGCGTGGTGGTCTCGAAGCTCGGCTTGAAAGCCGCGACCAGCACGGGCGACCTGCCCCAGAACGTGAACTACGCCGTCAAGGGCGCTTACGCCCTCGCGCTGCTCGAACCGTATTGGGGCAACGATACCCCGGAGCCCAATCAGGGGACAGCGCAACCGCGATTCGAGGACATGGTGGCGAAGGCGCAGCAATCGGTCGTGCTGATTCTGGTCTACTAATACCAATCGCCTTTGGACTTTGGCCCGGCAAACTTGACAGGCGTGACCAAGTGACCACAGTGGTCACATGGTTGTCACGCTCAAGGAAAGCAAGGCGCGGCTGTCGGAACTCGTGGCGCGGGCGGAGGGGGGCGAGGAAATTGTCATCACCGTGCGCGGAAAGGCGAAGGCCCGGCTGTCGGCGGCGCAGTCGGTGGCGGCGGGCCGGTTCGACCGGGCGAAGTGGCTGGCCGACCTGGCCGGGTTGCGCGCGCGAGGGCGGACCGGCCGGCGCGGGCCGACGTCGGACGAGGTCCTGGACCGGATCAGGTCGTGATGCCATGCGGGCGTGGGACACCTCCGCATTGCTGAAGCTTTACAGCCACGAGGCCGACAGCGCGGCGTTTGTCGCGCTCGCCGACGGAGAAGCGGCTTCTGTCTCGACGCTGGTGGCGGTGGAGCTTTTTTGCGCCCTGCGCGCCAAGGAACTCGCCGGGATGCTCGCCCGTGGCGGGGCGGCAATCGCATTCGCACGCTATGAACGCGACGTGGGCGAGGGGTTGTGGGCACCGGTGGATGCGAGCGAACAAGTGCGCCGGGAGGCGCGCCGCGTTGCCCAGGTGTGCGCGGCGGGGCGGCTCGGATTTTCCGTGCGCGCGCTCGATGCGCTACATCTGGCGTCGGCCTTGGTGAATCGCACGGACACGCTGGTCACGGCTGACAAGCGGCTGGCGAAAGCGGCCGCGAAGCTTGGGCTGGAAGTGCTGCCGTAGTCAGCCGTGCGCCGCGTTCATCGATCACACGCTCGTCGTGCGCTCGACAGGACCGCGGGACGAATTCGGTTACAGCGCGGTGCCTGCCCTGCGCTTCGCCGTGGCCCGAGACTGCGCTTTCCGCGCCCGACGGCATGATTTTTTCGATCATGGAGGGCCGAGCTCCGTCGAGGCCGCTTCGTTGCCGGTGGCGTTTCGGCCTCGGCGGAACTCGGCCCTCCGGTGCTCGCGGAAAATTTACGACGCGCGCCAAGCCGTTTCTTCAAAATAGGTTTTCCCCTGTCATTCTGAGCGTAGCGAAGAATCCACCCGGACAGCTGCAGCTCGCAGAGGCTTCGCTACTCTTGCTGGATTCTTCGCTGCGCTGCCAATGAACTCCCGGTTGCCAGTTGTAGGAGCCTGCTTGCAGGCGATGCTCGATGGGCGCGGGTGGACAGGATTTAGAATCGCCTGCGGGCAGGCTCCTACCCCGCGCTGCGGAAAGTTCATTGGAAAGAAACCACGCAACGTGGCGTTGATGGGGGTCTCAGAATGACAATCAGGTTTGGAAATCTGCCTTGGCCGTATCCATGCAGTTGGATCGAGGTGGAACGCGATCCGCCAAAGGCGGACAAGCCCCTGTGCGTCCTCTGGCGCATCCGGGCGCGTTTTTCCTGCAAACGCGGCCCCAACGGCGCCCGGCCGCCTTCGCCAA
>JACQWL010000631.1 GCA_016209255.1 Verrucomicrobiota bacterium
CCGCACCTGTCCTCGCCCATGGCCATGTTCGGCTTTGTATATGCCTGGTATATGATGGCGGTGCTGCTGCTTGAATTGTGGTGCGAATACCGCCGGGACCTGGTCGCCTGGTCGCAGCGCGAACGGGGTTTCAGAGGCACCCTTTACCGCCTCATGACGCTCGGCGTGACCGATTTGTCCCCGGCCGCGTTGCAGATCGACGAACGCATGAGCAAGATCATCACGGTGATCGGCATTCCCTCGGCCTTTCTGCTGCACGGCTACGTGGGCTTCATCTTCGGCTCGGTCAAGGCCAACCCCTGGTGGGGCAATGTGCTCATGCCGGTCATCTTCATTTTCTCCGCCATTGTATCCGGCATCGCCCTGTGCGTCGTACTCTACAAGGAGCTCTGCTGGTTGCGCCGCAAAGAGGTTGACCACGCGTGCCTGGACGAAATGGGCAAGTTTCTGTTTTACGCCCTGCTGGTCGATTTCTGTGTCGAAGGACTGGACTGGCTCCATCGACTTTACGCCGCCGACGAATCGATCTTTGTACTCAAACAGCTGGCGGCCGGCCGGCTTTTCAACACTCTTCTCGTGATTCAGCTTTGCCTGGGGACATTGCTTCCGCTGCTGGCGCTGGGCGCGATCCAGATGGTGCCCGACCGCATCCCGGTGTGGTTTCGACAACGGATCTACTACAATAGCGCCTTTCTCATCCTCGCGGGCGTACTGGCCATGCGCTGGAACGTGGTTATCGGCGGCCAGCTCTTTTCGAAGAGTTTGCGCGGATTCACCACCTTCAAGCTGGGGCTGGCGGGCCAGGAAGGCTGGCTGCTTTCGGCCGCTCTGATTCTATTGCCTTTCGTGCTCTTGGCGGTGCTTGTCTGGCTCTTCCTGCCGGAGGAAAAGCACGGGACGGACCCAAAGGGCGCGGTGGCCGCGCCCTTCGCTGGCTGAAGCCCGCTCAGTTGCCGGCATGCGGGTCGCCACGCTGCCGCGCCCGCCAGCGCGTGAAGGAGAGCGACACGATCAACAGCACGGTGCCCAGCACCAGGAATGAAACGATGCGATAAACGGGCTCGAACCGGCTGATCCCGACCACCAGCTGGTAGAGGGTTGTCAGCAGCAGCGTGGTGTGTCCCATCCAACGGTATTTTTGATTCTGGACCACCAGGTTCAGCAGATAGTACACCGAGGCGAGGCCGACCCACGCGAGCCCCACATACCGGCCCGGCACGAGATGATATAGCGCGTAGGGAAACACGATGAACGCGCTGAACAGATACGCGTTCCGCATCAGCTCCGTCTTCAATTCCAGCCGGTCCTTCTGCCAGTTGAGGATGCGCGCGCTCCCCAGCGCCACCAGGCCGAATCCGAGGCTCACGCCGGTCTCCTGCCTGGCCACGATGATATAGCCCAGGATGATCGCGACGTAGATGAGAAAATTGGCCACGACAATAAAGCGCGAGCGAAACCACACCGCCGTCGCCACCACCACGACGCTTTGCAGCGAAAGCCACACGAAAACCTCCGGCATGGCGGCCGCCTTCATGATGGCCGCGCTCAGCGCCGCGTAACCGGTCATGGCATAAAAGAAGGTGGAGACGCGGCTGTGTTCGCGCACCCAGAACAGGTTGGCCACGACGAGAAAAACCACGAACGCGAGCAGATGTGCGCCGACAAACGCCGGCGCAAACGAGGCCGCGGTGTGCACGAGGAACAGGCCATACCCGAGGGTGCAATTGAACAGCGCGCCGAGGCAGGTGACGGCGTCTTCGGTTTCGCGGCTCGGCCGCAGCAAAAAACCGGTCGCGCAGGTCGTCGCCGCCACCAGGACGAACGCCGGGGCGAACTTCGGCTCCGCGGCGAATCGAAACGCTCCGCCCAGAAACGGATTACCGATCGCCCAGAGGAAATACGTCGCATAACCCAGCGGGATTCCGACCAGTGCGAGCCGCGGCCAGTTCGCCTGCCGGCTGGCGGCGACAACAAGCGCGGCCAACAGGGTCATCGTGCCGAGAACGAACCCGGCCGATCCGACGGCGACCGCGGTGGCATAACCGATCACGAGCGCGAGCCCGGCGAGCCAGGGGGATTTGCGGCGCCACGCAATCGCGAGATTGAAGCCCACGACCAGCACGAGCAGGGCGCGGCCGGCGAGACTGCCGGTGCTGAGCACGTGCTGCGCCCCAAAGAAATACAGGCGCAGCGTGGCGAAAAAGAGCAGCGCCATGCCGGCGCCCCGGAGATAGCTTGCGACCAGTTCGAACGCGCGCTCCCACCGGCGAGCCAACAGAAATAGTCCAGCGGCGACCATCAAACCGCCCAGCGACGGGACGCCCGCGGGCAGGCTCGCATACGGCAGCGACAGCATGAAGGCGGCGCCGATTGCGAGCGCGAGAATGCCGGCGACCGCAAACCAGTTTTGCCCGACTTGGAATTCAAACTCTTCCTCCACGTGCGCGGGGGCGGACACAGGTCTGGCGGAGACGCCAGCCGACGGCTCGTCATGCCATCCTTGCGCCGCCAGTACGCCGGACCCCGGTGCAAGCTGCGCTTCGATCCGTGTCATGCGCTCCTCAAGCCGCGCCAAGCGCTCGTTCACGGCCGCGTCCGGCGAATGCTGGGGTTTGTCTTCGGACATGCGGAGAAATTGGGTCCTCGGCGTGAGCATCCTCCAAAATCGCCCGGACCGGCTACCGGCGTATTGTTCGAAACTGCGCATTTGTTGGCCGGTCGAAGGCGGGCCGGACAAGAAGCGCCCACCTTTCGTCAAAAGATGCTAGGACGCAGCGCAGTGCAGGTGTATGATTACAGCAAAGCTGGCCAATAACCGACATTTCAACACAGCAACCCGGGAGGCAATCATGCCCACGATCAGACTTCATCTCGAAACCGCCGAATACAACGCCGTGGCGCGTTACGCCGCCTCGATGAAGGTGAAACCCGAAGCCGTCGTTTTCGCGGCCCTGAACCGTCTAATGCTTGACGCTCGCAACCCGGCCGTGCGCGCCGACATCCTGGAAACCGCAGATTGGCGCCGCAACAACCTTCCGCTCTGGAGCGACTCCGCCGGTTCGGTGCAGGTTTACGAGGGTAAGCCGGACGACGAGCCGGAACCGAGCCGTTATATTTGAATCCGCGGCGTGCGGGAAGTCGCACGACACCGCGCGTGGTCACTTCGCCGCCTCGGCGCACGGCCGCGCGCTGACCTACGGCAGACTGCATGGATGAGGCTTAGGGCCGAGAGGGCACATAAACTCCGGAAGCCTCAAGTTATACCTTGACATCCGGCAAGAATTTCAAGTTATAGCTTTATGCCACACCATCGTCCCCCGCTTTCACGCCCGGGAGCTTTCCTCTCCGCCAGTCCGGCGGGCAGGACCCTTGGCCAGCCCAACCACACCGCCCAAGGATGGCTCAAGCCCACCCGACAGGCGCTCGGGCTGACCCTGCAGACCGTCGCCGACCGGCTGAAGGTCAGCCCTCAGGCTGTCCATCAGTTCGAAAAGTCCGAAACCGCCGGCACGATCAGCCTCCGGCAACTCCAAAATGTCGCAGGCGCGATGGGCTGTCGCGTCGAGTATGCCGTGCTCGCTGTCAGGGATGACGATGGGCTTCCGCCGGCTGCGCCTGTTGCGGCCGACCGGGCGGCGAAATCAGCCCCTGCCCAGGCGGAAGCCACCGCGCCGAAAGTGGAACAGTCCCTGATGATGGAGAACCAGGCCGCCGGTCGCTTCGATTGACGCTAGAAGTCGCGCGGCATCGCCATCCCGATCGGCGCGCCGGGTGGCACGGCCGGCGCCGGACGTGGCGCGAACTCCTTCGGATTCTCGAAGAACCGCCCGATTAGCCTAAATTTCACGGTTGGGCGGGCTCGACCGTTCGCGCCGACGCCGACGCCAGCCAGTCGCCGAAGATTTCCAACTGCCGGGTCACGACCGCGAGCACCTGCGGCGCGGCCTTGGCGTCCGCCGCCAGCGTCAACAACCGGCTCAACGCCACATAGTCGACTGCGCGACGGACTTCGCCGTCGTAATCCGCGCCGGCCGGCTGCCGCCAGGTCGCATCGAGCGCGCGTGTGATCACGTCGTCGAGGCCTGGCATCTGTAGATCGCGCGCCTGCTGTTGCACCAACCGGCTGGCACGCTGGGCGTGAAAAAGCAGCGCGAAGACATGCTCCGGCGCCGCCTCGGCGGGCGCCAGCGTGTCGAACGTCAGCCCGGTGCGCCGCATGAAAAGTTCGCGCGTGGCCGGAAACCCCATCGGGCGCGGCGGCAACAACTCGAGCAGCGGCTCGGGCAGCCGCAACGTCGCCGGCGCAAGCGAGTCGTGTCGAGCAGCGCCGCGACCGCACGCCGCTGTTCCGCCGGCGGCACGGGCGTGATGGCGGTCTGGCCGTCGCCGCGCAGCGCGTAGGTGTAACCTTGCCCGCCAACGAGCTTCACCGCGGCCTCCACTTGATAGCGGTGGCTCAAATAAAGCGGCACTAATGCCTCCTCGATCGTGGCAGGCGGCCGCCCCGGCTTGATCGCGTTGGCGCCAAACCGCGCCAGCGCCGCGGCCCGCACGTCGAGCACGCGATTGAGTTCGTCGACCGCATTGGTGCCGCTGTCCCAGAGGTGCGCGAGCGGATGCGCCCCGCCGGGCGGACGGGCGTCTTGATCCGTGAGGAAGACGAGCCCGCGCTTGCGGGCCGCCCGGACGATGCCGTCGACCGCGACGGTTTCCTCCGTCCCCGGCGCAAACTGCGTGTAGCTGTAGCCACAGGCGATCGCGACATTGTCCCACTATGGAGGTCTCCGGCTCCTGCCACGGCCCGACCGGCCTCACGCGGTTTTGCCGCGCTTGCGCCGGAGGTTGAATCGCCCGAAGGCAACCCACCGTGACAGGTCTCGCCACTAACCTACCGACCCTTCCTGAACCGCCGCCCCGCTGACTCCGCCGGTGCGTTGATCGGACATCAACGATTTGGGACCTACGTCCTCGTGGGACTGCCCTGCCCGACCCTGACAGCCTCGCGGCACCCGTCCGTGACCGATTCCTTCGACCACGAATCGTTTAATTCGGTCGAACAGACTTTCACTGTTGTGGTGGTTAGTTTCATGGTTGCACGCCGTAAGAATTCAATTGGCTCGAGGTGGAACGCGATCCGCCGGAGGCGGACAAGCCCCTGTGCGTTCTCCGGCGCACCCGGGGAGCGTTTTTCCCTCGGACGCGGCTTCAACGGCGCCCGGCCGCCTTCGCCAAACCGCCGAAGGCGGACAAGGGCTTGCTCGTCCTCCGGCGAGCTCCGGCGCGCCGCTTGACCACAGCCACGTCGTAGCC
>JACQWL010000636.1 GCA_016209255.1 Verrucomicrobiota bacterium
CGCCGGCTTCACCCTCGTTGTGGTGACGAATCAGCCCGATGTCGGCCGCGGCGCGCAATCGCAGGCCGTCGTGGAGGCGATGCACGCGAAACTTCGCCAGCTTGTCCCTGAGATCACGCGCATCGAGGTTTGCTACGCGACCGGTGTCGACACGACGCACCCGCCCGATCGCCGCCGCAAGCCCGAGCCCGGGATGCTCCTCGACGCCGCGCTGGCGCTCGGTCTCGACCTTTCCCGCTCGTGGATGGTCGGCGATCGGTGGCGCGACATCGACTGCGGCCACCGCGCCGGCGTACGCACGGTTTTCATCGATTTCGGCTATGCCGAACCGTTGCAGGCTGCGCCGGATTTCACCGTGCGATCCTTTGCCGAGGCCGCGGCGGTGATCCTTGCGTCAAGATAGCCCGGTTTCGCCCTCGCGGTCCCGCGCTCAGGCGAGGTCGCGGCCGGCGCGGCCCCAGCACTCCGGCCGGCTGCCCCACTTTCCCCTTGCCCAAGCATGGCGCGAAAACCTCACTTTCCTTTTACGCAATCCTCCGCTCCCTCCCATGAAATCGCTCAATGATCTCACGATCCATCTTTACGCCGATGGCGCCGACAAAGCCGGCATTCTGGACCTCTACGCCAAGCCCTACATCAAGGGCCTGACCACGAATCCCAGCCTGATGAAAAAAGCGGGCATCAAGGACTACGAGGCGTTCGCGAAAGATGTCCTCCAGACCGTCACCGCCAAGCCGATCTCGCTCGAGGTCTTCACCGACGATCCGAAGGAAATGAAACGCCAGGCCCTCAGGATCAAGGGCTGGGCCAACAACGTTTACACCAAGATCCCGATCACCAATTCCCGCGGCGAGTCCTGCCTGGCGCTCATCAAGGAACTCGGCCAGGAGGGCGTGAAACTCAACGTCACGGCGCTGCTCACCCTGAGGCAGGTCGCCGGTGTCGCCGAGGCGCTCAACCCCGCCGTGCCGGCGGTCGTCTCGGTGTTTGCCGGGCGCATTGCCGATACGGGCGTCGACCCGATGCCGCTGATGCGGGCGTGTGGGGCTCTGCTTTACGCGCAGCCGAAAGCCGAGCTGCTTTGGGCCAGCACGCGCGAGGTGCTCAACATCTTCCAGGCCGAGGAGTGCGGCTGCGCGATCATCACCGTCCCGCATGACATCCTCGCAAAAGCGGCAAAAATGGTGGGATTGGATCTCACCGACCTGTCGCTCGACACCGTGAAAACCTTTGCCAAAGACGCAGCCGACGCGGGTTTCCAGCTGTAAGCAAGAGCCGCCGGTAACCGCTCAGGAGGCATTTCGCTCTAGAATGCCTCCTGAGGAGTTGCGTCGCCGGACACCGGAACTACTGGCCACCGGACCAAAGGGCCGGGATCACCAGCCTCGGCTTTGGCTTGTAGTCCCGTGGTTCTGTAGTCCGTAGTCTTGGAGTCCATCGTCCTGTCGTCCCTTTCCCTTGAACATCCTCTTCGTCAATTACGGCGACTTTACCACCAACAGCCTGAATCACATCGGTGGCTTCGCCAACACGCTTTGTGCGGCCGGCCAGGCGTGCGCCGTGGTGGTCCCGCAAGGGAAGGAAACGCTCGCGCACATCCTGAACCCCCTGTTCATCGCCGCGACCTACGATGAAGCGCTCGCCCGCCCGGCGCTCTTCCCCAACAGCCAGCCCGCCGACGTGATCCATGCCTGGACGCCCCGCGAGGGCGTGCGCAAGTTCACCGTCGCCTACCAGCGCGCCGCTCACACGCCGGCCCGCGTTCTGGTCCATCTGGAGGACAACGAACGCTTTCTTCTCGAAACCTACACCGGCAAGACATTTGCCGAACTGCGCGACGCGAGCGCCGCCGAGCTCGACGCCGCGCTGAGCGACAGCCTCCCGCACCCACTCCGCCACGAAAGCTTCCTGCGTGTCGCCGACGGGGTCACGCACATCGTCGACCGCTTGCGCGAGTTTGTTCCGACGGGCGTTCCGACGCATCTGTTGCTCCCCGGGGTCGATTTTTCGCTCTACCGCGCCCAACCGGCCAAGCCGCCCGGACCCGGGACGGCGAAACGTAACGCCGGATTGCGCGCGGAGATCGGCCTGGGTTCCGACGAAAAGCTCATCGTCTTCACCGGCAGCAACACCTTCGCGAACGAACCCGAGATGCGGGAGCTATACCTCGCCGTCGCGCTCCTCAACCAGCGCGGGACGCCCACTCGTCTCGTGCGCACCGGCCTCAATTCGCCCAGATTCCTCGACGGCCTTTCCGCCGATGTTCGCCAGCACGTTCTCGATCTCGGCTTCATCGAGAAGCCCAGGCTTCCCAAGCTTCTCGCCCTGGCCGACGTGCTCGTCCAACCCGGCCATGCGGGCGCCTTCAATGATTACCGCCTGCCGTCGAAGCTCCCCGAGTTCCTGGCCGTGGGCAAGCCGGTCGCCCTGCCTCCCACCAATATCGCCACGCTGATGGAGGATGGTCGCGAAGCCGTTTTCCTCCCGACCGGCTCGCCCGCTGAAATAGCCGACACGTGCCAGCGCCTTTTTGCGGATCTGCAGCTCGGCGCCAAGCTGGGCAGAAATGCCGCCGCCTTCGCCCGCCAGCACTTCGACCTCGCCGCGAACACCCGCGCCCTCGCCGAGTTCTACGCCGCCACCCTTGCCCGCCCGCCCGCCGTCGACTGGTCGCTCGCGCAGGATCCGACCGCGAGCGAGGCGACCCTGTTTGCCGCCCGTGTCGAACGTACGGCCGAATCGCTCGGCCCCACCGCGGCCGCACTCGCGGCCGAAACCGACCTCCTCGCGCACATTGTACGCCAGCTCGAGCAAACGATCGAAACCAACGCGGTTCAGCGCGCCGCCATCGTGGAGGCCGAGCGCGACGCCATTCTCGACCGCGAAAGGCTCACGCTGCAACACGCCGCGAACCTCGAGAACCTTCTCGCCGCCGCCCGCGTCCACGCCGAGGGGCTGGAGAAAAGCCGCGATCTAACCGAGGGTCACGCCGCCAATCTGGCGAAGGAAGTTACGCGGCTCGAGAAACTCCATGCCGCCAGCATGGCGGAGGAGGTGGCCAGACATGCGGCTCTCCTCGCCGCCACCCACGCCCACGCCAGCGAACTCGAGAAAAGCCGCGACCTGACGCGGACCCACGCCGACAACCTGGCGAAGGAACTCGCGCAACTCGAGGAGGTTCTCGCCGCCGCCCGGGAAAACACCACCGCCCTCGAGCAAAGCCGTGACCTGACGCAGGCCCACGCGGACAATCTGGCGAAGGAAGTTTCGCGACTCGAGAAACTCCATGCCGACAGCATGGGGGAGGAGGTGGCCCGACATGAGGCTCTCCTCGCCGCCGCCCGCGCCCACGCCAGCGGCCTCGAGCAAAGCCGCGCCCTGACGCAGGCCCACGCCGACAATCTGGCGAAGGAGATCGCGAGACTCGAGGAGCAGCTCGCCGCCGCCCGCGCCCACGCCAGCGAACTCGAGCATAGCCGCGACTTGACGCGGGCCCATGCCGACAACATGGCGAGGGAAATCGCGAAGCTCGAGGAGGTCCTCGCCGCCGCCCGGGAAAACATCAGCGGACTCGAGCAAAGCCGCGCCATGACGCAGACCCACGCCGATAACATGGCAAAGGAACTCGCGAAGCAGAAGCAACGCCGCGAGCAGGCCGATGTCCTCCTGCGCACGGCCCGAACGCAGGTCACCGCTTACGAAAATGCGCTGCTGGCCGCCGATGCCGACATCGGGTCCCTCAAGGGCACGATCGAAAATACCCTGGAGGAGTTCCGAGTCCATCGGGCGAACGCCGCCGCGGAGCTGGCGGCGGTTCGCGACACGCTCGCCGCCGCCCGCGCCGACATTGCCGCGCTCCAGGCCGCTCACGCCGCCGAACTCGCCGCCGCCGCCGACCGGCTGGCCCAGACGCAGGCCCTGCTCCATTCGCGCGAGACGAAGATCGCGAACATGCAGTCGTCGTTCTCGTGGCAGGCCACCGCGCCTTTCCGTGCGGCGCGCCGCGCGCTGTTCGACAAACCCGCTCCGCCCGCGCTGTCCGGCCGGCTCCTCGGCAACATCGATTACCCGCACGACTGGGGCATGATTCCCCCGACCCTCAACGTCCGCGGCTGGTCGCTCCACAAGGATCGAATCCCGCTCCGCGCCATCCGCGCCCGGCTCGGCGATCGCAGCGTCCCCGCCGAATTTGGCCTCGAACGGCTCGACGTGCTCGACCACTTCCGCGATTTCCCCGGCGCCGAACGCTCCGGCTGGATCGTGAAGATCGATGTTCCGCGCTTCGGCCGGCACAACTTCGTCATCGAGGCGCAGGATGAATCCGGCACGTGGCACGTCGTCCACGCGCGCCAGATCAAGCGCACCGCCGAGGCGCCGCCCCCACCGCCCAATTCCTATGCCGCGTGGGTGGCCGCCTACGACACCCTCACGCCCGACGATGCCGATCGGATCCGCCGGAAGCTCTCCGGCCTGACCAAGCGGCCGCTCATCTCGGTATTGATGCCGACGTACAACACGCCGGAAAGGTGGCTCGTGCGCGTCATCGAGTCGGTGCGCCGCCAGCTCTACGACAACTGGGAACTCTGCATCGCGGACGACGCGTCGAAGGAGCCGCACGTGCGCAAAGTCCTCGATCGCTACCAGAAAAAAGACCTGCGCATCAAAGTCGTTTACCGCGAGACGAACGGCCATATCTCCGCCGCGTCGAATTCCGCGCTCGCCCTGGCCCACGGCGAGTTCATCGCCCTGCTCGATCACGACGACGAGATCCGACCCCACGCCCTGGCGTGTGTCGCGCTCGAACTCGACGCCCACCCCAACGCCGATCTCGTCTACAGCGACGAGGACAAGATCGACGAGAACGGCCACCGCTACGATCAATACTTCAAGCCCGACTGGAACCCCGACCTGTTTCTCGTCCAGAACTACGTCAGCCACCTCGGGGTTTACCGCACGCTGCTCGTGCGCGAGGTCGGCGGTTTCCGCGTCGGCTACGAAGGCTCGCAGGATTGGGATCTGGCGATGCGCCTCGTCGAGCGCACCGCGCCGGACCGCATCCGGCACATCCCCAAGATTCTTTACCACTGGCGTTCGGTCCCGGGGTCCACGGCGATGCTGATCGGCGCAAAGAACTACGCCGTGGTCGCCTCCGAGAAGGTCATCTCCGAGCACTTCTCCCGCCTCGGCGTCAGCGCCTCGATCTCGCCCACCAAGGGTTCGTACTGGCGCGTCCGCTACCCGCTGCCCGAGCCCGCGCCGCTCGTCACGCTCATCATCCCGACCCGCAACCGGCTGGGCGTCCTGCAGCCCTGCATCGAGAGTCTCCGCGAAAAGACCCTCTACCCCAATTTTGAAATCCTCATCGTCGACAACGACTCCGACGATCCCGGGACGCTCGCCTACCTGCGCGAACTCGAGGCCGTAGGGGCGTCGCTCGACGACGCCCGCGGCGTGCCGGACGAACCGGCGGCGTCAAGCGACGCCCCGGCAAAACCGCCGCGCGTTCGCGTCGTTCATTTTCCCGGCGAGTTCAATTTTTCCGCCCTCAATAATTTCGGGGTCAGCCAGACCGACGCTCCGGTCGTCGGGCTGCTCAACAACGATCTCGAAGTCATCAACGGCGACTGGCTGGAGGAGATGGTCAGCCACGCGCTACGCCCCGAGATCGGCTGCGTCGGCGCCAAGCTCTACTACCCCGACGATCGCATCCAGCACGCCGGGGTCATCCTCGGCATCGGGGGCGTGGCCGCCCACGCGTGGCAGACGCACCCGCGCGGCGCCGCCGGGCAGGCGCATCGCAATCTCCTCCAGCAGAATCTTTCCGCCGTCACCGCCGCCTGCCTCGTGATTCGTCGCGAAACCTACCAGCAGGTCGGCGGCCTCGAGGAGGAAAAGCTCAAGGTCGCGTTCAACGACGTCGACTTCTGCCTGAAGGTCCGCGCTGCGGGTTTCCGCAATTTCTGGACGCCCTACGCCGAGCTCTACCACCACGAAAGCGCCAGCCGCGGCGCGGAGGACACGCTGGAGAAGCGCGATCGTTTCCGCAGCGAAGTCGAGTACATGACGGCCAAGTGGGGCGATGCGCTCGTGAACGACCCCGCCTACAACCCGAATCTCACGCTCACGATCAACGATTTCACCCTTGCGCTGCCACCCCGACCCTGGCCGCCGCTGGCGTGAGAAGGATTTTACCGCGGATTACGCAGATTACGCGGATAAAGGCAGGAATACTTTGGACCATCCGCGCTATCCCGCCAGAGGCGGGCAAGCCGCGAAACTTGTGCGCCTCCGGCGCATCCGCAGTCAAAAGAATTTATGGAAGACCTCATCCACAAAGAACTCAGCGAAGATATCATCGGCGCGGCGATGAAAGTGTTGAACACTCTCAAGCCAGGCCTCGACGAGAAGCTCTACGAAAACGCTCTCGTCATTGAATTCACCAAACGCGGCCATCGCGTCGACCAGCAAAAGATCTTCCCTGTCCACTACGACGGCCAGCTCATCGGCACGCTCGTTCCCGACCTCATCGTGGATGATTTGGTCATCGTCGATCCCAAGGTCGCGGCCAGCTTCACCGACACCCACGTTGCTCAGATGACCGGCTACCTCGCAATTACAGGACTCCAGCTCGCACTGCTTCTCAATTTCAAGTTCGCCCGCCTCGGTTGGAAACGCATCGTGCGATCCCAGACTCCAGGGCAATGATCTTTAACCGCGGATTACGCAGATTACGCGGATAAATCCAAAACCAGCCTGCCTTTATCCGCGCCATCCGCGTAATCCGCGGTCAAAAGATTTCGTTCATGCCCGCCCAAATTGACGACCCCCCGCCCGGCTCGCCCGTCGACCCGTCGTGCTTCCTCGTCCGCAGCTGGATCTGGCTTGGTGTCGAACAGAGCGCACTCACCGCCGTCGAGGCGTGGTGCGGCGACGCGCTCCCCGGCGAAACGACCACGCTCGACGCGCGGGCCGACGTGCCGGCCCCGCTTGCACTGCCCGCCGGTGCGCGCGCGGTCTTCAACCCCGCCACCCCCCGCGGCGCCGCGCAGCCGGACCGCGCCATCCGCATTGATCGGCAACTAAAATGATTCCCGCCGACTACCTCGCATCCTACCGCGCCACGCTCATCCACCTCATCGCCACGCACGGCGAGGAGCGCGCGATGGACCTGATCGTCGGCGGCCAATTCGATACCATCGGCGAACTCGAACTGAGCACGCTCCAAACCCTCGGCCTCCAGCCCGGGCACCACGTCATCGATGTCGGCTGCGGCAGCGGCCGCCTCGCGAAAAAACTTCTGCCGTTTCTGACCGGCCGCTATGTGGGCACCGACATCCTGCCCGAACTTACGGCCTACGCCGCGAAAATCTGCGCCCGCCCCGATTGGGAGTTCCACGCGGTGGCTGAGCCCGTGATTTCCGCGCCCGACAATTTTGCCGATTTCATCTGCTGCTTCAGCGTTTTCACCCACCTGCTCGACGAGGACATCTACCGTTACCTCGAGGAATCGCGCCGCACGCTGCGCTCCGGCGGTCGCGTCGTTTTCTCGTATCTCGACTTCGCGGTCGTCACGCACTGGGCGATCTTCGAGCAATCCCTCGCCAACCGCGGACCGCACCGCGTACTCAACAAATTCATCGGCAAAGACGCGATCCGCGCGTGGGCCGCGCACCTCGGCCTGCGCGTCGAGCGACTCTACGACGGCCCCGAGCCGTGGATTCAACACGCCAATCCCATCATCTACGCCGACGGCCGCATCGCCCCCAACCCCGCCGAGTTCGGCCAGTCGATTGCCGTGCTCGCAAAACCTTGAAAAAAAACCGCGGAATGCGCGGATGGTCCGAAGTATCCTGCCTTTATCCGCGCCATCCCGCCAGAGGCGGGCAAGCCGCGAAACTTGTGCGCCTCCGGCGCATCCGCAGTCAAAAAACTCTTTTCATGCCCGCCAACCTCGACGACGCCATCCGCGACTCCGTCGCCCATCCCTTGTGCCGGTTCATCCGCGGCTGGGTGTGGCTCGACACCCGCCAACGCGACAACGTCGCCATCGCCATCGGCGCGCCATGACCCACGAGGAAAAAATCGGCCGCTGGATCGACCGCGGAGCCATCGGAGTCGAGATTGGCGCGTTCAAGGCGCCCGTCCCCGGCCTTGTGCCCCCGCCGTTCTACATCGATTGCTTCAAGGAGTTCGGGTTCGAGAAAGTCCACGCCGACTACTACGGCCACGCCACCTCGCTCCCGTTCCGCGACAACTCGCTCGACTACGTCGTCACCTCGCACGTCCTCGAACATGTCGCCAACCCCGTCGCCGCCCTCGCCGAGTGGTATCGCGTCCTCCGCCCCGGCGGCATCATCTACCTGCTGGTGCCGGATCGCCGCTGCACGTGGGACCATCCGCGTGCGCTCACGCCCGTCGCACACTTCCTCGAGGACTACGAGCGTGGCACCACGCCCGCCGACGCCACGCACATCGACGACTTCGCGCTCGGCATCGACTGGTCGCAATTCAGCCCCGCGACGCCCGCCCCCCAAGTTGCGAAGCAGCGCGCCACGCTAGCCCGCGGCATGCATGAGGCCGTCGCGCGCGGCGAACACATCAACATCCACTTCCACACCTTCGAGCCTGCCAACGTCCTCGCGCTCCTCGCACAGCTCGCCACCTGGCCGCGCACGTGTTTCAACTGGCGCGTGGTCGACTCTGCCGCGCGTTTTCCCGCCACCAACCCCATCGGCTTCCTCGCCGTTGTCCGGGTCGGCAAATCCTGGCGCGACCGCCTCGCCGGCTGGCGCCACCGCCGCGCGACGGCGCGCGACCCGAAATTCCCCCTGCGCGCCGACGCGCAGCCCTTCGCCGACTTCGCCCGCACCTGCCAGGGCCACGGCGGCGCGCGCTGACCGTCTATTTCACCGCGCCCGCCATGATCTCCGGGTTGAAAAAATTGGCGCTCAAAAACAGACTGCTGCGCGCGCTGTGGATGGTGGGAGGACTCGGTCTGATTTTTTCGCTGCTGACACCTGAGTCCTTCCTCCCGCCGCGCCAGGTCTACGACCTCGCCCCGTCTCGGGGCGAATGGTCCACCGGCTGTTTTATTTCTCCGGGGGTATACCCGACCACGACCGGCGGGGTGTTGCCGCGCGGTTTGCCGACCGTCGGCTCATGGCAAGACGGTGACGCGTGGAACGGTGACGGCGCGACCGTTTGGACCAAGGTATCGTCGCCCCGGATGCGGGTCTGCGTCGCCGGCTACCCGCAACAGCCGGGTTGCCGGCTCTGGGTCGAGTTTCGGCGGGCGGATGAGACCGTCACCCGACGCGATTGCGCCATCAGCAACCCGCATGAAACGTGGAAGCCATGGGATTTTCGCGTCCCCGTCGGCACGGTGGCGATGCGCATCGTCGGCGAGGACGCCGCATCGCAACGGGCCGGCTGGCTGGCCTTCTCGGCGCCGATCCCGTTTTGGCCGACGAACTTCGGCCTCGCCTACTCCGCGGCGCAGGCGCTGTGTGCGCTCGCCTTCGTTTGCGGAGCCGGCCTTCTCCTGTTGGCCGGGTTTCGCAACCCCCCGGGGGAATCCCCGCCCGACTCCGCCGCCGGCGCCCTGGCAAGCTTTCTCTTTCCTCTCGCGTGGTGGCGCGCATGCCACCTCCCGGATTGGTTTCTCGCCATCGTCGATCACCCGTTGGCCGCGCCGATCAAAAGATTTGCTCCCGTCGGGCTCGCGTTATCGCTGTTCTTCCTCGTGCTCGGCGCCAAGTGGGCCACGGTGGACCGATTCGGGTCGGACATCCCAAACTGGGACCAATGGGATGCCGAGGGCCTCGAGCTGCTCGCCCCATGGTTCGAGCAGGACCATTTCCTCGAGCATCTGTTTACTCCGCACAACGAGCACCGCATCGTCCTGACCAAGCTGCAGAACCTCGCCGTCACGCTGCTCGCCGGCCAGTGGGACTCGCGGCTCGAATGCATGCTTAATGCCGGGCTGCACGCCGCGCTGGCGTTGGCGTTCTGGTTCGCCGGCCGCCGCTGGCTCGAGGCGCGCTGGCACGCGCCCCTCTTCGTGACGCTGGCCGCCCTGTTCGGATTGCCCATCGCCTGCCAGAACATCCTCGGCGGATTCCACTCGCAGCAATACTGGCTCCTCGGGCTCTCGTTCGCCGCCATCGTGCTGCTGCCGTTCGCCCGACCTTGGACCGCAAAGTGGTTCGTGGGCGCGCTGACCGCCGCCCTCGCGCTCCTCACCATGGGTTCGGGATTCTTCGCCGCCGCCATCGTGTTCGCGATCGTGGCGCTGCGGCTGCTCCGCCGCGACGTCGTGCTGCGCGAGGCCTGGCCCACGCTCGCGCTCGCCCTGGCCGTCGTGGCCATCGGCTGGTGGACGCGGATCGAGGTCGATTATCATCAACCGCACAAGGCGCAGAACGCGCACGATTTCTTGTTCACCATCGTCCACAGCCTGCAGTGGCCCGTGCCGTGGGACTTCGCATCGTCGGCCGCGGTGATTCTCTGGTTTCCGTGGCTCATCGTCGCCTGGCGGGCGGCGCGTCCAACCGGCGGGACTGATCCGCGTCGCGCCCAGACGATCGCCGCGATCGGCGGCTGGGTGCTGCTGCAGGTGCTAGCCACGGCCTACGCCCGCGGTGCCGGCGGCGAATACCCCGCGTCACGTTACATGGATACGCTGAGCTTCGGCATGGCGGCCAACGCGCTCGCGCTGGGCTGGCTGCTCTCCCGTCCCGCCGGCGACGCCGCTGTCGCCTCCGCCTCCCCACCCGCGCCGGCGCGTGGCGTGGCGCGCCTCATCCGTCGCGGGCTCGTGGCCACCCTTGCCGTCGCGTGGACCGGCGTCCTCGCATGGGGGCTGCGGGAGATTACCGCGCTGGCCTTGCGGGGTGAGTTGCCCGATGCCGTCCGCTACCTCCGCGAAGCAGAAGCGTACACGCGCGCTTATTTGTCGACGAAAGACCGCGCCGATCTCCTATCGGATAACATCCCCTACCCCGGGGCCGACAGTTTCATCGAACGCCTCACCCGTCCAAGCCTGGGTGCGCTCCTGCCGGTCAGCGTGCGCCTGCCGCTCGAGCTCACGTCTGCCGCGTCGGCCCACCGTGGCTTCGAACGAAATCACGCCCGGCTGCTCCACCTCGCGACGGAGCCGCGCCACGGTCTTTCGGGCGCGACGCAGCCCCTGGCTTCGCTGCCAACCTGGGGATCGTTTGGCGCCGCCGGCGCCGCCGCGACCGGCGAATGGCGCAGCGCTCCGCTCACGGCCCCGCTCGGCGGCTGGTTGAAATTCGAAACCGCCGGGCAGCTCGGGGAACCCGGAGTCACACTCGAGCTCCACGATGCGCGCACCGGAGCCCGCGTCGCCGACGTGCACCCGACCAGAATCCCCGGCGACACGTGGCGCGCCGCCTACGTGCGCGCGCCCCGCCAACCCTTTGTCGTGGTCGCCCGCGACGACGACCCCCACCGCTGGTTTGCCTTCAGTTCGCCCGTCGAAATGAGCACGCTCTCGTATTGGGCGTGGCGCACCGGCAAACAAGGCCTCGTCATCACCGCATCTGCCACCGCCGCCGCCGCGCTGCTGGGCCTGCTCTCGCTCTCGCGGCGCAAGAATTAGCGCCGCGTAAAGCCTTGTCGCGCCCGCCCCCTTTGCCCGACATTCGCACGCCACGCATGAAATTCTTCACTCCAACGGCGTTGATTGCCGCCGCGCTCGTCAGCGCCGCCGTTGTCGTGCCATTCCTGCCCGGCGCCAGGACCCGCTCCGATCTGTTTGCGCTGGAGGTGCGCCTGGCGTCGACCGCCCCCGGGAACGTGCAAGTGTACCCTGACAGTGGCGCCGGAGCCAGTGAAGTCACCTCTGCCCGGCTCGCGCTCCAGCGCAGCGACACCCCCGTGCTTTACCGCGTGGCGCTGCCGCAGGGCAGCTATCGAAGCTTTCGCATCGATCCGATCGATCGCGACGGCACAGTAACGATCGAATCCCTGCGCGTCGTCGGTCCGGGCGGCCGTCTGATCCGCGCCCCTGCGCTCTCGGAGCTCATACCGATCAAGCAGATCCAGTCGGTGCGCACCCGTGACGGTCGACTCGAGGTTGACGTCATCCCCGGCGCCAACGACCCGCAGTTGGCCGTTAATTTTGCCCCTCCGCTGCTGCTGGAGGCCACGCGGGCTGAACTCGCCCGCGGTTTTTTTTTCCGCGCGTTGAGCGTGTTCGCCGCGCTGGCGGTCTTGGGCCTCGGGCTCGATCGCGCGCCGCGGGTCCGGACTTTGCTCGCGGAAACCGCGGGCCGGTTCACGCAACGCCCGGGGCGCGCGGTGTTCAGGCGAACTCGCCACCTCCTTCTCGCCCTCGTTGGGTGCGCGGCGCTCTACGCCGCCATGCGCGTGTCGCTGCGCATCGTACCGGCGCACACCGGACTGGGGGCGAAGATCGAGGGACACTTCACCGAGGGAAAAGGATGGTTTGCGGGCGAACCGTTCCTCACCCACCGGCCCGTGCGGGCGTGGGGCTCGTGGGACGGCTCCGATGAAAACACCGGCTCGCTCACGGTCGGCCCCTTTCCCGCGCCCGCACGGCTGCGTTTCGCAGTCGGCGGATACCCACCGTATCCGGGAAACGTCCTCCGCGTCGAGCGGGTCGGCTCGAACGAACAGATCGCGCTCCAAGCTCCGGCGGTCGGCGAGCGTTGGCGCATCATCGACCAGTCGTTGCCCGACTCGTGGTACGGCCAGCCGATCCAGTTGGTGGCGATCGACCAATCAAAGGTCCTTGGCGGCTGGCTCGCGCTCACGGAGCCGGTTCGCGGCGGTGTGGGTGACGGATCGACCGGCCTCTGGCAGAGTCTCACGGCCTGGGCGGTGAACGGCGTTCTGCTCGGCGTGCTCTGGCTGGCCGTGGTGCGGGCGCTTGCGCCCCGACGCTTGATTCCGGCGCCGTGGCTTCCGCTCGTCGCGCTGGGCGTGGTCGCGGCGCTGGCCTATGCGACGTTTTGGGCCTATTTCGCCCATCCCACCGCCGGCATCGTCGTTTCGCTCCTCATCCTGCTGGGCGGCTTCGTGGTGTGCGGGGGCACGGCGACCCCGGATCCGGATACTGCCGCGGAAACGGGCGCGGTCGCCGGGCTCATGCTGTTGATCGGGCTGTTCTACCTGGCGCTCCTCCACCTGCTGCCCTCGTCGCTGGACTTCTATGAACTCGCCGCGAACCGCTTCCGCAGCGGGCTGCCCACGGACAACGAATTGCCGCACTTGGTCGCGAGCCGGCTCTACGCCGGCGAACCGCTCCGCCGCGCCGATGCCGACTGGCTTTCGAGCGACCGTCCGCCGCTGCAAAGCGGCTGGCAACTTCTCACCTGGCCGGTCCTCGCGCGGCTGGAGATCGATCCCCGGGCCGCGAGCGGCACGGCCGGCTTCTGGCTGCAACTCGGCTGGATCGCCGCGGCCTGCGGCTTGTTGCGCGCGCTCCGCTTGAGCCGGCGGCGGGCGGCGGCGTGGGTCGCGGTGATCGCGACGAGCGGATTCTTCCTGCAAAACACAACGTTCACGTGGCCCAAGCTCTCGGCGGCCGCGTTCGCCTGCGGGGCGTTTGGCCTGTGGGTGTTGCCGCAACCGGAAACGCGCGGGCGGCGGGCCATCCTTGTCGGCGCCGGCCTCGCCGCGCTCGCGTGGCTCTCGCACGGCGGCGTCGCCTTTTCGTTCCTCGCCCTCGCCCCCTGGATTTTGTGGCGCGGCCTGCGCGGCGAATGGCGCGAGTGGCTCCTGGCCGCGCTCGTCTTCGGCGGGATTGCCGCGCCGTGGGTCGCGTATCAGAAATTCCACGATCCGCCCGGCAATCGGCTCCTCAAGTGGCATCTTGGCGGACAGATCGCGAAGGACGCGCGCGGCACCTGGCAGACGATCCGCGAAAACTACGCCGCCCTGTCGTGGCCGGAAATCTGGGCGCACAAGCGCCAGAATTTCGAGGTCCAGGTCGCCGGCCGGCCGGCGGCGCTCGTGGAAGTCGATCCCGCGCAGAGCATCCGCCGGCGCGAAGAGGAGTTCTTCTACGCCGGGCGGGCCTTGACCTGGTGGGTTTTCGGCCTCGCCCTCTTCCCGCTGGTCTGGAAGCGGCTCGCCCCCACCGGCGGCGCGAACCCCACGCTCGGCCGCATGCATCTCGCCCTGCTGGCGTGGACCGCCGGCACGATTCCGCTGGTTTGCCTCCTGCACTTTACCGGCGGACAGGCCGTCGTTCATCAGAGTTCGTATGCGACAATGCTCACGGCCTTTGTGCTGCTATCCGCGTGGTTCGACCTTGCCAGCCGCCGATGTCTGCTCGCGGTCGCGCTGCTCCAAACGGTGACTCTCGCGACCACCTGGACCCGCGGCAACCCGATCGTCCATGGTTCCCTCGAGCCGGTCGCGTTCACCCTCGCCCTGCTGAGCGGCGCCGCGCTCGCCGCCGTGCTGCTCGCCCGCGGACGCGAGGAGTACGACACCGCATCGCCAGTCCACCCCAAACCAACGCCCGCGGCGCCACCCGCCGTCGCCGCGCTCGCGGCGCGGCGCTGGGTCCCCGCCCTGCCGTGGATCGCGGCCGCGCTGGCACTCGCGCCGGCGGTCTGGTGCGCGCGGCCATTCGCGGACCTGTGGTGGTTCGGCGACGATTGGGATTTGCTCGACCATATCCAGCGCGCCGGCTTCTGGCGCTGGGCGCTGCAGCCGTTTGCCGAAAACTTTGTGCCGCTGTTCAAGGTTCTGTGGGGCGGTCTCGTTTTCGCCGGCGGCGGCGCCTACTGGCCCATGATCGCGGCGCTGTGGCTGACCCACGCGCTGAACACCGCGCTCTTTGCGCGGCTGCTGCGCACGGCCGGTTTCGGACTGACGGCCACCGGGTTCGCGGTTGTCGTTTTTGGGCTCGCCGCCGTCAACATCGAGACGCTGGCGTGGTCCGTGCAATGGTCGGCCTTGCTCGCGATCACGTTTTTTCTGTTCGCAGCGCAGATTCTGGTGCGGCGGATCGACGCCGGGCTGGCGATCGGCTGGCCGACTCTGCTTGGACTTTTTCTCCTCTCGGCCGCGAGCGCGCTGGCCTTCTCGCGCGGTGTGCTGACGGGCGGGGCTCTCGCCGCGATCAGCCTCCTGCCGCTCGGCGCAACGCCGCGGGCATGGCCGGCGCGGCTGCGCGTTGCCGCGGCGTGCCTGCTGCCGGCCGTGGCGGTGACAGTCACCATCATGCTCGTGTCACCTGGCAACCTCCGCTCGCTCGGCGGCCATTGGCGGGCGGTGGCGGAATTCGGGCTGTGCAACTGGGCCGCGACGCCGCTCCACGGGCTCCTCGCCAGCGTGACGTGGCACTGGCCGTTCGTGCTCGTGCTCGGTGCCGTCAAGTTCGCGCTGATCCTCGCGGTCTTCCGGGGCGCGACGAGCCGCCAGCGCGTGCTGCTCGTGCTCCTGCTCGTGCTCGATCTGGGCAACGCCGTCCTGCTCGGCATCGGGCGCCACCACACCGGGTTGCCGGCGGCCAACGGCTCGCGCTATTATTACAACTCGCTCCTGTGCATGCTGCCTTTTCTCGCGCTGGCGTTCTCCGCGTGGCTGCGACCGCTGCCGACGCCGCGCCTCCGCCTCACGTTTGCCGCCGGGTTGGTGCTGGCGGTCATGTGGCATGTCGCGCGCGGCTGGCCCGAGGCGGCGGAGAACTTCGCCGCCCACCGCGGCCGCAACACCCGCGAGCTCCTGCTGCGCCATCCCAATCCGCCCGCGGAAAACGCCGTGCCCGGCATCCCCTTCTTGCCGACCCGGCGGGCCCGGGAGCTGATCGAAATTTACCGGCTGCACTAATCCGTCGACGCCAGGTAAGGATGGCGGTCGCGCGCGGCGAGTTCGACGGGGACGGGCCACGTGAGGGCGGTGTCGGAGATTTTTCGGACGAGGGAGGCGGAGCCAAGGTGGGCGTCGCGGCTGGCGGCAAGGCCACGCGTAACGGGGTCGGTGTAGCAGGCGTGGATGTGCGCGGGGTCGCCGCTGACAGCTTCGAGGACTTCGAAGCCGGTGGCGGTGTTGAAGATCGTCTGCCAGGAGTGGCGCGAGAAGCGCCAGAAATCCCACGGTTCCTCGTGCATCGGCCACGTCTGGTGCGTCTGCGTGAAGACGAGTCCGCCGGGGGCGAGCACGCGGTTGAGCTCGAGCGCGACCTTCCACGGCATCGCGAGGTGCTCGAAGACGGAGAACGACATCGCGGCGACGAAGCGCCGCGAGCCGAGGAGATCGGCAAGGCGGTGGGCGTCGCCGGCGCTGTTGCCGTCGGGCCCGGCGAGGACGTCGAGGCCCAGGTAGTCGAGGTGCGCGGGGATGTCCGGGCGGCGCGTGAGGGCGGAGCGGGCGTGCGCGCCGAGTTCGAGGACGGTGCCGCCGGGGATGCGCTGGAGCTGTTCGACAAAGTGGCTGAAGCAGGCGAAACACGGGTCGCCGGCGAGGGCGTTGCCGAGGGCGGAGTCGCCGTCGATGACGGAGCCGTCGGCGAGGGTGAAGCGGAGCGTGAAATCGCGACCGAGGGCTTCGGGCGGCGCGGCGACGAACTCATCGAAGCGCGTGTGCGTCGCGGCGGGGTCGAGGTCTGCGGCGACGTCGGGGCTGGGCAGGCCGTAGCTGGCGAGGGGGACGATGGCGGGGTCGGCGGACGCGGCGGAGGGCGATGAGGACGCGGAGGTGACGGGGAAAACGGCTTCGACGCCGGTGATGCGGGGAGTGGCGTTAAAGCACCAGCCCCCGAGGCGGAGGCGGTCGTGATAGGCGGCGCATTCGTCGATTTTCCAGTGCAGGGGCATGAAGGACTTTTTGTAACTGCTCAGAAGGCATGGGCGGGATGCCGGCCGGGTTGTTACGATTGAAAATTGAAAATTGAAAATCAGGAATCGCCAATCGCCGCACGGCGTCATCGGAAATTCCAAGTCTCAGATTTTCAATTATCAATTTTCAATTCTTCACCACACCTCAGCGCGGCGGTTCGCTGAGCTCGCCGGCGGGATACATTTCGTGGGCGGCGGTTTCGATCCCAACGGGCCAGGTCAGATCGGTCCCGGCGATTTTCCGGACGATCGAGGCCGAGCCGAGAAAAGCGGGACCGTGGGGAAGGCCGAGAGTGGCGGGAGTGGTGCGGAAGGCGTGGAGGTGCGCCGGTTCGCCGCAGGCCGCCTCGACGACTTCGAACCCGGTGGCGGAGTTGAAGAGCATCTGCCAGGAGTGACGGGAGAAGCGCCAGAAGTCCCACGGTTCCTCGTGCATCGGCCAGGTCTGGTGGGTCTGTGTGAAGACGAGACCGCCGGGCGCGAGCAGGCGGTTGAGTTCGAGGGCCACTTTCCACGGCATGGCGAGGTGTTCGAAGACCGAAAAAGAAAATGCGGCGACAAACTGACCGTCGGGAAAAAGGTTCCCGAGATCGTGGACGTCGCCGACGACGTCGACGTTCGGGCCCGGCAGGATGTCCACCCCGATGTAGTCCAGGTGCGGCGGCACCGTCTCGCGGCGCGTGATGGCAGAACGGGCGCGTGAGCCGATTTCGAGCACGGTGCCGGCCGGGATGCTTTGGAGTTCTTCGAGGAAGTGCGACCAACAGCGGTGAAACGGATCGTTCTGCTTGGCTTTGCCGAGGGCCGAGTGGCCGACGATCGTCCGCTGGTTCTCGAAGAAAAACCGCAGGTAGAAATCGCGCCCGGCCGCTTCGGCCGGCAGGTCGAGCCATTCCTCGAAGCGGCAATTCGCCGCGCGGGCGTCGAGGGCGCCGGCGACATCGGGACTCGGCTGGCCGAAGCTAAGAACCGGCACCACCGTCATCGGCTCGGGAAACACGGCCATGACCCGGACGATGCGATGGGTGGAGTCATGGCACCACCCGCGGAGGAAGAGCCGGTCGAAATAGGCGGCGCACTCCTCGATGTTCCAATGGAGAGCCATGCGGGTCAGAGCGGGGCGGAGACATCGCGGCGGGCGCGCATGATTTCAGGTGAAGCCAGGCCGGGGGCGAACGGCGTTTTCGACGGCGGTCAGGGCGGCGAGTCGGTTACGGGCATTCGCGGATCGATTGCGGCGGTCAAGAGGCGAAGAGGCAAACCTCCAGCCGGCCCGCCGTCAACGGGCGAGTGCCCCGGGGTGCCCGGCCGGTTTCCCCGCGAATAATTCCTTGTCGGGCCTGCCCGCCCTGGCCGACACTCGCACGCCACGCATGAAATTTTTCACTCCAACGGCCTTGCTTGCCGCCGCGCTCGTCAGCGCCGCCGTTGTGGTCCCCTTCCTGCCGCTCGCGAAAACCCACGACGACCTGTTTGCGCTGGAGGTGCGCCTGGCGTCGACCGCCGCCGGCACGGTGGAACTCTACCCGGACAGTGGCGCGGGTGTCGGCGCCGCCACCTCCGTCCGGCTCGGGCTCGAGCGCAGCGCCACGCCCGTGCTCTACCGCCTGGCGTTGCCGCCCGGGACCTATCGCAGCTTTCGCTTCGATCCGATCGATCGCGGCGGAATCCCGATCGAGCGCGACGCCACGGTGACGATTGCATCTCTGCGCGTCGTTGGCCGGGGCGGCCGCATTGTCCGCATTATTGCGTTCTCGGACCTCAAGCCGAACCAGCATGTCCAGTCGGTGCGCAACCGCGATGGTCAACTCGAGGTCAGGTTCACCCCCGGGGCCAACGACCCGCAGTTTGCGATCGACTTTGCGCCCCCGCTGCTGCTGAAGGCCACGCCGGCGGAACTCGCCAGCAGCTTCTTTCCCCGCGCGTTGAGCGTGTTCGCCGCGCTGGCGGCGTTGTGCCTCGGGCTCGATCGCGCGCCGCGCATCCGGACCTGGCTCGCGCAAACAGCCGGCCGGGTGGCGCAACGCCCGGGTCGCGCGGTGGCCGTCGTGGCCGCCGTCTGTGTCGTTGCCAGCGCCTATCCCGTCGTATTCCTCGGCAAGAGCTACGTCTCGCCCAACCTCGGGACCACCCTGCTCTACGAAGCCTTCCCGACCCTGCCGGGCACCAAGAGTCGTGAGACGGTCGACGTGAAGGGCACCGACCTCGGAGCGATCATGTGGTCGCACATTCCGGTATCGATGATTCAACAGCGCGCCCTGGCGCAGGGGGAGCTGCCGCTCTGGAATCGCTACAACTCGGCCGGCACGCCCCTGCTGGGTCAGGGCCAGTCGATGTTCGGCGATCCCCTGCAGCTGCTGGTCGTGCTCGCGAAGGGAGCGGCGTGGGCGTGGGATCTGAAATATCTCGTCGTGAAATGGCTCTTCGCCACCGCGCTCGGCCTGCTGGTACTGGCTGTCACGAGAGACCAAAAGACCACGGGTCCAAAAGACCAAGAGGCCGGCGGAGCCGACCCCGGCCCCCTGGTCCCTTCGTCCCTTCGTCCCTTGGTCCCTTGGTCTTTTAGTCCCCTGATCCCTTCCCTGCTCGTCACCGTGGCCGCCCCTTTTCTCGGTTTCTTTTATTACCGGCTCAACCATCCGGCCATTTTCAGCCTCTGCTACGCGCCCTGGGCGCTCTACTGCTGGGTGCGCGTGGCGCAGGCCGCCACCCGGCGCGCCGCCGCCGGGTGGACCGCCGGCCTGATGCTCGCGAATCTGGCGTTGATGAACAGTGGCACCGCGAAGGAGGCGTACATGCTGCTGCTCTGCATGAATTTTTCGGGCGCCTGCGTGCTCCTGGCCGACCCGGCGCCCTGGCGCGTCCGGCTGGCGAAATTCGCCGGGCTGGCCTGGGCCGGCGTGCTCTTTGTTCTGCTGACCGCGCCGATCTGGGCGACGTTTCTCAACACGCTGAAAAACGCCTACACGACCTACAGCGGCGAAACCGCCTACCAGATTCAGCCCGGCATGCTGCTCGGCGCCTTCGACGAGATCTTCTACCGGCCGCTCATGATTGAGGAGCGCACGTTCAATCCGTCGGTGAATTTCCTGATTCTCGCCGGCCTGCTCTATTTCCTCGCCACGCTGCGCCTCAGTTGCGCGATCCGCCCGGTCACCGCGCTGGCCGCGAGCGCTCTCGTGCCGCTCGCGCTTGCCTTTGGGCTGGTGCCAGCCAGCTGGATCGTGCAGATCCCGTTTCTCGCCAACGTCGAGCATGTCGACAACACGTTCAGCTGTGCGCTGCTCGTGCTCTGGTCGGTCCTCGCCGGGGTCGGTTTCGCGACCGCCGCCAGCCGCCTGCGCACGCCCGAAGGCCGGGGCGACCTGGCCGTCTGCGGGCTGCTGCTGTTCGCGCTCGTGTTTGCCTGGATTGGATTCCGGCAGGCGAGCCAGCGCCCGGTCTTCGGCAATGGCACGACCTTCACCTCTCTCCAACCCGGTCAGGTGATTCCGGTGAGCGACTTTGTCTGGGCCAGTCTCGCCGTCCTGCCGGCCGCCGTGGTTTTCCTCGGCTGGGCGGCGCGTCGGGCGCTCACCCGGCAACTCACCCCCGCCCTGGGTCTGATGATGGCGCTCGCCATGGCGATGATGCTCTGGCGGACGGGGCTGCATGCCGCGGCGGTCGGATTTGGGAACTACGTCCATCGGCCCACGCCGCGCGTGAATTTTCAGGCGAAATCCGGGGCGGTGGAGTTCGTCCGCGCCGCCCAGCGGCAGGAGCCATCGCGCGGCTTCGGGCTGCGGGGAAACTTTTTTCCGGGGTGGACCGGGGTGTACGGGCTCGAAACCGTTCACGGCCCGGACGCGCTGGTGAACCGGTATCTTCGCGAGCTGGTCGGCGTCTCGGGCGTCGAGAAATTATGGGAGTGGCGGCTTTACGTCGAACCGGAGAAAGTAGGCGCGGCCCGCCCGTTTCTCGACGCGCTCAATGTTCGCTGGTATCTCGACCTGCAGAGCGATCAGGGCCTGCTCGGGCGCTCCCTGAAACTCGCCAAGATTGCCGACCTCGATGTCTACGAGAGCCCGACCGCGTGGCCCCGCGCGTTCTTTACCGACCGGCTCGCCGTCTACGATCAGGCGGAGGAATTCGTCCATGCAATCAGGGCGGGCGATGGCCGGCCGTTCGCGGCGGCCCAGCGCGAGGTGCGGACGCCGCCAAGCGCCCTCTCCCCGCTCCCCCCGCTGCCCCGTGATCTCGGCGGGCGCACCGTAATCCCCGCCACGGGCTACCGGCTGACCGAAAACACCACGACCTTCGAGGTGAAGGCGAGCGGCCCGGGGGTCGTCGTGCTCAACGAAGTGTTCTGGCCCGGCGATGACCGCGCCGAGATTAACGGCCGGAAGGCCCCCGTCCTTCGGCTCAACCACGCGTTCAAGGGCGTCGTTGTCGAAGCCGCCGGAAACTACCGCGTGACGTTTCGCTACTGGCCCAGGCGGCTTTTGCGCAATCTCCTGCTCTGCGCCGCCGGAGCCGTGCTGCTCGCGGGCTCGCTCGTCATCGCCCTGCGAC
>JACQWL010000637.1 GCA_016209255.1 Verrucomicrobiota bacterium
GCCCGTTTGCTCGCCCTGCCGTTCGGCTCTTGTCACCGGCATGTACCAGACCAGCATTGGCGCGCACCACCATCGGAGCGGACGCGGCGTCGAGAAAATCCATCTGCCCGGCGGCGTCGTGCCAGTTCCCGCCCTCCTTCAAAAGGCCGGCTATTACACCTGCATCGGCAGCGGACTGCCCGGGCGAAGCCGGGCGGGCAAGGAAAAGGCGGGCAAGGGGAAGAAGGGCGGCGGCGATGGTCTCGGCAAGACGGACTACAACTTCGAATGGGACGCCAGGATGTATGACAGTAGCGATTGGGCGGGTCGCAAACCGGACCAGCCGTTCTTCATGCAGGTGCAACTCGCCGGGGGAAAACTGCGCGGGGGCGACGATGCGAGTGCGCAAAAACTTTCCGCGCGCGCCCGGGAGGAGTTCGGTCGCGCCACCGATCCGGCCAAGGTCACCCTGCCGCCGTATTATCCGCGCGACCCGGTTTTGGTGCGCGACTGGGCGGCGTTTCTCGATGCCGTCCGCTTCACCGACAAGCATGTGGGCGAGGTCATCGCCCGCCTGGAGCGGGAAGGCATCCTCGACCAGACACTGGTGATCTTCATGACGGACCACGGCATCAGCCATGCGCGCGGCAAGCAGTTTCTCTACAACGAGGGCACGCACATTCCGTTCGTGGTGCGCGGGCCGGGTGTGGCCAGGGGCAAGGTGCGCGAAGATCTAATCGAACACATCGACCTGTCCGCCCTTTCGCTGGCGGCCGCGGGCATTCCGCTTCCGGCTGCCATGCAGGCGAAGAACATTTTGGCGCCGGGCTACGAGCCGCGCGAGTTTGTCTTCGCCGCTCGCGACCGGTGCGATGAGACCGTGGAGCGCATCCGCAGCGTGCGCAGCGATCGTTTTCTCTACATCCGCAACTTTTACCCGCTGCGTCCGCACCTGCAGCCCAATGCCTACAAGGACGGCAAGTCCATCGTCCGAACGCTGCGCGCCCTGCACGACGCCGGCAAACTCGAGCCGCTGACCGAAAAGCTGCTCTTCAGCCCGACGCGCCCGCCGGAGGAGCTTTACGAATGGACCACCGATCGCTGGCAGGTGAAGAACCTCGCCGGCGATCCGGCGCACAAAGCGACGCTCGAAAAACTCCGCGGCCGGCTCGATCATTGGATCGTCGAGACCAAGGACAAGGGCCCGGAATCCGAGGCGATGTATGACAGCGATATGGACGTTTACCTCGGCGGCCGCGCGAACAAGGGCAAAGGCGAGACCGTCACCGAGAAAAACATCGCGCTGATGAAGGCGTGGGCGGCGCAGGGGAAGTGAGCTGGAACGATGCAGTCGGGGTATGACGCGCGCCCCGATGCGTTGACCGGATGCAGGAGCCTGCTTGCAGGCGATGGATGCGCCCCGGTGCTGCCATCGCTTGCAAGCAAGCTCCTACAAAAAACGCCAACGTATTCGGTCGGGGCGTAAAGCCCGCCTCCCGCCGTCTCAAACGTATCCGGTTCTCAGAACCTCCCGCTCACCCCAAATGTGACGGTCGGGCCGGGAATGTAGACCTGCGAGATTTGATCGGGGATCCCGCGATACCAGGATTGCACTTCGTTAAACACATTCTGGGCGTCGATCGAGAAGCTGAGCCACGGCTTGTATTGGTAGGCGACGCCAACGTTTACGACCATGCGGGCGTTGGTATACTGATTCGCACCGGAACCGACCGCGGTGAAATTGCGGATGTAGTCGCCAACACGATTGGCGGTGATGCGCGTGCCGAAACCGCGATAGCGCCAGCTCAGGCTGACATTGCCGCTGCGCGGAATGAACCCGGGCACCTGGCCGGTGGTGCGGGTGACCGTCCCCCCGAAATTGCCGTGCGTGTCGAGGAGCGTGTAGTTGACCGACAGCCCGAGGCCCTTGAGCAGTCCGGGCAAAAAGGTGAATTGCTGCTGGTAGCTGAATTCCCAGCCCTGCACGACGGCGGTGCCGAGATTCGAGCGGGTCAGGATGGTGAATCCCGCATATTCGCCGCCATAGCCATTGTCGGCGCCGGTGCCAACCGTCCCGCTTTGGATTCCGCTGACGAAGTAATCCTCGATCGTCTTGTGGAACCAGCCGACGGAGAGACTGCCGACTGGCTCGAAATAATACTCGAGCGCCGCATCCCAGTTCTCCGCCGTTTGCGGGCGCAGGCTGGGATTGCTGATCGTGAGCGTCTGGTTGGTCTCACTGATCGATTCATTCGGCTGGAGATTGGACAACGGCGGCCGGCCAAAGCTCGTCGACCAACTGACGCGCCCTCGAAAACTGCGTGTGAGGTCATACGTGAGGTGGGCGCTCGGAAACGATTTCGTATAGCTGCCGGAAATCTTGCGCAGGGTGTTGGCGTAGTCCCGCTGCGCCGCGCCCACCGGATCGGCGAGCTGCTGGGCCGCCGTGCTCGCGACCCGGGCGCGTACCCAGCCCCAACTGTCGTCCTCCGTCTTTTCGGTGCGCACGCCCCCGAGAAAGCCGGCGCTGCCGATTTTGCCCTGCGCCATGACGTACCCCGCCGTCACGGTTTCGGTCACGGCGCGGGAGCCGGTGTATTTCGACGACTCGTAGAAGTAGCGGTCCTCCGTCCAGAGCGCGGTGTCGAGCGGCGTGCGGCCGCGGGCGATCGCGTTGGCGTTCCACCCGGGAATTTTCAGCCCGGTCTTGTGGTCCCCGAACGTCTTGATCGTGGGATCGGTCGGAAGCTGGGCTGAATTGGTGCCCAGGAAATTAAAGCGCTTGGATTTGCTCTCGTTGCCGACCAATTCCTCCCGCAGGCGGGCGCCGGTCTTGACGTAGAGCGTCATCTCCGTCGGCAGCTTGTAGCGCGCGTTGGCGCTCAGCTGCAGGATTTCGTGGTTGGTGCGCGTGTCGGCGAAATTGTAGCTGTTCGGCCGATAGCTCGCGGGGTTGCCGATGTCGGGCCCCGCCGTCTGGATGAAGCGCGGGTAGAGGTCCGATTGGGTGCGGTCCAGGATCCAACCCACGCCGGTGACGCGGTTGACGAGCACGCCGCCGTCGCCGCCGCCGCTGCGGATGCGGTCAATGCTCCGGACCGCATTGTAATCGAGCTGGAGCGGGCCGAATTCGTGTTCGGCGCCGAGGTCAAAGTGCCGCTGCCGATGGTAGAACTGCGACATGCGCGAGCTGATGTCGATCGTCGCGGCCGCCACGGGTCGCACCGCGGTGACCCGCGCCGTGAAGCCTGGGATGACGCCCGAGGTGGTCGCGTTCGGCACGGTGGTCGCGTTGCCGGTGAACGCGCGGAAATTGTAGCGCAGCCGGAAGCGCTCCATGGCGTCGTTGTAAATCCCGTTGAACGAAACCTTGGTGCGCGGAGAAAGCCGGAAATCGAACTTGGCGTTCACGCTCGATTGCTTCCGGTTGTTGTAGTTGTCCTCGGTGCCGTAGTCCCACAGATACGCCGGCTGGTTGGGGGTGTTCTGAAAATCGCGCGTCGTGGAGAAGTAGCCGACGGCCTGTTCGCTGTAGAACAGATTGACGGCGACGCCGAGGTTGCGCTCGCCACCCCCAAGATCGAACAACTGCTGATGGGCGACATTGAGGATGGGGTGGAACCGGTGCTCCGCGCGCAGGGGAATCTGCTCGGTGCCGGCCGGAGCGAGCCGGCCGGAGAAATTGTACGTGGTCCGGCGCCTTTCCTTCATGCTGAGCGGCGAGCGGCTCTTCAGGTTGACCGTGCCGCCGAGCGAATCCATGCCCTTGTCCGGCGTGTGGCCCTTCACCAGCTCAAGCTGTTCGAACATCGAACCGGTGATGGTGTGAATGCGCGTCTCCCGGGCGCCGCCCCCCTGGCTGCCCATGAGCGCGCCGTCGATCGTGATGGTGTTCAAGCCCGGACCCATGCCGCGGATGGTGAAAGCGTTCAAATTGCCCTCGTCGTTCACGTTGCCCGCGACGCCGGGAAGCAGCACCGCGAGCTCGCTCGCGTTCATGTTGGGCAGATTGCCATAGGCGTCCATGGCGACGATATTCTTGACGTTCGGCGCGTTGCGCTGGGCGGTGATGGCGAGCGCATTGCCCTCCCGCTCGCCGGTGACCTTGAAAGCGTCAAGCTGGTAGATGCCGCTCGTGAGATCGAAGTCGCGGATCGCGCGCTGGCCGGCTGCGACCGTCACGGATGCCTTCAAGGGATCCAAGCCGGTGTAGGACGCGACCAGCTCGTGGGCGCCGGCGGGCACGCCGCTGAGCACGAAGCGCCCGGTGTTGTCGGTGAGCGCGACGAGGCCGAGCTGGGGCACTTCGACCCGGGCGCCCTCGAGCAGGTTGCCCGTGCCGGAGTTGCTCACGTTGCCGGAAATCACGCCGCTGGCGGCGTCGGAGACGGCGGCCAACGCGGACGGCACGGCGCCGCCAGCGAGCAAAAGAGCGGTCAACAAAGCCGAAAGAAAACATTGCGTGCGCAATGGCAAGAGACGGGGAGTGGCAATGATGGTGTTCATGGTTGGGGCGCCGGCGCCAGGGGGCGGCAGGTCAATGAACTCGAGCCCAGGCATTGGCGCGGGCAACCGAATGTTGGCCAAAGGACCTGCGACGGCAACATTTCATTATTGGTGATGATTTGGCGGGGCGCATCGCAATTGCCTCCGAATTCACGTTTCGGTTTTGTAGGGCCAAGCATTGAGCCGCGCTTCATCCACCTCGACCCCGAGCCCGTATCCCGCGGGCACCTGCGCCTGATCGCCGCGGATCGTGAGGGCGGTGCGCAAAATGGAGCCGCTGAGAAACTGCGGAGCATTAAGCGCCGCGGGCCGCTCGAGCCCGTAGGCGCCGAACTGTAGCAGGCTGGCCGATAACGAGAGATCGGGATCGGTGAGGCCGCTCGCAAAAAAGAGCAGCCCGTGCTGCTGCATGTATTCGACGATGCGGCGCGCCTCGGTCAGCCCGCCACAGCGCGACACCTTCATCGCCACCCCGTCGAGCAGGCCGAGCTGATGAAACTCCTGCAAATCCGCGAGCGACACGATGGGCTCGTCCATGAGAATCGGCAGCGCTTTCTGCTCACGCAACCGCCGGTAGCCCGTGAGCCGGTTCGCGGCCAGCGGCTGCTCGAACCCGGCGATGCCGAGATCCGCGAACCGTGGCGCAACGCGAAGCGCGGTCTCCAGGTCATAGCCGCCATTCGCATCGACCCACACAAACGCCTCCGGCGCGAGCCGGCGGATCTCGCGACAGACGAGCACATCCAACGCGCCGTCGACACCGACCTTGACATTGAAGTTGTGAAAACCCCGCGCCTGCGCTTCGGCAATGATGGCCGCGACGGCCTCCACCTCCTGGGCGTCCACCGTCCAGCTCAGCGTCACCTGCGGGCGCCCAGCGCGTCCCCATCGCCCGGCTGCGGACTGTTGCAGGATCCGGCCGGTCAGATCGAAGAGCGCGAGGTCGATGCCCGCCTTGCCGATCGGTTGTCCGGTGGAGAACGAAGGCGCGATGGTCCGGTTCATCACCCGCCAGACGGCATCGGTGTCGAGCGCATCGAGCCCGATGAGGGCCGGACCGAGATGGCAGTCGATGGTGGTGCGCACGGTCTCGCGGGTCTCATAGCTCCACGTGGGTGAAGGCACGCTCTGCCCCCAGCCCACGCGGCCGGCCTCATCGGTGATCTTCACCGCGACCGTGTCCCGCATCGGCGGGCGACCCTCGGCGGATTTGAAAAACTTGAATTTCCCGACGACCGGATAGCTCGCGAAAAAAGTTTCGACCGTGGCAATGCGCGTGGACATGGCTTCGGCGATGGCCCAAAGCGGCGCCAATGACGATCCCGGAATTCGGCGGCGCTCGCGAAAAGGGGCCCCCCGGAAAAGTGTCACGTATTAAGTGACACTAAAGTCGGCGCTTCACTCGAGAATCGTTCGACAGTGTCACGTATTAAGTGACACTAAAGTCGGCGCTTCACTCAAGAGACGTTCGACAGTGTCACGTATTAAGTGACACTAAAGTCGGCGCTTCACTCGAGAATCGTTCGACAGTGTCACGTATTAAGTGACACTATAGTCGACGTCTCATTCGAAACTCGCACGGGAGTGTCACGTAATAAGTGACACTTTATTGCGGCCCGCCGGCGAATCCGGAACGCCCCACGATGCCGGGTTTATTCGCCGCCCGTTTCCACCTTGCAGGGCGGGCGCCGGCCCGCGGCGCCCCGACCGCTCACGAACAGGTCGAGGTCAATTCGACAGGAGTTTCAGCTCGGCGTCGGTCCATAATTTCTGCCGGTCGGAGGTCGCGGCGCGAATCTCCGCCACTTTTGCCGGCGTGACCATGCCCGGCTTGTTGCCGAACTCCCGCCGGACGTACGTGATGGCCGCGGCGATTTGAGCGTCGTCGAGGTGCTTCAGGGGTGGCATCACGAACCCGCGCCCGGAATTTTCCTTTCCGTGCAGGACGATTCGCACCATCGGAACTTCGCCTTCCTGCACAAAGGGCGAGGCGACGAGCGAAGGCGCCAGGGCGATGAGTCCTTGTCCGTTCTCCTGATGGCAGGCGACGCAGTTCAGCGCGTAGGCTGCCCGGCCCTGCTCATAAAGCTCCAACGCCATCCGCTCGGCGGGATCAGTCGTCTTGCTTTGCTGGTGCCGGCTCAGCAGCGCGTCGAGCTGCGGGTTCTTGTGGGCACGAATCGCGGCCACGTTGGTTGAACTCAACACTCCCGGATCGAAGGACCCCAGGTTCATCCGTTGCAGCATCGCGAGCGACCAGCCGGATTTCTCACTCAACATGCGCTGGGCGACAACCTGCAAACGGGGACCGAGCGTGGGAAAGAGTTCGATCAACACCTCGGCCGCCGCCGGTTGCTCAAATCCGTTCAAGACATCCAGCAGTTTTCTGCGGCGTTGTTCGTTTTTCTCCTTCCGGAGCAGGTCGGCGACAAGCGGAATGGCGTCCGCCGAGCCGGTGGCCGCGAAGAGGTCGAGGAGTTGCTCCTGATCCGCAGCGTTCAACTTGGCGCCCTTCACCATCGCCACGGCTTCCGGAAGAGCCGCGGGGTGCCCCAACCGGGCGGCCAGTGTAACCAAGGGCGCGGAATGGGGCCGGCTGGTCCACAGCCTGCCCACAAGGTCCTTCAAGTTCGGCGGCACACTCTCCACCGGGCGTCCGGTGAGACCCGCCGCCATGCCCGCTACCAGCAGGTCGGCATCCGCGTCGCCCGGCGCCGCCTGGAGCAATCGCGCGCCAGCCTCCAGATTCCGTCGCAAGTGGGGCGGCCAGCGTTCGATCAGCCATCCGGAATAGACTCCCTGCTTCAAAGTATAGTATTTGTTCGGACCTTGATCCGCCGTCAAACGCATGCCCACCCGTTCGGCGATGAACTTGGAGAAGATCTTCATCTTCCACACCGCGGGATCGTGCACCAGCGCCATCAACTCCTCCCGGCCGGTGTCGAGCTTGTTCTCAATCGCCCACCAAATCAGGAGCGGAATATGCAGATCACCGACGTCTTCATCGTGGGCGAGCAACTGGCGGATGATCGGAAAAGCCTGCCCGGCCGGCAGGCGCTTGGCGCTGCTGGCCAGCTGGCTGCGGACTTCCGCGTTCGGCTCCGTCCTGGCCAGGGCGACCAGGGCGGCCTGCCCCTCCGGATTGACGCTGTTTTGATCCCCCAGCAACCGCACGGACCAACGGCGGACGTGCTCATTCGCGTGCCCCAGCGTTTTTCGCAACTGGGCGTTGTCGAGTTCTCCCCGCAGATTCAAGATCCACAATGCCTCGAGGGCGGCTTCGTCATTGTTGGCGAGCATCGCCCGCAACGTCGCGGTGATCGGTTCCGGCCGGTGCGAGAGGAGCTTGCGCGCTTCCTCGCGATGCCACCGGTTGGGATGGGAAAGCAACTTGATCAAATCGGGCGTCGAGGTCTTCCGCAGATCGAGCGGCGCGGGCCGGACGAAATTTGCGGGCACGATGCGGAAGATGCGGCCGTTCGCCTTGTCCCAGGTGTCGCGCGGATTGAGGTGGCTCAGCCGCGGGTCGCACCAGTCGGCCACATAGACCGCGCCCTCGGGTCCCTGCTCGACGTCGACCGGACGGAACGCCCGGTCGTCGGAAGTGATGAGGGCAACGCTGTCGACGGTGCGAAAACTGGACGTCGCCTTGAACACCTGGCTGGCCTGCACCCGGTTCGTCAAGCCCATGCCGACGACGATCTGGCCGTCGATTTTGGAGAGCAGACCGCCTTCGTAGAACAGAAAGCTTTGGGGGAACCGCTGCGTGTATCCTTGATGCCCCATGTGCTCAAAGAACCCGAAGATGAACGGATTCATGGCCGGTCCGTGCTTGGTCCAGCCTTTTACATAGGTCGCGCCCTGCGCATAGTGCAATCCGCGGGTGGCGCCATTGTTGGTGCCGGAGTAGGCACGGCCGTATTTGTCGAACTCGAAACTGAAGGTATTGCCGCCGCCTTCCGCGAACACCTCGAATATCTTGGTGTTCGGGTTGTAGCGCCAGATGCCCTGCCCGAGCAAACGGATGCCCTGAATTTCGAGATTGGTGGTGCTGCCCGTCGCGCCGTAGACCCATCCGTCGGGGCCCCAATGCAGGCTGCTCGCCAGCGAATGGGTGTCCTCCAGGCCGAAACCGGTGAGGTGCACCTCGGGATCCCCGTCGGGAATGTCGTCGCCATCTTTGTCGGGATAGAAAAGCAAATAGGGCGACATCAATACCCAGACGCCGCCATTGCCCAGCGCGATGCTGGTGGCCATGTTCAAGCCCTCGAGAAAGTTCTTGTGCGTCTCGTAGTTGCCGTCTCCGTCCTTGTCCTCGAGGATCGTGATCTTGTCGGCGCCGCGGAAATGGTTCGGCGGCGGAGGGGAAACGCGATCGTACTCCGCCCGCAGGTATTGATCGTAGGCGGTGACCGTCAGGCCGGCCGGGAATGGGTACTGGAGGTATTGCACGACCCAAAGGCGTCCGCGCTCGTCGAACTGCATGTCGAGGGGCTGGCGGATCACGGGCTCGCTGGCGGCGAGTTCAACCGCATAACCCTCGGCGGGATGCAGCCGCTTCAGGCTCTCCCCGGGAGGAAGCACCTTGATTTCCTTGGCCAGGTCCATTCCCCCCGGCTTGAAGTTTTCGACAAACGTTTCGATTTCCGGAGTGAATCGCGGGTGCTGGGGAGCCTGGGAAAACGCGGCGGGCGCGCCGGCGGCGAGCAGCGCGGCGGCAAGAACAAGGGACGGGGAGGCGGTGCGGGGCGTTGGCATAAAATCTTGTGGGAGTGGTTGTGCGTGGTCCGATTCCTCGAACGCAGCAGCGGCATTCGCGCGGCACACTTTGACCTGAATCGAGTCCCGGCAACAACGATCCGCGCCAAACTTGAGCCGTGCGAGTGCCCGGCAAGAAAAAAGCGCCGGGCCGCTGCGGGCGGATGCACCTTTTCCGCCTCAAACGCGGAAAATTGCACCGGACGCTCCCCGGCGCGTAGTGGGTCAGTTTGAAAAATTCGCAACTACTCAGCAGACATTCCACCCCAAGATGCCTCCTGAGGTGTTGCGAAGAATTGAAAATTGATAATTGAAAATCTGAGACTTGGAATTTCCGATGGTGTGGTGCGGTGATTACAGCCATGAACCACGCGAAACTGTCGGAGCGGGCTTGGCGCTTCGCGGCGCGCAGCGGGAACGTCGTCGATGCGTTGCCGGACCTCCGGTTCGGGCGGCAGGTCGCTGGCCAAGGCGGGAGGAATGACGAACGCGGCGACGACGCGAACCGCAATTGGCGATTCCCGATTTTCAATTCTCAATTTTCAATCGCAACAACTCGGTCGGCGTCCCGCCCGACGCCTCCTGAATAGTCACAATCCGCGAAATTTCGGCCCACCGCGCCATCCGATGAACCCCCGCGAACGCCTGCTTGCCTTTTTCAACCATCAGCCGGTTGACGCGATTCCCGCGTTGCCCATCACGATGATGTGGGCGGCGGATCGAATCGGGGCGCCGTATTTCGAATACGCGACCAAGGCTGAAGTGCAGGCCGCCGCGCAAGTGAAGGTCGCACGGCAATTTGGCGCGGATCATGTCAGCGTGATTTCAGACCCGGCCACGGAGGCGGCGGATTGCGGAGCGGTGATCTTCTATCCCCCCGACGCGCCGCCCGCCATCGACGAAGCCCAGGCGCTGCTCACCGATCCCGACCGGCTGGCCACGCTTGAGCGCCCCGACCCGCACCGGCCCGGCAGCCGGATGGCAAACCGCGTCGCCGCGGTGCGTCTCCTGAAGAAGGATGCGGGCGACACCCATTTCATTGAAGGCTGGATTGAGGGCCCCTGTGCCGAGGCGGCTGACCTGCGGGGCATCAACACGCTGATGCTCGATTTTCTCGACGACTCCGCCTTCGTGCGTTCGCTCATCGATTTCGTGATCGAGATGGAACTCTCCTTTGCCGCGGCCCAGGTCGAGGCGGGCGCGGATATCGTCGGCATCGGTGACGCCGCGGCTTCCTTGATCAGCCGCCAGCTTTACGATGAATTCATCTGGCCGGCGGAGAAACGCATGGTCGACGGCATCCATGCGATGGGCGCGCGGGTGCGCCTGCATATTTGCGGGAATACGACGCACCTGATCGATGCCATGGGCCGCCTCGGCGCCGATCTGATCGACGTGGACTATCCCGTCGATCTCGCCTTTGCCCGCGAGAAAACCGGGCCGCGCCAGATCCTCGCAGGAAACCTCCACCCGGTTCGCACGGTCCTGCCCGGCCCGCCGGCCGCGATCACGGCGGCACTGCAAGCCTGCCAAAATGCGGCCGGCCCGGCGTGGGCGGTGGGCGCAGGCTGCGAGATTCCCCGCGGAACTCCGCTGGAAAATTTTCTCGCCCTGACAAAGTTTGGCGACCGTGCGACTCGAGGCGCGTGAAACCGATATAAAATCATGCAAACGGATGACACCATTCGGCGCGTTGCCGTTGTCGGCACCGGGCTCATCGGATCCAGCTGGGCGGCCCATTTCCTGGCGCGAGGGCTGGAGGTGGCCGCCACCGACCCCCGGCCCGGCGCGGAGGGTGAGTTGACGAGCTATATCGATCGGGTTTGGCCAGTCCTCACTCAACTGGGACTGTCGCCTGGAGCTTCACGGGATCGGCTGCGTTTCACCGCCGACCTCAAAGCCGCCGTCACCGGAGTCGATTTCGTGCAGGAGAGCGGCCCGGAACGGGTGGAATTCAAGGTGAAGATGTTTGCCGATCTCGATGCCATGCTGCCGCCGGCGGTCATTCTGGCCTCCAGTTCATCGGGCCTCACGATGAGTGCGATTCAAGCCGGCTGCAGCCACCCCGAGCGATGCGTCATCGGCCACCCCTTCAATCCACCGCACCTGATCCCGCTCGTCGAAGTCGTGGGAGGCAAGGCGACGTCGCTGGAAACCGTGGAGCGGGCGGAGAAATTCTACACCCGGATGGGAAAACGTACGATCCGGCTGAACAAGGAAGTCGCGGGGCACGTGGCCAACCGGCTGCAGGCGGCGCTCTGGCGCGAGGCGGTTCACCTCGTGGCCGAGGGCGTGGTCAGCGTGGCCGATGTCGACGCCGCGGTGAGCTGTGGACCCGGGCTTCGCTGGGGGGTGATGGGCCCGAATCTCATCTTCCACCTCGGCGGAGGTCAGGGCGGAATGGCGCAGTTCATGAACCATCTCGCCGGCCCCGTTTCCCGCTGGTGGCAGGATCTCGGCCAGCCGGTCTTGTCGCCCGAAGTCCAGCGGATGATTATCCAAGGCGTACGCGAGGAAGCCGCCGGCCGATCCATCGTGGAGCTGGAGAAGGAACGCGATCAGGCGATCATCGGCCTGCTCGCGCTGCGGAAGGACCTCATCTGAGAGAATCCAGTTCCCTATCGGCAATTATATCGGTCACACTCGGGCGCGTGAAAACTTCCTGGTTTGGCCCGCTTTTCCTCTGCCTTCCCCTGTGCGCTGCCGCGTCGGATCCGGGCTGGCAGGCGTTGTTCAACGGCCGGGATCTTTCTGGCTGGCAGGCGAACGCCGACCCCGGGGCGTTCACGGTCGCGGAGGGCGTCCTCAAGGCCCACGCCACGCATCCGAAAAATCGCGGCCACCTCTTCTTCGTTGGGAACCGAAAGGCAGGGGAGGAAAGCTTTCGCAACTTCGAACTGGTGGCGACCGTGCGCGGGGAACCGAATTCGAACTCCGGCATTTTCTTTCACACCGATCGGGAGACCCGCGACGGCCTGCTGCATCTGCGCAACGGCTACGAAGTGCAGTTGAACAGTTCGACGAAGGAGAAGCGCAAGACCGGCAGTCTTTATGCCATCGTCGACATCGATAAATCTCCCGCGGTTGATGAGTCCAGGTGGTTCACGGTGACCATTCGGGTCGAGGGCAAACGCATCCAGGTCTGGATTAATGAAACCCGGACGGTGGACTACACGGAGCCGGAAAAACCGGTGCGCCCGCCCGAGCGGGCGGGCCGGTTGTTGCGCCCTGCGGGAGGCGCCATCGCGTTGCAGGCCCACGACGACCAGAGCACCTTCTACTTTCGCGAGATTAAGATTCGGCGGCTCCCGTAGGCGAAACGATTCGGCGCGGGCAAAAACAAGGTCTGGCGATTGAATGGATCCGGCTTAGGAAGGTTTTCGCCGCGCCTCTCGGCTGAGGTTAGAGGGGTCACTTGAGTTGGCTGACGAGTTCTTCGAGGCCGGCGAGGATCTTCGTGCTCGCGTCGACTTCGAGGCACGCGGAAATGGCGCGCCAGGTTTCGTAGCCGCCGAGTTGGTGCTGCTCGGGCGTCGGGAGGTAACCATGGTAGCCATTGGCGAGGCTGATGGTGAAGCTGCCGGGGTGGCGGCTCCGGCACGGAAGACTCCCGGAACTCGGGCGGCGTCGGCGGCGCGAAGCGCGGAGGTGCTGATAAACGCGAAGGTCAGCGCGGCGAGTGGGAATAGATATCGGGTGAGGAGCATGAGGGCCTCGAAGGAAATCAACGCGTGCGGTCGTGCGCGCCTTGTAATAGTCTTTGCGGGCTCTTCAAATTCAACAGAAGATTTTGCGGTATACTCTCGCTCTCACTTCCCCTCTTCATGCGTACCCTCCGACTGCCCTTGAAACGGCGGAGCCATTGTCTGCTCCTTCCCTGCCTGGCGGCGATCCAGGCGGCGATGGCCGTGGCTCCGCTTCGCGCCCTGGGAAAGCTACTCCCTCCGGACAAACGCTGGGCGGAGCTACGTGGGCATCATCGAGTCCGAATCGAACGAGGCGATGGTGATCCGCGGACTCGGTGGCACGGAGACGATTCCGCGCCACCAGATCGAGGCCTACGAACCCTTGGGCGTTTCGCTCATGCCCGAAGGCCTCGAAGCCTCCCTCACCGAACCCAAAATGGCCGACTTGCTGGCGTATCTGCGCAGCACCCGCGACTGAAGACAGCGTCGTTTCGACCCAAAAGTCACTCGCGTCGCTTCGGGAGCTTCGCCGCTCAAAACTCGGAACGCACACCCACCGTGACCAGCGTGCCAAAGTTCTGATACACCTGCGGGCGCGTCCACGCCGGCGTGCCGGGGCCGACACGCTCCGTGCGCTTGTTGGCGCCATTGAAATTGCGCGCGCCGCCATAGGCCGTGAACCGTTTGGCAAAGCGATACTCGAAGGACCAGTCGTGCGTGATCTGCGGCGCGACATAGGAGGCGGTCCCCGCGGGAACCGTCGCACTCGCCGCCGCCGCCGCGCCCGTCACCTTGTAGGCGAAGGCGACGTTGAACCGGAACGAAAACGCGCGGCGGATGTAGCTCACGCCCCAGTTGATGTTCTTGTGGGCAAACGGAGTGAAGTCCGAGGCGTTGGGGCCGCTCAGGTGCGAGATCGTGGCATTGGCATACGTCGAAAATCCCTTCGCCCATGGCGGCAGAAAAGAAAGCGACTGACGCCAGCTCACTTCGTAGCCTTCGGCCGAGGCATTTCCGCCGTTCGTCTTGGTGAGGATCTCGTAGTCGAGGTAGTCGTCCGACAGGCCAAAACTTTCCAGCAGCGGCAGCGTCGCCGGGATGCGCATCTGGGTGAAGAAGTTCCTGATGTCCTTTTTGAAAAGACTGAGCGAGACGACCGCGCCCCGGATACCATATCCTTCGAACGACAGGTCGTAGTTGTTCGCTGACCAGGGCTGCAAGCCCGAGTTGACGATGGTTGCGGTGCGGACCGCCGAGGCCGGATCCGAGACCGTAATGCCCGGGATGACCTCGGTCAGGTTCGGCCGGCCCAGCGTCTGGGCAAAGGCCGCGCGGGCGATAATCGCGTCCGTCACGTGATAGGTGACGTTGAGGCTCGGATAGTAGCCGGAGTAGCGACGGCGGGCCTCGGCGCCACGCTCCGCATAGCGTCGTTTGAAGGTCGCGAGGGCATCGGTCGTGACCGGAATCAGCCTGCCGGCGGCGTCGCGCAGCAAATTGCCGCTGGCGTCCTGCTGATAGGTCGCCCGAACGTCGTCGAGCGGCCCCGCGCCATAGTCCGCGGTGCGTTCGAAGCGCACGCCGCCGACCAACCAGAGCTTGTTGTCGAAAAACTTCACGTCCCCGCGCACGTAGGCCGAGGAGATCGTTTCCTCGAAGTATTTGGAGTTCACCACGCCCGACTGGTAGGCGCCCGATTCGCTGAGGACGAACCACTCGGGGTGCGCCTTGAAGAGGTCGTAGACCTTGGTCGGGCTCACCCACTTCACCTTGAGGGTGTCGTTGAAGAACGACTGCGCCGAGAGGGATTCGTTGGTCAGATCGTAACTGCCGGCCAGGCGGCTCACGGACGCGGGCGGGGCAAAGGTCAAGGTCCTCAGCATGGAGGTGTTGTCCTTCCGCTGGCGGTTGACCGTGAAGCCCGCCTTGAGCGTGGTCGGCACGCCGAGGGCCAGGTTGCGCGAGATGTTCGCCGCGAGACTCTTCATGTCGGAGACAATCTCGTTGGGCTGGCTCGTGGGATTGCTGAGCGTGAGTCCGGCGCTGTCGTAGGGATCGACCGCCTGGCCGGTGCGCGTCGTCACGGTGAGTTTCGGCGCCCGGCGCGAATAGACACCGTCCCAGCCGTCGGCACGGACAATCAGCGAGCCGAGCGACAAGGTGCCGATCGTGCGGAAAAATCCGTGCTCGATGTCCTTCCGCTCGTCCCAACTGCGCGAATAATTCGCGCTGGCGTCGATCTTGTAGACCTGGCCGTCGTGCACGTAGCGGAGCACCGCGGACGACGTGCCGCGCGTGCGGTCACCGTACGTCATCGACTGACGCACCGCGTCTCCACCCGCCGCGGCGCCTTGCGTGAAAGTCGCGCCCCCGGTGTTGCCCGCACCCCAGGCGATCGAGAAGATGTTCTGCCGCGTCGGCGTGTTGATCTGCACGTGCTCGAGATTCAAACGCAGGGAATTTTTCCGGTTGATCCTCCAGTCCAACGTGGTCGAGGCGAGCTGCCGCTCGGTGGTCTGCAGGACGTTCTGTTCCGTCGACGTGGTCTGGACGCCGCGAATCAAGTCCCACCCGGGATTATCGTAGTCCATGTCGTAGACCCGGGTCAGTTCGCTCAAATTGATCGTGAACGCGAACGACTTGTTGACCGGATGCGAGTAGTTGATGTCGATGCCGGGCTGAATCGCCCGCGCCTTCGAATGGCGGTCGCTGCCGACCCGGTCGTCGAGGCCGGGCGGCACCAGGCGGTTGTCCGAATTGTAGGCGGCATAGGTATTGATCTTGAGGATGCGGCGCGGACTGGTAAAGCCGCTCTTGCCGATGATATTCACCGTGCCGCCCACGGCGTTGGCCGGCCGATCGGGCGTCGGGACTTTCGTGACCTCGATGCGGTCGACGCTGCCCGCTGAACTCGCCGCGAGATCGAACGACCGGTCGGCCGAGGGCGTGGAAACCTCCGCGCCGTCCACCATGAACACCACGCCGCTTCCCGGCATCCCGCGGATCGATGTGGTCGCCGCCGTCTGCGGACCGAAGACGATGGACAAACCTGGCGTGTATTTCAGGTATTCGCCGATGTTGCCGTCGCCCAGGTCGCCGATCTCGTCGAGCACAATGACGTTCTTGATGTTGGGCGCCATCTTCTGCTCGTTGACCGCCGCCGCCGCCGCGCTCAGCGCCGTCGACTCCACGACGAAGTTCTCCAACTGCACCACGTTCTTGTCGGCGGTCATCTGACTCCGGGTGAGCGCGAGATCGAAATCCTTCCGGGCCACTTCGCCGGGCGCAACTTTCACCGTGGCAGTCTGCCCTTCCATGCCCGCGTAGGAAACTTTGAGGCGGACGTCTCCCGCCGAAACATCCGGGAGGCGATATTCGCCGTTTTCGTTCGTCAGAGTTTCGAGATTGGAGCCTTCGACCGCGATCCGCGCATTGTTCAGGAAGTTTCCGCTGGAGACATTCAGCACCCTTCCCTCGATTGTGCCGCGGTCAGACTGGGCCCGCAGCGGCGCGGCGATCGGGAAGAGCGTGACGACGAAAGCGACGACGAAAAACGAACGGATGATTTGCCGGACCCCGCTGGAATTTGAGGCGCGGTAATGCGCATCCGACCTTAAACGTGACAATTCAATAGAGATGTAGGGGCGTCGCTCGCCGACGCCCGCCATACGACGTGGAAACGGGCGTCGGCAAGCGACGCCCCTACAC
>JACQWL010000638.1 GCA_016209255.1 Verrucomicrobiota bacterium
CCGTGGCTTTGCAGCAGCATCTCGGCGATCGCGGCGGTGGTCCCGAAATTCCCGTCAATCTGGAAAACGTTTCCTTCGGGGCGGTAGTGGTTGTCGAAAGGATTGGGAAACGTGCAGTCCTTGAAGAGCGCGACGATGCTCTCGTGGGCCTTGTCCCCGTCTTCGAGGCGCGCCCAGAAATTGATGAGCCACGCGCGGCTCCAGCCGGTGTAGCCGCCTCCGTGACTCAACCGCGCCTCGAGGGACATGCGCGCCGCGGCGGCGAGTTCGGGTGTGCGACGCACGGAGATCTCGTCGCCCGGATGCAGCGCGAACAAGTGCGACGTGTGGCGGTGGCCGGGCTCGTGCTCCTTGAAATCTTCGGACCACTCCAACAGCCGGCCGTCGTCGCCGATCCGGATCGGCGCGAGGCGGGCGCGCTTCTCGCGCAAGACCGCGGCGAATTCGCGATCCGTGCCGAGCAGTTCGGCCGCGGCGAGGCAGTGGTCGAACAACTCGCGCACGAGGGCCATCGTCATCGCCGGACCCATGTCGAGACCCGTGCGCGTGCCGTCGGGTGCGACGTAGGAATTCTCCGGTGAAGTTGACGGGCCGCTGACCAGCCAGTGGTGCTTCGGATGTTCGACGAGGGTATCGACGTAGAAGCGGGCCGCCTCGCGCATGTAGGGCCACGCGCGTTCGGCCAGAAATTTCCGATCCTGCGAAAACAGCCAGCGCTCCCAGAAGTGCGCCGCCAGCCACGCCGCCGCTTCCGGCCAAAAGAGTCCCGTCGAGCCGCGCAGATCGCTGCGGCCCCAGATTGTCGTGCGCGTGCTGAGGGCGAGCCCGCCGGCGCCGAAGCGCTCGCGCGCGGTGCGCTGCGCGAGCGGCACCTGCGCCTCGGCGAGCGCCCGCAGTCCCACGGCGAACTCCGTGCCGCCTTCTGCACAACGACCCGTCATCAACACGGCAGCGGCGTCCTCGGCGCGCGTGACCGCGCTCATCCGTCCGAGCAGAGCGCGAAACGTGATGAGCCCGGGCCGGCTCGCAGTCAGTCGAATCACGAGCACGCCATCGGGCGCGCTGCAAAACACTTCGCGGGTGTGCGTGACGCTGCCGCGTTTGAACGTCGTGCGCGCCACCGCGGTGTCGAGGTCGAGTTCGCGCCGGTAGTCGCGCGTGTGCGCGATGTCGGTTTCGAACTCGAGGCGCAGATCGCCGAGCGGCTGAAAGCTGCCATAGTCGGGACGCGGCACGGTGGTCATGTGCTGCTTGGCGAGGGTCTCGGCCTCGGCGTGTTTCTCGGCGAAGAGCAACTCGCGCAGCCGGGGAAGATGCCGGAGCACCTCGGGTTTTTCGACGTAAGCGGCATGGCCCGACCACACGCTGCCCTCGTTGAGTTGGAGCAACTCGCTGTCCGCGCCACCGTGCACCATCGCGCCGATCCGGCCGTTGCCCACGGGCAACGCCTCGTGCCAGGTGCGCGCGGGCTCGCGATACCAAAGGACGTTGGGAGTTTCGGCTGCGCAGGAAACCGCGGCGAACGACAACGCGAGGAGCAACAAGGACGGACGCATGGGGTGAAGGAAACAGGCTGGCGCGAACCGCTCGCTTGGAAAGCCCGCACGGAATCAACCGTTGAAAGCGGGTAAGCGCCACCGCCCGGAGGGACATGTCTGGAAGCGAGGCGTCAACGATTGACCAACCGCAACATTGCGGTGCGGGACGCCGCGTGAAAAGCCAGCAGCACCGTGCACGCGTCACGCGGTGATCGCACGGCGAAACCGTCCAACCCCGCCCCCCATGAACAAACCCTGGCATTGGCCTGCAGCCCTCCGCGTCTTATTCGCGTTTCTCGCCCTCGCAACGGAATCCGCCCTTGCCGCCGAGGCCGGCCTGGGATCCATCCGCGGTCGTGTCAGCAATGCCAAGACGAACGAATACCTCGGTGACGCCGCGGTGTCGCTCGACGGCGCGCCCGCGACGGTTTTCAGCGAACGCGACGGCTCGTTCCTCATCGCGAGCGTTGCGCCCGGGGCCCACTCGCTGCGCGTGAGCTACACGGGCCTCGATCGGTTTGAGACGAAAGTGAACGTCACCGCCGGCCAAAGCGTGGTGGTGGAGGCGGAACTGACGACAGGCGTGTATAAGATGGACCCATTCACGATTACCGCCGAGCGCGAAGGCAACGCCCTCGCCATCACGCGGCAGCGCGCGGCGGACAACGTGAAGAACGTGGTGTCCGCCGACGCCTTCGGCAGCGCCGCCGAGGGCAACGTGGCCGACTTGTTGCAGCGCCTGCCGGGCATCACGGTCAGCTACACTTCGGCGGATCCGGATCAGGTGAGCATCCGCGGGGTGTCGCCGGAACTGAGCACTGTCACCGTGGACGGGATGCCGGTGTCGAACGCGGTCGCGGGCACGGCCCGGACATTTCGGTTCACCCTGACGTCGAACATCTCGATGCTGGAAAGCGTCGAGGTCACCAAGGCGCTCACGCCCGAGATGGACGCGGCGTCGGTGGGTGGCGCGATCAACATGCGCTCGAAAACGCCGTTTCAATCGAAGGTCACGCAGTCGTTCGACTACCAGCTCGGCGGCAACATTGAGACGCGCTCGGATTCCGCGCATCGAATGAATCCGACCATGAGCGCCAGCTATACCCGGGTGTTCGGGGACAAGCGCCGCGTGGGACTCACGCTCGCCGCGAACTACACGCCCTATTATCAGATTCAGGATCAGGTCGGCTACACCTTCCTCGCCACGCTCGCCGTGCCCGCCTACGTGACGCGCTTTTTCTACGTCGATGGGCCAAAGATCACCTACCGACGCAGCGGGAGCACGCGGCTCGATTTTGAACTCGCCAAGAACTGGACGACTTACGCCAGCGTCAGCGCCAACTATTACCACGCCGAGCTCGCCAACAAAGTGCGCGATTGGACGACCGTCGCGGCGGCGGTGGCGCCGGGCTACACGGAACTGGTCACGGAGGCCCTGGTGAATCCGAGCACGGCAACGAGCTTTAGCCTGAACAACGCCATCGTGCAGGCGACGAGCCTACTCTACCTGGCGGGCGGACGCAACAAGTGGGAAAACCTCGACCTCGACTACGATTTTTCGTTTTCGCCCGGTCACCAGGTAGTTGACACCAGCGGTAATCGCGGGGCCGTCACCGGCAATCTCACCGGCGTGGGCTGGCGCCTCGATCGCGGCAAGAGCACGCAATATCCCGAGATGCGCTACACCGGCGGTCCCGACCCGCAGGATCTGAACAACTACGGCACGCTGCGCTACAACACCGGCCTGAGCTTTACCGACGATGACGTGTGGAGCTCGAAGGCGAACCTGCGCAAGACGTTTGCCACCCGATGGCCGTCGGAACTCAAGGTGGGCGGCGTGTTCAAGGAGCAGCGCCGCGAATTTGAAAACAACGCGGCCAATTTCATCTACGTGGGCGCCGACGGCGTGGCGGGTCGCAACCCGGCCACGGGCGTCAACGACGACCAGTTTGCCCGCTTCGCCGAGACCCAATATGTGCGCAATCCGACGACCGGTGGCTATCCGAGCGCCGTCTGGCCGAGCGCGGCGAAGCTGGCGGACCGGCGGCTGTCGGCGCCCAACGAGTTTCAGGCCGATACCTACAACAATCGGCGCACCTATTATCAGAGCCTGCGCAATGCCCGCGAACAGATTGCGGCCGGCTACCTGCAGGGGAAAATCGCGTTCGGCCGGTTGTCGTTCCTCGGTGGCGTTCGCCTGGAATCAACCGATGTGCGCGGCGTCGGGCCGGTGCAGGGGCCCATTCTCAACACTGTCGTCGTCAACGGCCAGACGCGGAAGGAAACGGTCGCCGAGGCGTTGCAGCGCATTCGCGCCGAGACGACCGCGCAACGCACCGCGCGCACGGCCGCGGAGGCGGCGCGGCGCACCGCCGACCCGGCGGGAGCAGCGTTCGAGGAATTCGGCTCGGTCATCCGCACCAACAACTCGAACTACAAAAAATATTTCCCGAGCCTCCACGCGCGCTACGCGTTCACGCCGAACCTGCTCGCGCGCGCCAGTTGGGCGACCGGCATCGGCCGGCCGAATTTCACGAACATCATGCCGAACGAAACGGCGAACTATACGAACAGCACGGTCTCGGCCTCGAATCCCGAGCTGAAACCGCAATACGTGAAGAACTCCGACGTGACGCTTGAGTATTACTTTGAGCCGGTCGGCATGTTGTCCGTCGCCGTGTTTCGCAAGGACATCAGCGATTTCATCTACACCGATGGTGCCGGCCTCATCCCGAGTGGCGCCGACAACGGCTTCAACGGGCTCTACGACGGGTTCACGCTGTCGACGTCGAAGAACGGCGGGGCCGCGCGCATCCAGGGCGCCGAGTTCGCCTACCAGCAGCAGTTCACGTTTCTGCCGGGTTATTTCAAGGGGCTCGGGATGTTTGCGAACTACACGAAGCTCAACACGAGCGGCGACTACGGTTCAAACGTCCCGCGCAACACGTCGAGCGTGCCGGGCTTCGTGCCGCGTTCGGCCAACCTGGGCGTCTCCTACAGCCATGGGCGCGTGTTGGTCCGGGCCAAGTGGCTCTACAAGTCGCTCGCTCTATTCTCCTTCAGCACCAATCCCGCCTCGCTCCGCTACAATCCCGGCATCGGCCGGTGGGACTTGAGCGCCCGCTACCGGATGACGAGCCATCTCGATTTGTATGCCGATGCGATCAATATCACCGCGGTGCCCATGGTCTTTCAGGGCCCGATGCCCGGCCGACGCGACAGCATCTCCGACTACGGCTGCAAAGTGAGCTTCGGCGTATCGGGGCGCTACTGAGGCTACGGGTCACTTGAGCACCAGACGACCGACAGGAGACTTGTCGGTCAGGCCGGCGCCGAACTCCACTTCGAACCAAAATTCGAGTGGCGCATCTCCGGCCACCGGCAGCGTGAAATCAAACGGGTAAGCCGAATCCGCCGCGGTCTTGAAGTCGCCTACCCCCTGCCGGTAATGCACGGTGCAACTTTTCACGGCCCGCTCCGTGTCAGGAAGGTAGACATAGGCACTGGTCAGTTCGCCGGCGCCGAAGGACAGCACGACACCGCGCGCGCCGCGCCAGCCGAGGTCGCAGACGCTTTCCGCCGGGAGATGCGCGGCGCGGCCGATAATCTGGTCCTGAAACTCCACGCGCGGCGCAACGCCGGTTACGATCAGAGCGGAGATTCCCTCGGCCGCGACATCCACCGCGATGCGGGCATCGGCCGGCAGCGGCTCTTCGCGGACGCGCCGGTTGTTCTCCCAGACGACAACCTTCGCGTTTGCGCCCGGCGCCAACACGATGCGGTCGCGCGAGAGGATGACGGTGGAGTTCAGGGCGGACTTCGACTGGTTGGTGAGCGCGATCGCGATCTTCGAGGAACCGCGGGCAGTCACGAAGTTGAGTTCCGGGTGGTCGACGGTCACCGCGCCGCGCGGCATCCACAGATAGAGTCCGCTCTCGTCGTAAACGCGGCCCGGGCGGTCGCCGAACACGCGCTGCTGCAGGTAGCCGTAGCCCTCCGCATAGCGTCCCGGAAAATCGATCTGGCCGCGCGATTTCGCGAACGCGTCCGCCACGAGGTAATCGAGCAGCAGCGCGATGTGCGGCCAGATGTGATTGAAGTGAATCGAGGTCGCCGAGTTGAGTTCGTCTTTTCCGCGGCGCGCGAAGTCGCGCTTCTCATAGGCGGTGTTGCGCGCGGTGTTGAGGTGGTAACCCGGAAAACTCGTATAGCGCCCGATGATCGCGGAACGGGCGATGTCGTGGAGAAACGCATCGTTCGTGAGCGCCGCGAGGCGCAGCATCCACGGCGCATAGCACGCGAGGAAGATGCCGCGCGCGCCCTTGCTCGTCGGCGCCGACTCGCTGGTGAGCCCGATCTCAGAGGTGCGCCAGGCGGGGACAGTCTCGGGTTCAGCCTTGATGCGCGGGAAACGCGGACCGCTACGGTAGGCCGGCGCGAGCCTGTCCTCGTGCACGCGCACCTCGCCGTCGGGAATGCGCGGCGCGAGCCAGACAAACTGCGCGTATTCACGCGCGCCGGCGTGAGCCGCATCGAGAAAGCGCGGCAGCCGCGTTTCTTCGTAGAGTTCGAACAACTCAATCCACTGCGGGACGAAGGCGGTCCAGAAGAACAGCCCGCGCGAATCGGGATCGGCGTAGTCGGCGGGGCGCACCGCGACGCGTTTCTGCCGATACGCGTCGGCGTCCTTCACCGCATGATCGAGCCAGCGGCGCTCGCCGGTCGCGCGGTAGAGCGCGAGGGCATTGGACCAGTTGTCGCCGCGGATTTTTCCCTCGAGGTTCAGCACGCGGTCCTGACCGAAGAGTCCTTCGGCCGCGATGCGGAAGAACGGCGTGCGCCCGCCCGACATCGCGTAGAGATTCGCGTATTCGGTCAGTGGCGCGCCGAGGCCGCCGAGGCGCGACGACGCCGACTGGCCCTTCACCTTGGGATCGGTTGTGAAGAGGAAGCGCTCGCGCGAGACGAAAAATTCCATCAGCGGACGCGCGAGCCGCGTATAGATTTCCGCACGGTCGGTGACGAGCGCGAGGCCGAGCGGGTGCAGCGCGGACACGTTCTTCACCGCGCCGGGCACATCGGTGTCGTAAGCGAAGCCGCGCAGGTCGGCGTTGAATTTTGCGAAGTCGCTGAGGCCGAATTCCAGCATGGCATCGAACGTGGCATTGAGCGAACCGAGGGCGTTGTGCCGCACGTCGGCGAAGCCGTAGAGGGTGCGGGCGGTGCGCTCGTGGGTGGCGGAGAGGCCGGCCTTCGCCACGACCAGCCGCATGACGAACTCGCGCGAGTCGCCCGCCTTCATCCGCGAACCGGCCCCGCCGAGCAGCGGCGCAAACAGCATCGGCTGTGCGAGCCCGCGGGCGTTGCGCAGCGCCACGCCGAAGCGCGAATTCGCGAAATTCGGCAGCGGCTGAAACGGATACTCCGTCGGATCGGCGAGCACGCCGGTCGTCACGCCGCCCCGGGTTACTAGCGTGGTTGGCAGCGGGCAACGATACGCCGCCTCCAGAAACGACTCATGCGGGAAGCGCCGCTCGTTGTAGATCAGTGGTTGCCAGAGTTCCTCGGCGGCGGCGGGCGGGCACTCCGGCGCCCCCGCGTAGCCGAAGGAATACCAGCCGTCTGCCTTCGCGGTCGCTTTCATCCTCAGGCGCGGGGCCGTGCCGTCAGACGGCAGGTCAAGCTCGGCCTGCACGGTGGCGGCCGCGTCTGCCGGAAACGTCCAAACGATTTTGCCGCGTTCGACGCGACTGGCATTCGCGCGCAGCGTAGTCAGCCGCCCCGCGGCAAAGAGGTTCGCCGTCCGCCCACGTCCGTAGCCGCGGTCGACCGTCGGATCGAAGCCGTCTTCGACGTGCTGCGTCGCGGGTGTGGCGTCGGTCGTTTTGCGACCCCAAGTGAGCACGTTATAGATTGAGCCGGTGTCGCTCAGCTTCATTTCCGCCTCGGGAAACTGGCCCCAGCGCATTTCGAGATTCGGATCCTCGCGCGCGGCGAGCACGACGAACGCGGGCGCGAACCGCGCGATCGCTCCGTCGCGCATGATCACTTCGACGTCACCCGATGGCGCCAGCGTGAGGCGGCCAGCCGCCCCGACGATCGACGGTTCGGCGGCAAGGGCCCGGGCCGCGCACGCGGCGCCGAGGAGGATGGCCAAAGACAGGAAGGCGTTCATGCGAGGTTCAGCGGGCGGGCGGGGCGAGCACGCGCTCGAGCCAGGCTCGCACTTGGGCGCGTTCGGGAGTGGCGCGGAGCGCCCACGAGACGTTGTGGTTGCGGTGCGGCTTGGCGAGCAGCTCGACGGGCCAGTGGAGCGTGGCGTTGAGTTTCTCGATCTCGCCTCGACCGCCGAGGATGAAGAGCGGCCGGCCGGCGAGGCGCTGAAAACGTCGCGCGACACCCGTGCCGTCGAAGTCCTTGGGATCGTAATGGTAGCTGCTCTGATCGTGACGATACCAGTTGCGCGCCATGTCGGCCTGCGACTCCCAACCGTCGTAGCAAAGGAACGCCCGCCACAGCGGCGCGATGGTGTCGTCGTGCAGGCCGATGAAGCTCGCGCCGATCGCGGAGCGCGAGAAACCGAACAGGACCACGCGCGTGGGATCGGCGCCGTAGTGTTCGCACGCGAAGCGCACGGCGTCCTTGGTGTAGGCGATGGTCGCCACGACGTCGCCCCACCAGTTGCCGGTCGGCTGGAGATTTTTCCGCGAGTCGAGGTAGCCGAGACCGAGCACGACGAAGCCGCGCCCGCCGGACACGCCGATGCCCATCGGATTGTCCTCGGGCATCCCGCCGCTGCGATCGCCGAAGCGGTTGCGAAAAGGGCCGTTGCCGGGAAACCCGACGAGCAGCGGATATTTTTTCCCGGGCTGCCAATCGAGCGGAAGGTAGACGCAATGGTAGGCCGCGGTGCCGGCGCGCGACGGCAGCGTCTGCCGCACCCAACGGCCGGGCGCGGGCTCGCCGGTGGTGAGCGGTGGCGCGAAGACGTCCGGCATGACGGTGTGCAGGTCATTGCGCTGGGTGAAGAGCGTGAGCTCGGCCGGCCCGGTCTCCTTCTCTGAAACGAAAGCGTCGTCGCGCAACTCGCAGTGCTCTTTTCCTTCGACGGCGGACGCAAAGCGGGGCGCGGCGCGATCGCTGAGATTGCCGATGATGTAACTGCTGCCGCTGAGGACGACGCGCGACGCTTCGCCGTGAATCGCGAGCGGGAGGCCGGGCGCGGCCGTGCGGGCGAGGTTTGAGCAAATGACGCTGTCGCGCAGGTCGAGCGTGCCGGTGACGTCGAGTGCGCTGCCGCTCGCGCCGGACTCGTTGAAATAGAAATCGCAGCGCAGCAGCCGTGTCGGCACCGCGGAGGAGCTCAGGATGAGAGCGCCACCAGCTCGCGGGCCGTCGGCGATGTTGCCGTTGATGATGCCGTCGATCCAGTCGACACCCGACGTGGCGTCGATGAGGAGTCCGCCACCGTTCGCGTCGCCGGTGGCGTGGTTGTCGGCGAGCTGCACGTTGCGGAGTTGTGGCTGGCTGCGATCGCGAATGCAGAGGCCGGCGCCCGCTTCTGGCGCGGTGTTGCGCGCGATCCGGCAATTCGCGAGGACCACGGTCGCCGGACAGCGGCGCAACACCACGCCGGGCCGTCCGTCGGCGCCAGTGAACGTGAACCCGTCGAGGCGGACGTCATGCGCGTCGGAGATTTCAACGACACTCGCGTCGGCGCGCCGGATGCGCAGCACGGTTTCATTGGCGAAGTTGATCGCGCGGCGCGCGTCGGGCGAGGTTTCCGAGCCGGCAAACCCGCCGTAGAGCGCGACGCCGGAGGAAACGCGGACGGTGTCGTCGAGCTCGAGTGTGCCAGCCCGCACCCAGATCGCATCTCCGGCCCGGGCGGCGGCGAGCGCGGGTGCGAGCGCCGGCAGGGCGCGATCCCAACTCGTGCCGTCGCCACCGCGTGCGGCGTTGGCGGTGACGAACAGCGGCTTCGCCGTCGCCGGAAGGACGGCGAGGTTGAGAAAGGCCATGGCAAACAGCGTGGCGGAAAACAACGACGAACGCATGGGGCGACGGCGGGTCGATTCCCTAGGTTTACGGGCGGAAGTGTGAACGCGATTGTGTTATCAATCAACCGTTGACCGACCAACGCGCTGGCGTGGTTCCGGCGGGCCCGAAGTAAACGGTAAACCAACGCCGGTCTTTCCTCCGACTCGCTTCTCCAACGAGCATGCGCCGAAGCGCTCCCCCTGGCAGTTGCCCACGCCGCGCGTTTCTCCCACCCCCATGAATCTTAGTTCGACGTTGCTGACGCGCTGGCAGGCCGGCTGGTGGCATCACTGGTCGCGCCCGATGCGAGTGCGGCACCGCCCAAACCCACTTTCAGGTCGGCGATCACGCAAACCCCCGGACTCGATGTGTCGCGAATCAAAATGTCGACGTCCGGCCGTCTCTTCGCAGGGGTCCGCGATAGCAACCAAGTCACCGCGCTGCGGGCGTGATGGGGCCACCCCTCACGCCACAAGTGAAATACAATGCCAGTTCGCCAATCTGAGCCCAAAAAACCTCCGACGCGGCAATCTTGCGTCGCGTTTCTCGCGGTTGGGCCAACCACCCATCAAACCACCGGCCCCGGCAATTTCGTGACATCTCGAATGCAGAGGCAGGAGAAGAACAATTTCCTCGCGACCACGAAGCGCTACGCGGACTTCGAGCTCACGCTGAACTGGTAGCTGGAGGGCGCGAAGGGTTCCGCGAACGCCGGCGTCCAGTTTCGTTCGAAGCGAATCCCGGATTCCCACGAAGTCTCCGGCTATCAGGCCGACATCGC
>JACQWL010000640.1 GCA_016209255.1 Verrucomicrobiota bacterium
AGGAAGTCCCTGCGCTCACGCGCAGGGCTACGAAAACCGATGGGTCTTCCCGTCTGGAACAAGACGCGTTTTGAGCTCGGGGCGGCATCGTTCCGGTCCAGACTAGTTACAGGCCGCCTCCGGACTCGTGCGGAACGGCCCCTTGCCGGCAGCCGCGGCACCGGGGCAGGCATCTGTCGTATCGTCCAAAGTCGACTCGCGATCAGTCTTGTTCCCCTCGCGGTCGCGGTCTTCTTGGCCAGCCCCGCGCTTTCCCCGGCCCAGGTCGTCACCAACGGCACCTTCGCGGTTTCCGCCGGCGGCACGCTGCTCGATGGCGACCGGCCCGCATTCCAGCAGCGCTTCCGTCAAAAAAAGGACGGCTTCGGCGGCCTCGAAAACTTCACGCTGAGCCGGACGACCGACGACTCGCTGCTCCGTTTCGAGGTCCGCATCGTGCCCGGCGACGAAGACTATCGCCTTTCGGCGCGCTGGGAGAAGTTCGACGCCTGCTATGTCCAGGCGAACTACCAGCAGTTCCGCACCTTCTACGACGGCTCGGGCGGCATCTTCCTGCCGCGGAATCTTTCCTTCTCCTATTTCGACGAAGCCCTGACCCTCGATCGCAGCTATTTCTCTTTCGAATTCGGCACGCTCGTGCCCAACCGCGTGCAGTGGCGCCTCCGCTACGATCGCAACACGCGCGACGGCACCAAAAACTCCCTCCGCTGGGGCGAATCCAATCTCGCCGGCCAGCCCTTCGTCCCGCGCGCCTATTCCCCGTCGTACCTCGTGGTCGACGAGGAGCGCGACATCGTCACGGCCGACGCCGGCGAGCGGACGGACAACGCGAACTGGAAGGTTGCCGGCCGCTACGAGCGCACGCGCGTCGACAACCGCCACACCGCCCGCCGGCGGCCGCAGGAGCGGCAGGACCGCTACGTGACCACGGTCGATGGCGCCACGACGGAGCTGTTCTCGGGCCACGGATTCTACGAGCGCATCTTCAGTGAGAATCTGCGCGCCTCGGCCGGCGGCTTGGTCACGACGATCGATACCAATGTCACGGGCAGCAAGATCTACGGCGCCACGCCCGACTCCGAGTATTCGGCGACCTTCGCGGCGCGGCAGCCCCAAGACGTCGGTTACTACGGCCTCGCCGGCGGCACGCGGCTGAAGCAGTATCTCGGGAACCTCAACGTCGTTTACCAGCCCGCCAAGTATTGGACCGTCCGGCCCGGCGTCAGATACGAGCATCTCCGCCAGGACAGCGGCGAGGGCCATTTCGACACCGATTTCGGCGGCGGCGCGGCGGCGCGCGCGTTCATCGACCAGATTGAGGCCGACAGCCGGAACTCCTGGAACGAATTCACCGCGGATCTCGAGGTGCGCTACAGCCGCTGGTCCGACTGGATTCTCGATGCCCGCGGCGTTTGGAACCAGGGCACCGGCAATCTCGTCGAGCAGAGCGTGCTGCTGCCCAACCGTTCGCCGGTGATCGACCGGGACACCGACTACGAACGCATGGGCCAGAGATACACCGTCAACGCCACCTGGTATGCCCGGCCCGGCCTCACCCTCGGGGCGCAATACAACTACCGGCTCAAGCTCGCCGACGACCGAAATCTGCGCGACAACACCTCGAACGCGACACGATCGGACGACCGCTATCCCGGCTTCATCATCGACAACGATCTCGAGACCCACGACGGGAACGTGCGCGTCGCCTGGCGACCGATGTCGATGCTAAGCTTCGTTACGCGCTACGCCCACCAGAAGTCGACGGTTACGACCACGATGGACCGCCTCGAGGAAATCCGGAACGGCCGGCTCACGCGCCATGTCATCACCCAGACTGCGACCTGGAACCCCACGGCGCGACTTTTCCTCACGGGTGGATTGAATCTCACGTACGATCAGCTGGCCGTGCCGGGCAATCGCTTCACGATGAACAGCGACAACAACTATATCAACGCGTCGCTCGGCGCCGGCTACGCGGCGGGCAAGGTCACCGATGTCTACGTCGATCTGAATCATTACCGCGCCGACAACTACGTGGACAATCCGGCCGAGACGCTCCCGCTCAACGCGGGCCAGAAAGTGGAGAGTGGTTTTCTGACCTGGGTCCGCCGGCAGGGCGATCGCCTCATCTACACCGCCAGGTATGGCTACGCCAACAGCCGCGACGGGACGTTTGCCGGGCTCAACGATTTCGACGCCCACCTGTTTTACGGCAAGGTGCAGTATAAATTTTGAGTCGGACCGACGGCATTGAACCATGGGTGGACTCGGATGAGCACGGATTTGCCGAGCGATTTCGGATCGTGTGAATCCGGAGTCCTGGCTCAGCTTCCTGTAGCGGCGCTCTATGAGCGCCGATCTTCCGGGGGACGGCGGCCATAGACCGCCGCTACAAACTTTCAAACTGACCCACGGTCGAATCCCGGCGCAGCCGGAGTGTAATTCATAAAGGGCGGCGCGCCGTCGCCGCCGTGTCGGCTGATTTGCGGTGCGCCTCGGCGGAGCCCGGCCCTCCACACCAGGAAAAGATCATGCCGTCGGGTATGATCTTGCGTGAAACGTCCTGCCTTGGGGAAAATCCCTCCGGGTCTCCCATGCGCGAGGTCTCACCAATTCTTTCCACGATCATCGCTGCCCGGGCCGAGGGGCTGGCGGAGGACGCGATCGAGCGCCGCGTGTGGGAGCGCCACGGCACCACCTGCGCGGTGCTGGCGCTCGACTCCTCCGGGATGACCCGCTTTTCGCGCATGCATGGCATCGTGCACTTTCTCACCCGCTATATGCAAATGCGCGACCTGGCGGAGGCGATCCTCCATCGGCACGGATGTTTGGCGTGGCGCTGCTTTGCCGACAATTTGTTTTCCGAGTTTCCCGATGCCGATGCGGCCCTGGGTGCGGCGCGCGATATTCACCGCGCACTGCAGGGAAGCGGCCTCATGGTCGCGGATGATGAGCCCTACCGGGTGTGCATCGGCATCGGGTATGGTCGCGTGCTCGGCGACGGCGCGGGCGGGAAAATGGGCGATGAGATGAACGTCGTGGCCAAGCTGGCGGAAGACGTCGCTGAGGCCGGCGAGACCCTGCTGAGTGAGGCGGCCTACCGCAACCTGTCGGCCCGTGCGGCCGTGGCAGCGGAAAAGATCGGGCTGTGCCTGTCGAAGGTCGACGTGACTTGCTACCGCCTGAGCGACTGCGCCTGCGTCACGCCCGAATCAACCCGAGCCGCTCGATGAAGGCGGCGCGCTTGGATGCATTGAGAAATCGTGCCGGGATGAACGTTGCCAGGAAGCTATCGGACACCATGTCGGTGTAGGGAAGCGCAAGGTCGCGTTCTGCCCGGGCCTTCTCCAACCATACGAGCATCCGGTCTTCCTCGCCGAGGTAGGCGTGGAGCATCGCGAAAAGGAACGCCCGCACGTACTCCTTCTCGGCCCGCCGTTCAAGGTCCGCCAGCACCGCGCGCGCCTCATCCGTCCGCCCGACATGGGCCAGCGCGCAGCCGAACGTCGCCACCATCCAGGCCAGGTTGCCCGACAACTCGACCGCCGTGCGCAGTTTGGCGAGGCCCTCTTCGGTCCGGCCCAGCGCAACGTAGGCCTGGCCCAGCAGCCAGTGCCCGATGAGGAGGCGCGGATCGAGTTCGAGCAGGTGTTCGAGCCGCCGGGCGGCATCCTCCGCCCGCCCGGCGCCCAGAAGCATCCAGCCCAAGTGCGCGTTGGCAAAGAGCGAAAGCGGCTCGATCCGGACCGCCTCTTCATCGATCGCCACCGAATCGTGAGGCCGATTGCGCCCCACCACAACGCTGGCGAGCCAGTACCGCGCGGGCACATACGTCGGCTTGAGCTTGATGGCGCGCCGCAGGGCGTGCTCGGCGGCCGGAATGTTCCAGTCGTAGGAGAGCAGGATGAACCCCAGCGCGCTGTGCGCCTCGGCCAGCTCCGGATCGATGGCCAGCGCGCGCTCGGCGGCCGCACGCGCCTTCGGCATGACGTCATTGGGCCGGGCGTATCCGTAAAACCCAAGGAGCGTGTACGCGTCGGCCACGCCGGTGTAGGCGAGAGCGTAGTTGGGATCGCGGGCCAGCGCCGCCTCGAAGCACCGGAGGCCCTTCAAGAGGCCGCCACCGCGCTGTCCCCAGAAGTAGCGCCCCTGCAGATAGAGCTGGTAGGCTTCGAGGTCGTCGGTGGGCGGCTTGACCAGCAGCTGCCGGCCGTCGCCGACCAGCTTCAGCTTCACCTTCAGCTTCGCGGCGATGGTGCGTGCGATTTCATCCTGCACGGCGAAGATGTCATCGAGGGCGCGGTCGAAGCGCTCCGACCAGATATGGTAACCGTCGTCGGCGTTGATCAGCTGCGCCGTGATCCGAATCTGGTTGCCGGCCTTGCGCACGCTGCCCTCGAGCACGGTGCGCACGTTGAGCTTCACGGCGATCGTCCGCAGGTCGTCGGCCTTGCCCTTGAACGCGAAGACGGAGGTGCGCGCGGCGACCCGCAGTTCCGCGACTTGCACGAGCGCGTTGATGATCTCCTCGGTCATGCCATCGCTGAAATACTCGTTCTCGGCGTCCGCGCTCATGTTTGCGAACGGGAGGACGGCGATCGATTTTTCGTCGACCGGCGGAGCCGCGGGCGCGCTCCGTGGCGCCGCGGAGAGCGAGTGATGCGTCGCCCCGGTGCTCGCCGGTTTGCGCGGCTGCGCGAGCAAGCGCTTGATCTGCGCCACAAATTCGGGTGTGGGCAGGGCCCCGGGTAGTCGCACCCACTGCACCCGCATGAACTCGGCCGGCACCGCCGCCCCGGATTCGGCCGTGTCGTCGACCGCGATGGGCACGAGGAACGGCACGCCCTCCGCGAGATCGTGCGTGCGCTCGACGCCGAGCTTCCATTCGCGCCGAAAGTAGCCCTCGCCGCGTTCCTGCGTCGCCCTGGAGATGACCGGCAGGAAGAGCGTGCAGTTGCGGATCTGACTCCGGATGTTTTGGTCCCACGTGTCGCCGCCGCGCAGCTCGCTCTGGTCGAACCAGGCCTCGACGCCGTGGCTGCGCAACGCCTCGGCGATCCGGCGCGCGCTGTCGGTGTCCTCGCGGGCGTAGCTCACAAATACGGCTTTGGTGGGGTCGCTCATGGCAGATTGGACAATCTAAAACACTCAACGCTTAACCCTGAACACTCAACGCTCATCTTTTCTCCGGGCGTGCCGGGATGCATCTCATTTATTTTGACCGCGGATAGCGCTGATATCGCGGATAAGGGCGGGAATACCGCAGACCATCCGCGCCATCCGCGTAATCCGCGGTGAAATGCCTTGGCTGGTCATTTGGTCGCGGCCTTGAGCTGCGGACCGAAAACGGCGAGCTACGTCCCAAAGGCCCAAAGGTGCGTGGCCGTGCGCAGGTAGAGTTTGTCGCCCACCAGGACGGGTGTGGCGAAGATGCGGGTGCCGAAATCCGCCTGATGCAGGATCTCCGGCTTGTCGCCGCCGGCCTTCACCACCGTGAGTTTGCCCGGGAGCGAGGCGACGTAAATGCGGCCGTCCGCCGCCACGGGCGAGGCGTAGTAGTTGCCATTCGCGCCGATCCGCTCCTGCGCATAAAAAGGCTGCCCCGTCTTCGGGTCGAGCGATGACATCACGCCGCCGTCGCGCACGAGGTAGA
>JACQWL010000639.1 GCA_016209255.1 Verrucomicrobiota bacterium
CAACTTCACCGGAGAATTCCTACGTCGCACCCGACGGCACGCGCACGGGTCTCGACATGGGTCCGGCGATGACGATGGCGATCGTGCGCGAGTTGTTCGACCATTGCATCGCCGCCGCCGAACTGCTCGGCACCGACCGTGAATTCGCCGCGACCCTGCGCGAGAAACGTGTGCGTCTCGCCCCGATCCGGGTCGGCGCCGACGGCCGGCTGCTCGAATGGTCGGAAGACTTCAAAGAATTTGAGCCCGGCCACCGCCACACGTCGCATCTGTTTACGCTGCACCCGGGCGATGAGATTTCCGTGCGCCGCACCCCCGAACTCGCCGCCGCGGCGCGCAAGTCCCTCGAAGCGCGTCTGAGCCACGGTGGCGGCTACACCGGCTGGAGCCGCGCATGGCGCATCAATTTCTGGGCCCGCCTCGAAGACGGGGACAAGGCCCACGAGAGCATCGTCGCGCTCTTCAAGGACTGCACGTTTCCCAATCTTTTCGACAACCACTACCGCCCCGAAGGAAACGTTTTCCAGATTGACGGGAATTTCGGGACCACCGCCGCGATCGCCGAGATGCTGCTGCAAAGCCACGGTGGCGAACTCGAGCTGCTCCCGGCGCTGCCGCCGCAATGGCAGCAGGGACGGGTGGCGGGGCTGCGGGCCCGCGGAGGATACACGGTTGAAATCGCTTGGCGAAACGGCGCGCTCACCGAGGCCACGATCCACTCGACGGCTGGTGGCCCGTGCACGCTGCGCGCGCCCACGCCATTTCAAACCGGCACCGAGCGGAGCGGCGTCGATGCGGGCAGCTATGTGCTCGTCGCGGCAACCAAGCCCGGCGACACCGTGAGGATGGTTGCTGCGAAGTAGGCTGCAGAAACGGCCCGCCCGCGCGGCTGAAGCAATCAGTAACGTCCCGATATTCCGAAGGTCACCTTGCAGCCGTGATCGGAGATGCTGTCGCGGCGGCCGGGCATCGGACCTTGGAAGACCATCGGCACGGCGGTCACGTTGATCGCGGCGGCGTAGGAAAGCGCAGCGATCGCACAAGTTGCCAGGGCGCGCCGAATTGGAGACGCGACGGCATACATGGGGTGACGGGGGTATCGGGGGCGTCTCGGCGGCGCCGGCAACGGGGCCTCAATCGCGAATCCGTCGCGGGGCACAACGGGCGCGGTGCTCAATCGTTGACGGATCCGTGCCGCGGAAGCTCAACGATTGACCGCGTCGGGGCTTTCCCTTCGCTGCGGGCCGCGACTTGCTGTTTTGCGTCCCCTGCCGCTGTGCGCCTGTCCCGCCGACACTTTCTTCGCCTCGCCCTGATCGCCTCGATCGTCGGCCGCAGCTTTGCGGCGGCACCGAGCTCAGCCGGCGGTTACAAACTCCAAGTCGCGACCGACCGTGCCGACCAGACTTTCCGCCGTGGCGACAAGGTCGTCTTCACCGTTTCGCTGCTGCGTGACGGAAAGCCTGTCGCCGGCCCCGAGGCAAAATGGAGCATCACCAAGGACGGTGTGCCGCTCGGCCGCGAAGGCACGGCGGCGATTCCCGCGGACGGCCTCGGGCTGACTGCGCAGCTCGGCGAGCCGGGCTTCCTCCACTGCATGGTCGAGTGCACGCCACCCGGCACGCCAAAGCTCACCGCCCGCGGCGGCGCCGCGATCGAGCCACTGGCGATCAAGCCGAGCCTGCCGGCGCCGGCTGACTTCGATGCGTTCTGGGCGGCGCAGAAAAAGCAACTTGCCGCGACACCGGCCAATCTCCGCCTCACGCCCGTGCCGTCACCGGCGCCGGGAATCGAGTGTTTCGACGTGCAGGCCGACACGGGTGTCGGCCGCGGGTTGTCTGGCCACCTCGCGCGCCCCGCCGGTGCGAAGGCGAAGAGCCTGCCGGCGATCGTGCTCGCGCATGGCTCCGGCGTGACGACTTCGCGGCTGCCCAATGCGGTGAAGTGGGCGCAGGACGGATTTGTCGCCCTCGACTTCAATGCCAACGGCCTACCCAACGGCCAGCCGCGCGAGTTCTACGCCGCGCTCCAGGCCGGTGAACTCAAGGAATACTACCTTCAGGGCCGCGAGTCGCGCGACACGATGTATTTGCGCGGAATCTTCCTCCGCCTGCTCCGCGCGATCGACGCGCTCGCCCTGCAGCCGGAGTGGGATGGCCGCCGGCTCGTCGCGCTCGGCCGCAGCCAAGGCGGCGGGCAGGCGATCGCCGCCGGCGGGCTCGACCCTCGCGTGACTTACGTCTCCGCCGAAATCCCGACGTTCTGCGATCACACGGGCATCACCGTGAACCGCATCAACGGCTGGCCGCGCATCATCCCCAACGGCACACCCAACCCCGATCCGCGCGTTGTCGAGGCCGTGCGCTATTACGACTCGGTCAACTTCGCGCCGCGCATTCGCGCGCAGGTGTTTTTCACCGTTGGCTTCATCGACCACATCTGTCCGCCCACCGGGGTCTACGCGGCGTTCAACCGACTCGAGACCAAGAAAGAGATTTGGAACCATCTCGACACGGGCCACGTGAGCCGTCCCGACTACGAGGCCCGCGTGCGCGACGAGGTGCTGGCCTACATCCGCTCCTTCAACACCCCATGAAGCCCCGCCGCCTGCGGTTGGAACTCGAAAAATAGAGCCATGAATCCGCCTTCGCCTTCCCCCGGGCGCGCCTCCGCGCCGTCCTCCTCGACCCGTCGCCAGTTTCTGGCGACCAGTGCCGCCTTTGGCTCGGTCCTGATCTTGCCCCATGGCCTGCGCGGCCAGGGCACGCGTTCGCCCAACGAGCGCCTGCGCATCGCGCAGGTCGGCGTGGGCGGCCGCGGCGGCGCGTCGCTTTCCGGCCTGGCCGACGAACAGTTTGTCGCCCTGTGCGATGTGGATGAGAAGCGCAGCCGCGCCGGCGCCGCCAGTGCCAAGAAGGCGTCGCCCCAGGCGGAGCGACTGGAGGACGCGAAGTGGTTCAAGGACTTTCGCGTGATGTTCGAGGAGATGGAGGACAAGATCGACGCCGTCGCGATCGCGACGCCGGACCACATGCACTTTCCCATCGCGATGGCCGCGATCGCGCGGAAGAAACATGTCTACGTCGAGAAGCCGATGTGCCGCTGTCTCACCGAGGTGCGGCGTCTCCACGCCGCCGCCAAGGCCGCCGGCGTCGTGACCCAGATGGGCAACCAAGGCCGCGCGGCCGAGGGCATCCGCCTCGCGCGCGAGTGGGTGCAGGCCGGCCTGATCGGCGAGGTCCACACCGTGCACACGTGGACGGATCGCCCGCGCACGCCGTGGTTTTACCCGGCCGATTTCGATCCGGACGCAAACCCGAAGGAGACGCCCGTGCCCGAGACGCTCGACTGGGATCTCTGGCTCGGCGTCGCGCCGGCGCGCCCTTATCGGCCGGAATTCGTGCCGTCCTTTTGGCGCGGCTTCACCGACTACGGC
>JACQWL010000634.1 GCA_016209255.1 Verrucomicrobiota bacterium
GTGGTGGTGGTGGCGGCGGTTTAGGATGGAGTGCCTCATGCACGACGGCGAGGCGTTCGGAGAAGATGGTGCACTCGTCGCCGGCGGGCAGGGCCGCGACGCGCTGGGCGAGTTTCTTTTGTTCGAGCCGCAACTTGTGGATCTGGGGGCCCGCGGGCGCAGCGGAAGCGGATTCGAGGGCGGCGAGCTCGGCCTCGATTTCGAGCACCGGCAGGAGCGGGGCGAGGAGCTTCAACTGGCGGGCGGCACCCTGACGGCCAATCGCCGTCGATTTCGGATCGGAGTTTTTCGCCCGCAACTCGGCTTCTCGATCCCGCGCTGCATGGAGCACGCCGGTCGCATCGATCTCCGGCGAAAGCAGGAGAAAATCGCGGGCGGCGTCGAGGGTGCTGACAAAACTCATGCGGTGGCGTGACGTTCGCTAGCGTCGAGAATCACCGCTGCGGCGCAACGGAATTTCGCGCGCAAAAAAACCGCGAGCCGACGGGCCGGCGGTCGGCATAACCCGGATATTTCGCACTGCGGCTCAAGGCCGCAACCAACGGAATTGATCGGGGAACACGGAGGGAGGTAAACGCTAATGGGCTTCGCCAATGGGCGAACCCTTGATCACCCCTTCGCCTAATCGGCTCCAGAGATGGGAAAGGGGTCTGCTCATCGCAGACGGTGAGGTTCGCGATGGGCGAACCCCGTTGTTGGCAGTTGTGCGCCCCTGGCGCATTCGCGGGCAAAAGAACCTTCGGGACTTGCGCGAACTCGCTGAGTTTTCCCCATGGATTCGAATCGTTCATGGATTGGCTGAAGACGGGCTTCCAATCCTTGAACCGCCTCGAATCCTCGGGGGAAGGATTGAGCGTTTGCTTGCCACACCACGGGGTGGCGACAGCGGGTGCCGGACCGGCACTTAAGACGCCGATCGATTCAGAATCGTCGCAGAGGGTGATGAACCGCTAATGAGTTTCATCAATAGACGAAACTCAGGAAACCCCCTTCGGCTCATCGCCTCCGGTGCAAGTAGAGAGGTCCGCTCGTCGCAGACCGGTCGATTCCTGCGATTAGCAGGCACCAATTGTGCCGGCTGCGACTATCCCGACGAATCGCACGCGGCCGCGACGATTTGATCTTTCTCTTTCCTCTTCATCTTTCTCTTTCGTCAGGTGCCGGTGAATCGGAAGAGAAAGTTTACCCGCCTGCGGCGGCGCCAAAGGCGACCAGGGAGTACGAGAAAGAGGAAAGAGAAAGATTCGCAGCGCTGCCCCTTTGGTTGCGGCTCCGCCGCGGTGCGAGAATATGTTGGCTAACGCAGGGACGCGGGTTCAGGGGTAGGCGTCGATGACCGGGCCCTTGATGCGGAACGGCGTGCCCCAGTCGGTTTCGCCGACGGCAAAGGAGTCATACTTGCCGCCCTTGGTGAAGGTCGCGACGGCCTCGGGTCTGCCGGCAGCGGGGGCAACCGCGGCGCGGCTGCCGCTGGCGTCGACCACTTCCCACGACCTGATGGTGAAGCCGGTTGGCCCACCGCCGTCGACCGTGAGCAGGAACGAGATCGAGCCGCTGGCTTTCTTCTCGTCGCCGACGCGAATGGAGAAATTCCAATTGCGGCGCTCGCCGGGGGTCTCCTGAATCTTCCACGGATTGCTGGAGGCATCGATGATCCGGCGAACTACCTTGATCTCGGAATCAAGCATGCCGCCGGCAACGTCGATGTAATCCTTCGTCACGCCGGTCTGCTCGCCGTTTCTCCAGTCAGGGCCAACGGTGATTCTCCTGCCGTTTTGATCGACCACGGTGACGCCGGCCGGCAGCGAGCCACTGAAGGCGGGGCTGGCGGGGCCGGCGGGGCCGGCGCCCGGGCGGGATTGGGGTAATCCGGTGCTGGGATCGATCTGCTTCGTCGTTCCGGTATTCGAATCCGTGACGGTCAGCGTATTGCCGGGGCCGGGCCTGATGTCGTTGATGGAGGCCGTGGTGCCGTCCTTGAAGATAATCGTGCCGTTGGGCCCGAGCCGGGCGCCCGCAATGAGCGTGCCCGGCGGAATCACCAACACGCCGTCGGGCGTCTGCTGGAAGCGGACGCCTTGGGCGTTGGTCTGCTCGGCCCCGGTCGCGGAGCCGCTGCCGCCCGTTCCTCCGGAAATCGTTTCTCCGCCCGCCTTGTCGCCTTGACCGGTTTCCCCGGCCCGGCGGAGGCCGTCATTGACGGCTTTCACGGCGTCGTCCCCGCTCAATCGGCGCACGTTGTTGAGCGTTTCGGCCAAGATCGGCAGGCCGGCTTTCTTAAGGGCCTCCGCCAGGGCGTCGAGGCGCTCTTCGGTATTCACGTATTTCTCGCGGACTTTGGCGTAGGAGTCGCGCAGTTCCTTGCGAGTGGACTCCGTGGCGCGTTCGGTAAATAGACCTCCCGCCTCCTCGATCTTCGGCGCGTGCCGTTCCAGACGGCGCTTCGCATACGCGACCTGTTCGAGCGCCCACAGGCCGCTTTGTTGCGCGAGGCGGTTGTTGCCACCTCCGAGCCGCTCGCGCGCGCGCTTGATTTGGAAATCGGCGTCGCCCAGATAGGCGTTGTCGATCAGACGTTGTTCCTCGCGGAGATCCCCGACTCTCGGGCGTTGAGGGGGATTCGGCTGGGCGAACAGGCTTGAGCCAAGACCCAGCGACAATACGGCAGCCAGCAGTGGGCGGAGATTACGAATGTGCATGGTTTTACAGGTATTGATTTTGGACGAAGCGGCGCACAGCAAAGTTCGGGCGAACCCTGCCGTGAATCAATCTCTAAAAATGCTGGCCCCACGGCATTACGTCGTTCAACGTGGCGCCGTCCGCAGCCCCGGAATCAACCGAGCCCCTCCTTTTTCAATGAGCGAACCAAGCCATGAGAATCAATGCGACGTCGTGCGCGCCGCAAAAATCTCCCGCGAGTTGATCGAATGGTATTGGCGTGCGGGCTGCCGGCGCGCCGAGCGCCCGGCCGAGGCGGGCGACTGGCAGGGCAACTACGAGCAGTTTGCGCTGCCCACCGGCACGTGGCTGCGCCAGCTTTATCAAGTGCGCGACGGGGTCGCCGCCGTGCAGGCTGCCGCAAGCGCGCCGCGTTCTTCGGTGGCGCTGTGGGGCATGTCCCAGACTGGAAAATCCACATCGGTTTCCGCCTTGATCGACGCGCGGGTGCAGGTGGCGCCGATCCCCGCCGAGCCGGACAAAGTCGTGACCGCCGAGCAAAGCGCGCGCGACGGCGTGGATGGCGGTCTGCACTGGGAGGGTGGGTTGCCGTATTTTTTTGTGGCGCCGTTTCGCGACACGGAGCGTGGCGAGAAATACCCGATGCACTGGTATGAGCGCTCGTTGAATCCGTTCAACAGCGGGCTGGACGCCTCGAGCTGCCTCAGCCGCTTCGTGCCGGGCAGCCGGACGCCGCAGGCCGGGCGCGTGCACGTGAGCGATCCGCTGCATCCCGTGCAGGTGCATTTCGTGCCGCCGGCGGATCTGCTCCACGCGCTCGCGCGGGGCTTCGACTCGGAATGCCTCGGCGGCGCGTTGAAGGGCAAGCAACACGAGTGGACGGCCGACCGGTTCGACCGGATGCTGGCGGAGTTTCGCGACCAGCATCGCGCGGCCGCCACCGCCGCCCCGCACCGCGAAGCCTACGAGCGTATGCTGGCGGTGGTGACGACGCTCGACGATCTCGTGTTTGGCCGCGTCGAGACGTTTGCGAAGCTGCGCACGACGGATGCCGACTGGCAGAGCCGGCTCGAGTCGCTCCTGGCCGACAGCATCCTCGTGGGCGATCCGCAGAATGCGGACGAATTTGCCGCGCGCCTTTTCTGGAACGGCAGCGCGATCTTTACCGAGCGCTATGTCGCCCTGCGCTCACTCCACGACACGCTCATGCGCGCCTGGGCCGGCAAGCCCGTCTTTGCCTCGCTGCCCGTCACGAGCCTGCTCCTCGACATGCAATCGTGCGTGAACGCGTTTCCGCCCAAGGACGGGCGGGACGATCCCGCGACCCGCGAAGGCAAGCAGCGGCGGCTCAGCCAGGCGCTCGGCTACAAGCTCACCGGCGACCGCGTGCTGCTCGGCTGCGGCGCCGACTACACGGTGAAACTGGGCGCGACGGCGGAACAGTACGCGAATCTGCAGGGCCTGGTCTGGGAACTCGTCATCCCGATCAACCTGGACAATCTCAACCCCGGCCCGTTTCGCGCGCTGCTCGCGGCGTCGGACCTGCTCGATTTTCCGGGCGTCGGCCGCGACGAAAAGAATGAGACGAACCGGCTCAACGCCCACCCGGCGCTCTTTCCCGCCGCGAGCATCGACCAAGCGTGCACGGCGCAGCGCTTTTACAGCGACATCGTGAAGCGCGGCAAGACGGCCTCGATCGTCGCGACGTATTCGCGGCGGCTGACGGTCGACTCGTTTTCGATTCTCCAGAACATCGACAAGGACGAGCCGAGCAACCACGCCACCGATCAACTGACCAACGGCGTCCGCACGTGGCTGCGCAACATGGCGCCCGGATTCACCGAGGGCGCGGGCCAGCCGCCGGAGGGCGTCGCGCTCAATCTCGGACTCACGTTCTGGGGCGAGTTCGTCGATCAATCGAAGCCGGATCGCGCGGCGAATTTCGAGATGCGCCGCAAGTTCTATGGCAAGCTCGGCGTGATCTCCGATCCCGGGGTGGCGACGGTCTTCGCGCTCAACTACCACTGGATCAAGTCGCCGCGCGTGAAGTTTACGCAGCCGTTCAAGAAAGGCGCGGAGCTCTACGAGCGTGTGGTCGGCGAGTCGGAATTTCAGCGCATGTTTCGAACCCCCATCAGCCTCGAATCGCTTCAGGTCATGACCGACGATCTCGAGCAGGGCGGCTCGGGCGGCGCGGATTTCATGTTTGGCAAATTGCGCGAGCAGGTGGCGGCGCGGTCGCCCGCGGAACGCGCGGCGCGGTTTGACCCGGTCGCCCGGCGCCTCGGCACCACGCTCGAGTCGCTGCTCGTGTGGCGGCACCTGCGCGCCCCGCGCGGCGAGCACGACACACGCCTCGAGCAGCTCGATGCCTTCGTGGACCGGCTCCACGGCGCGATCCAAAACCGCAGCGAGGCCGGGGTGCGCATCGCGAGCCACGCGTTGCGCGAACTGCTGAACGTCGATCCGGAGGGCCTCTCGCTGTCCGCCGCCGGGCGCGACGGCCTGACCAGCGCGTTCGTCGAGAAACTCTTCAACGAATGGAAGAACCGCCAGGTGCAGCGCTACGACGAATGGGTGCGCCGCGGCGGCGGGGGCGAGCCCGACTGGTCGCGCCTCGGCGTGCGCGACCGCGACGACATCGACCGCATGCTGGAGGCGTTGATTACCAGCCTCGGGCGCGGGGCCGCGGAGGAGATGGCCGCGCTCGCGCTGCGTTGCTGGGACACGATTCCCGGGCGCGATGAGCACCGCCAGCAGCACCTGCGCCGGTATCTCGCGATCGAGATGACCAACCGCCTCCTCTACAAATCGCCCGAGAAACGAACCGCCGCCGCCGCGTGGCGGCCCGCGGGCGTGCGGCGCGAGGCGGCACCGACCGGGGTCGCGACACCGGCCTACGCCGCGTTCATCGGACCGTTTGTCGAGCGGCAGCTGGGCGCCATCAAGCGGCACCTCACGCCGGTGGTTCTGCGGCCGCCTCTGCAGGGGGACACCCAACTGGAAGCGATCCTTACGCCGGCTTGACCCGTCCTGCCATGAAATTTCTCCGCCTCTTCCCCAACACCGGGCACCAGTTCTTCAGCATCGATCTGGAGGAGTTGCTCGCCGCGCGGCGCGACAGCAAGGGTGCGCCCCAGCCGCCGCCCCCGCTGGAGCAGTTGATCCAGTTCGTGACGCTCCAGCAGGCGCAGAATCTTCCGCCGGATAAGCGGGACAAATTCTCGGGCTGGCAGCCGTGGGAGGGCCTGGCCTGGCTGCTTTACCAATACGGCATCATCTACGATCCGGATCGCAACGAGAACCGGCCCGTGCTCCACCTGGCGATCGAGTCGAACCTCGGCGATTATTCGCGCGGCACAATCCTGCAGAAAGAGACGGCCCGCGGCGGGAAACGGGCCGCGCCTCATCCGTTTCTCGCCGGCCGGGAAGCCGAAGCCGCCGGTGCGCCGGCCGGTGGCGGCGAAGCGCGCCCGCTGCCTTACGTCAGCCGCGATGTGAACGATCTCCACCACGACTACCCGGAAGGCTCCATGTGGCTCGAGGATCCGTTTGGTGGCGGCCGGGTGAGACTGCCGTCGCGCATGGACCCGCGGTATGCGCGCGATTTCAATTTCGAACTGCCGCCGGAGACGGTGAAGCTGCTCTGGATGCCGTCGGGCGGCGACCAGCCGGTGGAGGTCGATCTCATCGTGGACCTCGGCAACACGCGCACCACCGCGCTGCTGCTGGAGGACCACGGCGCCGTGGCGCAGGCGGGCGATTTCGGCCACCGGACGCAGCCGGTGCGCTTCCTCCCGCGCGGGCTTTCGTTTGGCTCGCGCGACGCGCGGGAAAACATCGACGACTACGCGGTGATCGATTCCTGGGTGCTCGTGCACCGCTCCACGTTTGCGAACCTGGAGCCGCCGGCGAGCAACGAAAAGACGCGTGAATTCGCCGCCCGTTTTGGCACGGACGAAGTGCGGGCGCGGCTGATGGACCAGCGCTTCGTTGCGCTCTCACCGGTGCTGGTCGGTGGCGGCCGGGCCCCGACCGGCGCGGCCAAAACGCTCGCGCGGGCGGTCCTCGCCGACGACCAGCAAAGCCCGCAATTCTACCTGAGCAGCCCGAAGCGCTACGCTTGGGACGATCTCTCGATCGGGCTGGTCGCGCAGCATTGGGAGCAGATTCCGAACGAACACGACGCCGATGCGGGCCAGTTCAAGCCGCTGGGCGGGCTGATCCGCCAATTCATGCACCCGGATGGCGAAGACTTCGATTTGCCGGTGGCGACGCTGCAAGGCGACGACGTGCAGCCCTACGACAATGCCAGCGTGCCGGCGACCTATCCGCGGCGCGACACCGTTTGCTGGTTCGCCCTTGCCATCCTCGAAGCGGCCCGGCGGCAGATCAACGCGCCCGATCTGCTCGAGGGCAGGCCGCGGCCCAAGGTCGTGCGCCGGCTGCGCAACATCCGCGTCACTTATCCGGCCGGATGGCCCGGCGAGGAACGGGAGGCTTACCTGGGTCAATGGCGGCGGGCCACCCGGCTCTTTTCCCTCGCGCATCTCGATAATCCGTTGCCGCGCGATCAGGGTGGAGAAGCTCCCGCGCTCGTCACCGAGCATCTCGACGAGGCGGTCAGCTCGCAACTGCCCATCCTCTTCTCCGAACTGCGCAATTTGGGCCACAACGCGGACACCTGGTTCGATTTGCATGGCGCGGGCGGCGACGTCACGGTCATGAACATCGACATCGGGGGTGGCACTACCGACATCGCGGCCATCCGTTACTCGCCCGAGGAGGATCCCGCGGGCGGTTCCCGCGGCGGGCGGCGGGTCGTGTTGCGGCCGAAACTGCTTTATCGCGACGGCCACACGATTGCGGGCGATTTGCTCGTGAAGCGGTTGATCGAAACCATCGTGCTTCCCGGCTGGCTGTCATCCAAGGGGGCGCTGCCCTTTGTGGGCAACGCCGAAGCGCGCAACCTGATTGTCAGCCTGCTGAAAACCCCCCGCCAGAATCCGGTCAACACGATCATTCCGGGCGCCACCTCGCGCTTGGGCCGCATTGTGCGGCTCGCGTTTGTGCCGCTCGCCAACGAAATCCTGCGCCGGCTCACGCTCGCCGAGCGCGACGGCACCACGGCGATCCGCCCCATTCAGGTGGCCGAGATTGCGGACGCCACGGCGATTCGCGAACTCAACAGCCTCGCGCTGCAGCTCATCGTGCGCCGTTGCCAGCAGTGGGGCAAACTCAAGGCCGCCGACCTGCGCCGGCTCGGCAATCCGGGCTTGTTTCAACAGTGGTTTGACACCTTGTCGAATCGTGCGGATGGCGTCGCCGAGATGCCGTTTCGCCCGGACAGGGAAATCCTCGCCACGGTCGATCTCCTCAACGGCTGCATCACCTCCGTGTTTGGCGGGATGATCTCGTCGCTCGCAGACCTCGTGGCGGAGCACGAGTGCAATCTCGTGATCGTTTCCGGGAAACCCTCTGAGCTGTCGCAGGTGCGCCGCCTCGTGGTGCGCGAGCTGCCGGTTCCCGCACAACGCATCATTCAGGTTAAGGACTTCCCCGCGGGCGAATGGTATCCGTCGGAGTTTCTCGAGTCGGGACGAATTCGGGATGCAAAGACGGTGACGGTCGCCGGTGCGGCGCTCTATCAGGATGTCCTCAACGGCAATCTGACCGGCTTCCATTTGGCGAGCGAAGCCGGGGAGAAGCACGGCGCGCAGTTCAATTGGGGCGTGCTCGGCGCAACCCGCGATGCCCGGAGTTTTTCCGAGGCATTGTTGTTCCCGGCGGGCACGCCGTCCGGCCGGACCGAGCGCAGGGAACTTCCGTTGCAGTCGTGGATCGGCCGCAGCCTGCGGCTGGCTGATGAAGTCCGGCCCGAGCCGGTCTACCGGCTCAACCTCACACCCGACGCCGCGCGGCCCGGGGTTTTGCCGGCTGATTTCAACAAGGCGGAAGCCACCGTGCGGTTCGCAATCAATCTCGAAATTGCGCCGGATGTCGGCGAGCGATTGCAGCTGGTTCCGGGCAGCATGGAACTGCTTTGCCGCGGCGTGCGCGTCGAGGTCGACGCGGCTCATCTGGTGCGTCTGCGGCTGTGCACCCTGATGGACGACGCGTTCTGGCTCGATGCCCCGGCCTTCGATGTCGATGCGGAGAAACTTTTCGGCGGCTAACAGGCCGGAATCATGCAGTCGAAGCCTCAAGTACCGATGACCGCCATGGCCACCGTGCAGCGCGTAGGGCTGGCGCTTGTCGCCACGCCGCATTTTTCAGTCGAAAAGCGGCACGCCGGCGAGCGGCGGCCCTACACTCTATTGCATCGTTTCGGCTTGGACTGCCTGCCGTGAGTGCCCGAGCTGAAACCAAACCAATGCGCTGGCGCTGCCAAATCGTCGGGCTGTTGATCGCTTCTCCACTCGCGCGAGCGGCTGAATCCGCACCAGCCATGGACGGCACGAGCGTGATCGTGGCGGCCGTGGCTGTGGTGTTGGCGATCGTGGCGATCGCGCTCGCGTGGCGTGCGCACCGAGCCGCCGTGGCGGCCGCCGAAGAGGCAGGGCAGGCCCGGGCCCGGGCCGGACAAAGCGGCTCCGGCGGGGTGACTCCCGAGGCGCTGGCGGCGGCCGAGCGCCTCTGGTCCACGCGATTTGCCGCGCTCGAGGCGCAGGTGCTGGCGCCGGGCGCGCGTCCGTCTCCGCGGTCCGGCAATGTGGCCGCTGTGGCGTCGTCCGATCTGGCGGGGCGCGTCGAGGAACTCGAACGCTCGGTGAGCGGGCTGGCAGTCACCCTCAAGGAACTTCGCCGGGCGGCGCCAAATCGCGAGCGGGCGGCCGGGCCGATGCCGCCTGCAGATCCGATCGTCTGGCCGTCGTTCCTGGCCGGAGAAGAACCTGGGATTCGCGATGTCCGTCTGGCGCTGGCTCCGGCCGTGACGGCGGGCGATCCGGCCGCGTGCGCCTTGCTCGAGCGGCTGCGCCAGGCCGAGCGCTGGCCGGCGTCGAAGCTGGAGGCGACCGAGCTCGCGGCCGCATTGCAGGAAATTTCCACGCAGTTGCTGGCCGTTTTGCGGCGCGATGGCAGTCGCGGCCCGCTCGATGCGGCGATGTTTGCCGACCGCGTCCTGGCCGCGCTGCGACCGGCTTGGAAGTCGTTTCAACCCCATCTCGACTGCCGCTCGATGCTGCCGGGGGCGACGCTCGATCCGGACTGGATGGAGGATCGGACCCCCGCGGGGCTTCGGCGGCCGGTGATTTCCGAGATGCTTTCGTGGGCGGTATTCGAA
>JACQWL010000635.1 GCA_016209255.1 Verrucomicrobiota bacterium
GCCCCAGGACATGCGAGACGAGATTTTGACAGCGGACACTGGGGCGAATGAGAAACCGGTTCAGATTGACGACCCGCTCCAGATGTTCGACCCGCTGGGCCGGGCTCCACCCGATCCATTCATCCCGGCTCTCCAGAAAACAAGGCGGCGCTGCCGAAACCGATGCCGCCCAGCCAGCCGTGGTCCGAAGCGACGAGATAGCGCAATTGCCGACCCACCAGCCGACACGCCCGCAAGGGATGTTCGCTCAGCATCAGTTCGTTCCACATCCGCAACCCTTCCGGCGTCGTCACCTCGACCAGCTTTAAACCCTGTACCTCTTCGAGCCGTTCCGGCACGCCCTTCGGACGCGCAACCGCCCGGGGCAAGCGGCTCGCGCTCCACGTGCGCGGCCCCGGGTGCGCCGGTAGGGGCAGTCGCACCAAGCCCGGTTTTTCCATTTCCCGCAGGGCCCGCGCGGCGGTGGCGATTTGCCAGTCGCCTTTCGCGTCGCGCAAAGTCAGGCGACAACACAATTCTTTCGCCAGCACGGTCCGGCTCAGCGACGAGTTGCCTGCCAGCAATTCGCGCACGAGCTTGGCATTCTCGGGCAATCCAAGCGCTTGTTTGATCGGCGGCGCCGCTGGCATCTACCCGTTGTGGGCGGTTGCCGAGAAAAAGTTCAGTCCTTTTTTCCGGGGTAAGCGCAGGGCTAGGGCACTTCGTAGACTTCGACGAGGGCGACGCCCGTGGTGGTTTTCTCACCGCGGACCTGGACGGTGTAGTTGCCGGGGGCGAGGGTGGCGAGGAGGGCCGCGTCGCGCGATCCGGTCGGCAGCGCAAAGGCTCCGACGGAGGCGAACGCGGCCGCGAGGACGGGGGTGCCGCCCCAGTCGTCGTTTTCGCCGATCTTGGTGGAGTTGGCGCCAAAGAGTGTAAGCTGTGGATCGGCGACGACACCGTCGACGCCGAAGACGGTGCCGAGCGTGGGGCCGATGGCGCGGATGAGCACGGTCTTCGCCGAGCCGTCGCCGATGACGAAGCCGGCGGTGAGGCCGACGCCGAGGTGCTTCAGGACGGAGACGTTGACCAGCCGGGACGTGATTGCGCCGACGGTGGCCGCGGGCGTGGCGTCGTAGAGTTCGGCGATCACGGTGCCGCTGGCGCTCCCGATGCCGGCGACGACGACGGAGTTGTTGCCGGGGGCCACGGCGGGGTCGAAAACGGCGGCGTCCTTCGAGGTGGTTGCGTTGTAGGCAAAGGCTCCGACTTGGGCGAAGGCGTTGCTGATGCTGGCGGCGCCGCCCCAGTTGTCGTTTTCGGTGAGCTTTGTGGTGCCCGCGAAGAACTCGAGCTTGGGGTCCGTGTGCGCGCCGGTGACGCCGAATTGTGCGAGGGAGGGGCCGGCGGCGCGGGCGAGGAGGGCTTTCGGGCCGCTGGTGCCGGGGCCTCCGACGACGAAGCCCATCGTGAACGTGTCGCTGGCGGCGAGTTCGGTGAGGATCGACAGGTTGATGAGCCGGCCGGGATTGCTCAGCGCGGAGCTCCACGGGCTGCCGGGGAGGGTGCCGGGGTTGAAAGCCGCGCGGTAGCTGCGCGCCTGGAGGTTGAGTGCGTTGGACAGCGTGACGGGGGCAGAGGAGAGCCTGGCGGTGCTGGACACGCCGCCGCCGAGCGCGCGCGGATCCGTGCCATCGGTGGTGTAGGCGAGCTGGGTGCCGGGCGCGGGTCTGACGGTGAGCATGCCGGCGGTGTTCGTGACGGTCGGCGTGGCAACGAACTTCGAGTCAATCCAGGCGCTGCGCTGCGCGACAAAACTCTTCAGATTGTCGATCTCGCCCTGCCAGCCGCCGACGAAGCGACTGGCATTATCGGGCCAGCGGGCGGCATCGCGGGAGGCGGCGGCCGGGCCGATCTGAGCGGCGAAGGCGTCGATGAGGGCGGCGAGGTTTGCCGACGAGAATTCCCGCTGCCGCAGTTTCTGCCAGCGGTCGATCCAAGCCTGCATGAACTCGGGGTCGCGCACGAGAATGCCCCACCAACCGTAGTTCCAGACGTCGGTGGCATTATCGTCCCCGTGCCAGATGGTGGGGTTTTGGGTGCGCGGGTCGCCGCCGCCCAAGGCGCGGTCGTAGTCCCACACCGGGCCGGCCGCCAGGCGGCCGCGGCGATCCTTCATCAGATAAGCGCTGCGCACGAAGGCGTCGGCACTCATGGAGAGCGTGTTGAGGATGTGGTGATCGACCCACGAGTCGCGGTCCATGTAGTCGAGGTGCGTGCGCCCCCGCCAACCGCCCTCCGAGTCGGCGTAGAGCGCGTCCTCGAAGCTCTGCACGTAGCCTTTGATGTAATCGCGCTGGGCGGTGACGAGGTCGGCGGCGTTGGGGCTGGTGACAATCAGGCCGTACTCGGCGCCGGGATAATTGCGCCGGGTCTTAAAACTGAAATCATCGTCGGCCGGCACGTCGAACTTCAGCAAATAGCCGCCGGTGACCGCGGCGCCGGAGACATCCTTGGGTCCGAGCTCGGCGATGTCGATGCGCTTCTTGTCGACCCGGAGCGCGTCGGTGAGGATGTAGATGCCGGCGTAGTCGCTGTTATCGAGGTCGCCGCCGTCGGCATTGAAAAAAACCTCGACGAGCTGCGTGCGCGGGGCCCAGCGGCCGATGCGGTTGCTCAGATCGTAAATCAGCACGTTGTGGAGAAAGGTGGGGTCATACCCCCACGGCCCGACGAGCGCCCAGCGGTCGAAGGCGGCGAGCCCGTATAGCGGGAGCGGGTTGTCCTTGCCGGCGCTGTTGGTCAGGCGGAGGTTGTAGCCCTTTTTCGGAAAGAACGCCGAAGACGAGCCGCGCACCGCGGTAGTGAGGGGGCTCGTCGCGGTGGGCGTGGTCGTAAGGGCGGTGCCGCCGGCGGCGGGCCGGTTCCAGGCGTAGAGCCACGCCGGCCGGTCGACGCCGTCCTTTTCCAGCGCCCCGGAACCATGCGTGTCGATCACGAGCAGGGGGAGCCGGCTGGCAAACGTGTCGACCCGGGCGGCGCCGGCGGTGGCGAGCCGCACGTAGTGGCCGGTGGTGGAAAAGCCGCGCTGAATGTTATCGGCGGAAAAGACCGCCGCCCGGACGATCGCCGACGTGCCGATCGTGATCGGCCCGGTGTATTCGTCCGCCGCGGCGTCAGGCTCGGGCACGGTTGCGCCGGTGGCTGCGGGCGGCGCCACGACATACCGGATACGCTGGCCTTCCGCCGCGCCCGACAGCGTGAGGCTGACCGCGCCGGTGAACGGCCCGGAGGCGCGCGAAAGCGTCACGCGCTCGAGGAGGAGGAGCGTGTCGGCGCCACCGTTGCGCGCGCCGGGGGTCGGCGTGCGAAAATAGCCGGTGCGCGGCGCTTCCCCCGTCGTGCCCGGTTGCGTGGTGCCGTAGGAGACGTCGTCCATCTGGGCCGGGAACTTCGGCGCGAACTGACTGACGACCGTCTGGCCGTCGGGCATGATGAGCCCGAGGTATTCGCCCTCGGCATCGAGCGCGAAATTGGTGTGGAGTTCCTTCTCCGGGTCACGGCGGTTCTTGTCCGAGGCGAAGACGATGAGGTAGCCGCCGGCGGGGAGCGTGACGGCCGGGAACTGCCACTTGGTCAGGTCCTTGGCATCGTCGGTGAGATACCACCCGGCGAGGTTGACGGCGGCCGCGTCGGGGTTGCGCAGTTCAATCCAGTCGGGAAAATCCCCGTCCGCGTCGGCGAGATTTCTGGCGTTGGCGGCGACGAACTCCGTGATGACCGGCTCGGAACGCGCGGGCGCAGCGAGGCACACCAGGAGCGCGAACTGGAAAATGACGCGCTTGATTCGTGGGCAAGGGGTCATCGTGGAGGGCGATGTGATCAGCTCGGAGGCGCGGTGGCAATCCTGCAGTAACGTCTCGTCGTGTTACAAATAGACAGCTACGCTGCGGTCCGACGGCGGCTCGCCTCGCCCAGCCGTAACAATGCCGTCGGCCATCTCCCGGTTGGGATGGAAGCCGATGGCCCGCCGTCCTTCCGGCTTGCCTCCACGGCGATGCGGCCCAACGAAGACAAGGTGGTCATCCTCGGCGCGCCACACCAACTCGTCGTCTGGCTCGTGGCCCTTGCCGCCATCGTGCCGGTTGCTCGCGCGCAAACGGAATCGCCTTTCCTGAGCGGCGCGTGGAGCGGCAATGTCACCTCGACGGGCGCCACGGTGTGCATCCGGCTCAACGCTTCCGGCCTGCGCGCGCGGCTCGGCGTCAGTACCGACGACCGGCTCACACCGGTGGTTTTTTCCAGCGCGCAGACCTCGGCCGCGACGAGCGGCAACATCGTCTCCCTCGATGTTGCCAGCCTCCTGCCCAACACCGACTACTACTACGGCGTCGAGGTGGCCGGCGTGATGCGGACGGAGCCGATCTCACGCGGGCGCTTCCGCACCTTTCCGCAGGGAGCGGCGTCCTTCAAGCTCGCGTTCGCCTCGTGCGGCGATTTCCGCGACCCCGACCAGCGGGCCTACGACGCCATCCTCGCCGAGCAGCCGCTCCTCTTCGTTCATACCGGGGATTTCCATTACTCCGACACCAACACCACCATCGCGGAGGACTACCGTCGCAACTTTGATGGGGTGCTCAATCACCCGAATCAGGGTGCGCTCTACCGCGGGGTGCCGATTGCCTACATGTGGGACGACCACGACTTCGCCGGTGACAACGCCAACGGCGACGTCGTGGGCACGGCCGCGGCGCGCGCCAGCTACCGCGAATACGTGCCGCACTATCCGATCAATGTGGCGGGCGGCACCGTCGCCCAGGCGTTCACCGTCGGCCGCGTACGGATCATCATGACCGACCTGCGCAGCGCCTCCAACGACGCGACCCTCCCGGAGTCCACCACCAAGACGCGCATGGGTGTCGCGCAGAAAGCCTGGTTCAAACAGGAGCTCATCGGCGCGCGCGACGCCGGCTTCCCGCTCGTTGTCTGGGTGTGCACCGATCCTTGGATCGATCAGGCGAGAGTCGGCGTCGACACCTGGGGGGGGCACGCGACCGAACGCACGGAAATTGCGAATTTCATCAAGAACAACGGAATCAAGAACCTCATCATCCTCTCCGGCGACATGCATGCGCTCGCCTACGACGACGGCACGCACTCCGACTATGCCACGGGCGGTGGCGCGCCGCTCGTTGTCCTTCACGCCGCCGCGCTCACGCGGGAGGGGAACACCAAGGGCGGGCCCTACACGGCCGGCCCGCTCCAGGGCTCACCGCAATACGGCCTGCTCGAGGTCACTGACCGAGGCGGTGCCACCGTGCAGTGCACCTTCACCGGCAAGCGGGTGGGCGAGGGCGCCAAGCTCGTGTTTCAGTTCAGCGCCTCGGCCGCCGCGATCGACACCAACATCGGGCCGGTGGGCAGTGGCGGCACCGATCGCGCGCTCGTCAACCTCGCCGCCCGCGGCCGCATCACCAGCGCCACCGACGTCCTCATCGCCGGTTTCGTCATCGCCGGCCGCCCGCCGCGCAGCATCCTGTTGCGCGGCATCGGCCCCTCGCTCGGCGCCTTCGGTGTAACCGACGCCATCCCCCGGCCCGAGATTACGCTCTTCCGCGGTTCGACCGTCATCGCCAGCAACAGCGACTGGGGCATAGCCGACCTCGGCCGCCTCAACGCCGCTTTCGACCGCGTCGGCGCCTTTCGCCTTGCCAGCAGCACGAGCCGCGATGCCGCGCTGTTGCTCACGCTCGAGCCCGGCGCCTACACGCTGCAAGCGAGCAGCATCGGCGGCATCACCGGCAGCCTGCTCGTCGAGGTGTTTGAGGTGCCGTAGCGCGGGTATTTCCCACCACGGCGGAGCCGCAACCAAAGCCGTTCCGCGCCGCGTCTTTCTCTTTCCTCTTTCTCTTAATCCCCGGTCGCCTTTGGCGCCGCCGAAGGCGGGTAATCTTTCTCCTCCGGTAAATTCGCGAGCACCTGACGAAAGAGAAAGATAAAGAGGAAAGAGAAAGGAGTCGCGCGGTGTCGGCCGAAGAGATGTTGCCCACGGGCGGCGAGCGATCTATATCGGCAACATGGCCCGCGAATTTTTCCTGGTCGGACTCGGGTTGCTTGCGGCCGCGGCGGCACAGGCCCAAACCGCGGCCGCCCCGCCAGTCAGACTGGCCGAGATCGTCGTGACGCCCAGCCGGTTCGGCGTGGTCGAGGAACGCACGACGGCGGGGGCGACTCTCACCAGCCGCGAACTCGAAGTCCTGCCGCAGATCGGCGACGATCTCTATCGCTCGATCGCCCGCCTGCCGGGACTTGCGGGTGACGACTTCACCGCCCAATTCTGGGTGCGCGGCGCGCCGAACTCGCGACTCCTCGCGCGCCTCGACGGGGTCGACCTGATTGAGCCGTTTCACCTCAAGGATGTCGACGGGGCGCTGTCGATCGTGGATCCGTGGACCATCAGCCGGCTCGAGCTTTCGACCGGCGGGTTCACCGCCGAGTACGGCGATCGGCTCGGGGGCGTGCTGACGATGGAGACGAAAACGCCGACCGCCCTGCGGACGGCGTTGGGCCTCAGCCTCACGGGGGTCGGGGGCAGCAGCCAGGGCGCCCCCGTCGGAGGGCGCTTGCGCTGGCTGGTCGCGGCGCGGCGCGGTTATCCGGATGTCGCGCTCCGGTTCGCCGGGCGCGATGACGAGGTGGATCCGCGTTACTACGATGCGACGTCGAAATTCGAATATCAGGCCGCCCCCGGGCACACGTTTTCCCTGCACGCGCTCCACGCCGGCGATTCGCTGCGCTATGACCGGCGCACCAGTAGTCCCAAGCTCAGCAGCGATTACGACAGCGACTACGTCTGGGCGCGCTGGCGCGGCACGCCCACGCGCACGCTGACCGGCGAGGCGGTGTTGTCGTTCGCGCGGCTGGCGTGGCGCCGCGACGGCACCGGCCAGCTCGACGGTTTTCCGTTCGCGCTGCGCGATCGCCGCCGGCTGGACGTGACAGCCCTGCGGAACGAGTGGACGCTTTCCCTGGGCGCGCGCGCGCTGCTGCGCGGCGGCCTCGAGGCCAAGACCGGCGAAACGCGCTACGACTACGCGTTGTCGCACCAGCGCACCATCGTGAGCGGCGGCCGGCAGCTCGTCGTCGCCGACAACGTCAACGCCGCGCTCCGGCCGGATGGCAGCTCCGTCGGCGCGTTTGTCTCCGCGCGCGTCCAGCCGTGGGCGGCGCTGATCCTCGAGCCCGGGGCGCGTTTCGACCGGCACGACTACAGCGGGGACGACGAGTGGAATCCGCGGCTCAATGCCGCGCTCACCCTCGGCCGCGCGACGGTGCGGGTCGGCTGGGGCGTATATTCCCAGTCCCAAGGCCTGCACGAACTCGCCGTGGCCGACGGCGAGAAGGCCTTTCGCCGCGCCGAGCGCGCGGAGCACCGCATCGTCGGGGTTGAACAGCCGCTCGGCGGTGGCGTGTCGCTGCGCGTCGAAGCCTACGAGAGGATTGGCACCCGGTTGCGCCCGCGGTGGGAGAACCTCGACAATCCCTACGATCTTTTCCCCGAGGCGCAGTCGGATCGCGTGCGGCTCGATCCACGGCGGGGCCGGGCGCGCGGCGTCGAGGTGTTGCTGGGCGGACGCGGCGGCACGCAGTTTACCTGGAACGCGAGCTACGCCCTCGCCCGCGCCGAAGAGCTCCTCGCCGGCCGCTGGGTGCCGCGGGCGCGCGACCAGCGGCACACGTTTTATTCCGACGCGACGTACGCCCTCAACCCGCGCTGGCAGTTCAGCGCCTCGTGGCAGTTCCACACCGGCTGGCCGACGACCGACGTGGTCTATGCGCTCGCCACCCTCACGAACGGCCGCCGGGTTACGGTCTCGGCCAACGGTCCGGTCTACGGGCTGCGGCTGCCCGATTACCACCGGCTCGATCTGCGCGCGACCCGCCGTTTCGAACTCAAGCGCGGTGAGCTGCGCGTATTTCTCGACGTGTTCAACGTTTATGACCGCGTCAACCTGATTGGCTACGACCACCGAATCACCGTCTCCGGCACGCAGGTGACCGACGTCAGGAAGCCGCGCGAGCAACTGCCGTTTCTGCCGAGCGTGGGCGTGAATTGGGAATTCTAGTCCTATTTCGTTATCGATATGGGATCGAGTCGCCGCTTGTAGGAGCCTGCTTGCAGGCGATTCGCGACTCAGTACGTCGGCGTGCGCTGAGCATCGCCTGCAAGCAGGCTCCTACAAAAGCCAGGAGCTCGTCTCTCTCGAACGCAACTTATGAGAAGTTTCTGTCGAGCGCAGCGGGTGAGTTCAGATTCGCCGGGCGTGCCGTTGCGACGGCGGAACCGCACTCACCCGGTCGCGGCCATCGACAGCTCGACGCCCAACAAACGACCGGTGCTCGCTTCGAGCCGGACCGCCGAGCCGTTCGCCGAACGGGCAACGAGCGTCCCGCCTTCCTCCCCGACAATGGCCGCGCACGGATCCGCGGAGTCCGGCCACTCGGCGATCCACTGGAGCTGGAATGCCGCGTCGAGACAGTAGAGATTCGGAAACCCCGGCAGCAGGCCGTAGGTATGCTCACGCACGTAGTAACGCATCGAACCGCGCCGAAATTCAACCACGGCGGTGGCGAGCGGGACATGGCCGCCCGCGAGCGCACCCTCGCGGGTGAGCTGGCAAAGTGTGCCGTCAATCACGGCGAGGGCTTGGGGCGAGGTATTCACGAATCAGGGCGGCAAAGGCCAACAGATCGACAGCGGGTGGGCGACAAAATTTTTGGCAAAGCTTGCGCGGCACGACGCCGCACCTAGGGTGTGCGCGTCGCATGAATAAAGCCCTCATTACCGGGATCACGGGCCAGGATGGCTCCTATCTCGCCGAACTGCTCCTCGACAAGGGCTACGAAGTCCACGGCGTCATTCGCCGCGCCTCGACCTTCAACACCAGCCGCATCGATCATCTTTACCGCGATCCGCACGTCAACGGCGTGCGCCTGTTCCTCCATTACGGCGACCTCGCCGACTCGGTGCAGATGGTGAAATTGCTCTACCAGCTGCAGCCCGACGAAATCTACAATCTCGGCGCGCAGTCGCATGTGCGGGTGTCGTTCGACATCCCCGAGTACACCGCCGACGTGAACGGCCTCGGCGCCCAGCGGATCCTCGAGGCGATTCGCGAGACGGGCCTGATCAAGAAAGTGCGTTACTACCAGGCGTCGTCGTCGGAGATGTTCGGCGAGGTGCGCGAGGTGCCGCAGACGGAGAAGACGCCGTTCTGGCCGCGTTCGCCGTATGGCTGTTCGAAAGTCTACGCCTACTGGCTCACGGTGAACTATCGCGAAAGCTATGCGCTCCACGCCTCGAACGGGATTTTGTTCAACCACGAGAGCCCGCGCCGCGGTGAGACGTTCGTGACCCGCAAGATCACCCGCGCCGCCACCCGCATCAAGCTGGGCCTGCAGGACTCGCTTTATCTCGGCAATCTCGACGCCCGCCGCGACTGGGGCTACGCGAAGGAATACGTCGAGATGATGTGGCTCATGCTGCAGCAGGACCGGCCCGACGATTACGTCGTCGCCACGAACGAGACCCACAGCGTGCGCGAGTTCTGCGCGGAGACCTTTGGCTTGCTCGGACTCGACTGGCAGAAATACGTGCACCATGACGGCCGCTACGAGCGGCCGGCCGAGGTCGACCTGCTCATCGGCGATCCGACGAAGGCGCGCCAGAAACTCGGCTGGGAACCCAGGGTGCGCTTCAAGGAGCTCGTGAAGATCATGGTCGAACACGATCTCGAGCTCGCGAAGCGCGAGGCCCAGATCGCGAAATTGCCCATGCCGTGAAAATTCTTGCCCACGGAACACGCGGAACACACGGAAGAGATTCGGAGTTGGGTCTTCTTTCCGTGTCTTCCGTGTGTTCCGTGGGCAACTCCTCATGAAGCTCTTCATCGCCGGTCACCAGGGCATGGTGGGCGCCGCGCTCGTGCGGTATTTTGCGCGGGAGCCGGGCGTGTCGCTCGTGCTCCGCACGCGGCGCGACCTCGATCTCACCAACCAGGCCGCCGTCGAGGCTTTCTACGCCGCGGAACGACCCGACGCCGCGATCATCGCCGCGGCGAAGGTCGGCGGCATTCACGCCAACAGCACCTATCCGGCGGAGTTCATTTATTCGAATCTCGCGGTTGCGGCGAACACGATTCACGGCGCCTACCGGCACGGGACGAAACGGCTGCTCTTCCTCGGCAGCTCGTGCATTTATCCGAAACACGCGCCGCAGCCGATGCCGGAGGACTGCCTGCTCACCGGCCCACTCGAACCGACCAACGAGGCCTACGCGATCGCCAAGATCGCCGGCCTCAAGCTCTGCCAGTACTACCGGCAGCAATACGGCGTCGTCTTCCACTCGGCGATGCCGACGAACCTCTACGGGCCCGCTGATAATTACCATCCGGAGAATTCCCACGTGCTGCCGGCCCTCATCCGCCGGTTTCACGAGGCGCGGGAATCCCGCCGAGCCGAAGTCGTCGCCTGGGGCACGGGCGCGCCGCGCCGTGAGTTCCTGCACGTCGACGATCTACCGCCGGCCTGCGCCTTTCTGCTCGGCCTCGCCAGCCCGCCCGACTGGGTCAACATCGGCACCGGCATCGACGTGACCATTCGCGAGCTGACCGAAACCGTCGCCGCCGTCACGGGCTTTGGCGGACGGATTACCTGGGACAAGTCGAAACCCGACGGGACCCCGCGCAAGCTGATGGACGTCGCCAAGCTGGCCGCGCTCGGCTGGCGCGCGCGCATCGGTTTGCGGGAAGGCATCGAAAAGACGTACGCCAGCTTTCTCGCGGAAAAGGCGGCGGGGACGCTGCGCAGGTAGCGGCGACGCCATGCCGACGAAGCTGCGTTCATTCGATATGGGTTCGATATCCCGAAACTTGCTTCGGCGTGCTTAGGTGTAGGAGCGGCTTTCCCCTCGGATTGGGGTCCAAGAGAGCACGTGACCATATTGAGCCCGCGCGTTTTGTCAGTTTGCCTTCTGATGGTTGCCTTCGCCCTGCGCGAAGCAGCGGCTGCCGACAGTCCGCCCGTGATAACCGAGTCGCCGGCCAATGTCAGCACGACCGCGGGCGGCGTCGCGTCCTTCCGCGTCGTCGCGAACGGCACGGCGCCGTTGACCTACCAGTGGTTTCATGACGCGCGGCCGCTCGCGGGCGCATCGGGGGCAATTCTCATCATTGACCAACTCGGGGCACTTCACGACGGCGGCTACTCCGCTAGGGTCAGCAACTCCACCGGCGCCGCCACGAGTGCGGCGGCAACCCTGACCGTCCAGCCGCTCGCGTTCACGCCGATCGGCGACCCGACCTTTCGCGGCGACTCCCGGCTCGACGGCACACCGACGGCGATCCTGCAGCTGACCGATGGTCGCGTGCTGGTGGCGGATGGCCTCAAAGGGAAACTCGTGCGGTTGCTTGCCGACGGACGATTCGATCCGGCATTTGTGCCGGGCGCACCCCATGAGCCTTTCGCCGCGAGCGAGACGGGATTCATCAGGCAACTGGTGGAGCAACCCGATGGACGGATCCTGGCGGCGGGATATTTTGCCGACTATCAGGATGTCTTCCGCCCCGGTCTCGTGCGGATCAACTCCGATGGCACGGTCGACACCGGGTTTGTTCCCGCCATTGATTTGAGTGCCGTGCCACCAAGCTTTCGTTCGGCCAACGAAGTGCTGGGCATCGCGCTCCAGCCCGATGGCAAAATCTTGGTGCACGACGGCAACCGCCGGCTGGTGCGATTGTTTCCCGATGGCCAGCGCGACAACGGGTTTTCGCCCGCGATCCTGAGCGGCGGCGTTTGTGGAGCGTTCGCGCTGGCGACCGACGGTCGGATTTACGTGGCCGTCTTTGCTCCGCCAGGGATCGCCCGCCTGTTGCCCGATGGCTCCGAGGATCCGTCCTTCGCGCGCCGTCCGGTCGACTTTGACGCGGAAGCCCGGCTCTTCGCCCTCGGCGACGGCAAGCTTCTCGTGAGCACGGGCAAAGCTTCCGCTATGGCGATCCCGGGCACGCACGTTTTCCCAATCGTGTACGCGACCGTCCGCTGGCTCGCGGACGGTTCGGTCGATTCCGCGTTTCCGAGCCTGGCCGTTCTGCTGCGCATTCCGCCGGCCCGCGACGGATCGATTTTTTTCCCGGACGGCACACTCATCAACCCTGACGGAAGCAAGACGCTGCTCAACCTCGGCCTCCCGCCCTACGACACTCGTGGCGCCACGCCGGGCTACCTACCCGCCTTGGCGCCGGACGGACGCATCTATCTTTCGGGTTTCTTTGCGTTCTATAACGGCGTCACGACCTCACGGGTCGTGCGGCTCAACCGGGTCGCCGCCACTGCGACGGTCGCGCCGGCCGCACCGCGTTTGCTGACGGCATGGAGTGAGTCCGCGACCGTTGCCATCGGTCAGACGGTGGTGTTCCATGCCGCAGCGATCGGACCGGGTCCGCTAACGTACCAGTGGTCGCGAAGTAACGGCGTGAGCGTGCGCACGCCGGCGCCTGAGTATGCGTTCGTGCCGGGTTACTTGATCGAGACCGGCGATTGGACGGTGCGGGTGCTCAATGCCGCGGGTGAGGTGGCGAGTCAGCCGTTCAATGTGACGGTGCAGCCCGCGACGCTTCGCATCGTGGAGCAACCCAACCGCGTTTTACTCGCCACCGGACGCAAGGCGAACCTGCAGGTGACGTTTGCGCACGGAAGCACGCCGGCAAATGGAATCTGGCAGCGCAACGGTGTCGTGCTTCCGACCACGAGAAATCCGGATAGTGGTTATCCGGTTTCGGATGTGAGCAGTGACCTCGCCCGCCTCGATCTCGGCCTCGCGGCGCCGGCAATGGCAGGCACGTACACAGTCACGGTGACCAACGCGCTCGGCCAGAGTCTGACC
>JACQWL010000645.1 GCA_016209255.1 Verrucomicrobiota bacterium
ACGGCGGCATCCCCGGCACCAACTGGGCATTGCGCCCCGGCGGCGAAGGCGATCGCCTGCGGATCGACCGGCCTGATTTGCGCGACGCGCTGGCGAAGTCGCTGCGGTTCGTGCGCGGCAACGCGAAACTGCTCGCGGGCGGGGGCGGCACGGTCATCCTCGTCGGCGACACCGGCCGCTATGACGAGAACGGACACGAGCGCGCCCGCCCAGTCTTCGAAGGATTAGACGAACGTCGCGTCGCGCGGGTCGAGACCGACGCGCTCCGGACCAAAGCCGGAGGCGCCGACCGCATGAGCGTTGCGCTGCCCGCAGGGTGGCAGCAACTGGCCGACGCGATCGAGCGCACGGCCGGCGCCCGGCTCTCGGTGCGGCTGCGCGGCACAGATACCGTGACGCTGAGCGCCGGCGAGCTCGAGGGGAACCAGCTGGCCGTTCACCTGGTGAACTACGCCACCGGCGAGACGCCGAAGGGTTTACAGCTGAACTTGGGCAACCGCTGGCAAACCTGTCGCACAGCGCGGATGCTCGTGCCGGACGCTCCGGAGTCGAAGCTCGTCATCCAACGCGATCCCCGGCCAAGCGTGGACGTGCCGCCGTTCGCGGTTTATGGCGTGTTGATCTTTGCCGCGTCGTGAACATCTCCGGAGCATCGGCCGGAACAATCGGACCAACTCGGTGAGTCGCCCAACCAGGTCTGATGCGTTCTGACATCGGATTTGCCTTTGGGGGGATTTTCCCGTTGATCGCGCCAGCACAAACACCCCTTTCCCCCCATGAAAATCCCCCGGCGCAATCTCCTGCAGCGCGGTCTCGGCCTTACGGTGGCCGCCGTCTTTCCCAGCCTCTGGACCCGCGCGGCCGGGGCGACCCACTCCGGATCCGAGATCGATGAGCGCATGGCGGATGGCCGGGGCCTGGCCGGTTTGACGAAACACGACCTGCCCACGCCCACCCTCGTGCTCGATCTCGACATCTTCGAAGCCAACCTCGCGCGCATGAGCCAACACGCGAAGGCGGCGGCGATCAACCTTCGGCCGCACGCCAAGACCCACAAGTGCGTCGAGGTGGCCCGGCGCCAGATCAAGGCCGGCGCACTGGGCGTGTGTGTGGCCACCATCCGCGAAGCCGAGGCGATGGCCGCGGGCGGGATCAAGGGCTTGTTGATCACCTCCGAACTGGTCGGGCCCAGCAAGATCAGCCGGCTGGTGCGACTCGCCAAGACGCACCCGGATACCATGGCGGTCGTCGACCATCCCCGCCACGCGGACCAGCTCAGCGAGGCGGCAGGGGCGGCGAAGATCCGCCTGAACGTTTTCATCGATATCGATCCGGGCAGTCGCCGCACCGGGGTGGCGGCTGGCGCCCCGGCGCTCGAACTGGCGCAGTACGCGGCCAAGCGCCCGCATCTCAACCTGCGCGGGATTCACTGCTATTCGGGCGCCTCGGCGCATGTCCTGGGCTTCGAGGCCCGGCGGGCGCATTCCCAAAAAGCGATGACGCCTGCCATCGAAACGTTTCACCAGCTCAAGCAGGCGGGGCTTCCGATCGAGATTCTCTCCGGCGGCAGCACCGGCACGTACAACATCGACCCGGAGTTCAAGGGCATGACCGAACTGCAGGTCGGTTCCTACGTGTTCATGGATGTTGATTACCGGGTCATCGGAGGCCGTACCGGGCCGGTGTACAGCGATTTCGGCGCCTCGCTGATGGTCATCGCGACGGTCATCAGTCAAAACCAGAAAAATCGCGCGACCGTGGACGCCGGGTTCAAGGCCTTCGCGACGGATCGGAAATTCGGGCCGGATGTGCATGGCATCCCGGGCGTGAAATACCAGTTCGCGGGCGACGAGCACGGCATCCTCGATCTGCAGGAGGCCAGCCGCGAGGTGAAGCTCGGCGACCGCATCGAGTTCATCGTCCCACACTGCGATCCCAACGTGAATCTCTACGACCGCATCTACTGCCTCCGGGGAGAAAAGGTGGAGGCGGTGTGGCCCGTGGCGCGCGGGTATCTGTAGGATAATATCGATCCGGATCGTCCATTGTTGCGACGATTTCATCCTCTTTCTCTTTCCTCTTTATCTTTCTCTTTCGTCCGGGGCCGGTGGATCGGAGGAGAAAGCTTGCCCGGCTCCGGCGGCGCCATCGGCGGCCAGGGCTTGCTCGCCTCAGGCGAGTTTACCCGCCTTCGGCGGCACCAAAGGGGACCAGGGATTAAGAGAAAGAGGAAAGAGAAAGATTCGCAGCGCTGCTCCTTTTGCTTGTGGCCACCTGCCGCGGTGCGAAACATCCGCCCTACGCCTCCAGCGCGGCGGCGATCTGCCGGCACGAGGTTTTCAGGATTTCCAGCCGCGCGAAGCGCTTGTTATTTGCCGGTACCAGGTGCCACGGCGCGCCACCCTTCACGGCGCGGCTTCGACCCACTGCACGGCGTCAATCACGACGTATCCGTTTGTGTCGCGGTTGGAAATCTCCACCTGCCCCTTCCGGCCTTTTTCAAAGCGAAACGTGCCGACCGGTTCCAGCAGCTCGTCCACCGCAGGTTTTTTCTTCTGGTTCAACGTCACCTTCGCTTCGCCATCGGCGTGGCGGATCGTCACGGGCACGCTGGTGGCGCGGTTTGCATTCCACGGATACGCGATCAAAACCCGATAACGCCCCGCTTTGGGCAAATCGGGCGTGAAGCGCGCGCTTTGCGTTCCTTTGTTGCGATCGCCGTCATGCCGGTAGCCCTGCTGCACGAACGTGGGATGCGACGTGCTGCTGGTTTCGAATCCCGTCACGTCCGCCTCCAGATCGTCGACCACGATGCCGCCCAGTTTCGCCTTGGGCAGCACGACGCGCGGCTCGATGGGCGGGCTTTCAAAGTCGAGCACCTGGCCGTCTTTCACCAACTGGTCCCGGAACCGGGCCGCGTCGATGCGCTGAATGTCGACGCCCTCGGCAATCGCCTGAACGGCGGCGGTGGCGGCGCTTTGACCCAGCACCATGAACACCGGCTCCATGCGGATGCTGCCATAGGCGATATGGGAGGCGCTCAGGCAGACCGGCGCCAGCAGGTTCGTGCACTCCTGCGCCTTGGGCCGGATGCTGCGAAAGCTGACCGGATAGGGGCGGGTCCGCACCTGGATATCGCCCTCGTTGCGCACGTGGCCCTCCTTGGTGATGTAGCGCTGGATATTGTGCGAATCCATGTTGTAGGCGCCCATGCCCACGCTGTCCGGCACGACCTCCACCCGGAGGCAGTTCTTCTCCGTCATCACGTAGTCGCCGATCATGCGGCGCGCCTCGCGAATATAAAGCTGGCGCGGCCAGTTTTGATTCTCGGTGAATTCGTCCCGGGCGAGGCCGAGCCGCTGGAACTCGGCGCGCACCGCCTCCGGCACGCGGGGATGATTGGCGAGGGTCCACATCAACCCCTTTTGCCAGTCCTCGTGCTCCCGCCAGATGCGCGCGCGGGTGGCGTAGTCGCCCTCCGGGTAGTCCCAGTTCATGCCGATGAAGTCGGTGCTGATGGCAAAATTGTTGTTCGTGTCCGTTTTGCGGTTCGGCATCCACACCGGGTTCCACGGCACGCGGTGGTCGCCGGCCTCGAAGTTGCGCAGGAGCAGTTCGAACCACTGCGGGTCGTAGCGGGCCGGCTTTTCCCAGGCGCGGCGGTTCGCCGGCACGTCGGTGGTGCACATGCGGAAATTGTACGCCTGCACCTTGCGGTCGCCGCTGAATTCCTCGCCCGGCCCGCCGACATTGATGCCCGGCAGCACGCCGCTCGACGGATCGCCCGGCTTCACGTAGGGATCCACTTTCTTGGTGAACTGGTGGCTGACCGCATGCCCCGCCTGCACGCCGTTGATTGTCTCGCCGTAAACCCGGTTGGCCTCGCGCCCGACATGGTAGCTGACCCCCGCCTTCGCCAGCAGATCGCCCTCGTAGCTGGCGTCGATGAACATCCGGCCGGCAAAGGCGCGCCCGCTTTCCATGACGAGGCGGACGATGCGCGGGCCTTCCTTCACCACGCCGGTGGCGAGGTTGAGCCGCTCACCCTTCACGAGGGTGACCCTGCTCCCGGCCTCGCGCAGCATGTCGTCGTAGATCTTCGAGGCCACATGGGGCTCGAAGGTCCACATCGTTTTTTCATCCGGATCGTTCCGCCCGCGCTGGCGGGAGAAGTAATCCTCGCGCGTCTGTTGCTTCCAATTTTCCGGCCGGGAGTAGTGCTGCCAGATCCGGCCATAAAACTCGCGCGAGATGCCGCCGATGGCGCGTTTGTTGCCGATGTCGGTGGCGCCGAGTCCGCCGGTGGTCAGGCCGCCGAGAAATTGCGTCGGCTCGATCAGCACGCACGACTTCCCCATCCGGGCGGTCTGGATTGCGGCCGCGATGCCGCCCGAGGTGCCGCCGTAAATGACCACATCAAAAGACGCCGTGGCGCCAGAGGAGAGCAGCGGCGCCGTGAGCAGGAAGGCGATGGGGATAAAACGCATGATGCGCGCGAGATTGACAGCTTGGCGCCGCGGCACAAGCCCGCGGCGGAGCTGCAACGAACCTCCCTAATCCTGCAAAACTTCTCACGCGGAGCGCGCGGAGCGCGCGGCGACGCGGAGGCGTGCCCGCCTTTGGCGGGAACCAGCGTTGCTCTCCGCGCCTCCGCGCGCTCCGCGTGAAAATCCGTCTCAAACACTGAGACCAACATGTTGGCCGCCACGCTCGCATAGTCAGACAGAACTTCGCGCTTCTTCCGTGTGTTCTGTGTGTTCCCTCCAAACGCGGGCAAGCCGTGGGCCACCGGTTTGAATGCCTTGGATATCTCTCCGCCCAACCTGCAGGCTCACCGGCCGGAATTCGCACATCTGATTTGCGCCTGCGGCGACGCCTGCAATCGTCCCCGCCATGACCCGCCTCGTTTGTTTCCTGGGCCTGGCCGTTTCCCTTTGTGCCGCCACCAAACCCCTGTCCCCGCTGGATCTCGGCGGGGTGCGCGAAGAGCACATCATGATCCCGATGCGCGATGGGATTCGTCTCTCCGCTTGGCTCTACGTGCCCGCCAAGGGCGGGCAATGGCCCGTGGTTTTCGAGCAACGCTACGCCGAACTCACGGGAACCGGCACCCGCCGGTCGGCGGCCGACATCGCGCGCGCCGGGTTTGCCGTGGCCCTGGTGAACTTCCGCGGCACGCACGAAAGTGAAGGCCGCTACGTCGGCTATCGCGCGCTGGCCTGGGGCGAGCAGAAGGATGGTTACGACGTGTGCGAGTGGCTGGCCGCGCAACCCTGGAGCACGGGGAAGATCGGCACCTTCGGCAGTTCGCAGGGCGGCTATGCGCAAAACTTCCTCGCCGTCACGCGGCCGCCGCATCTCGCCTGCCAGTACATGGTGGATACGGGCTTGAGCCTCTTTCAGGAGGGCTACCGCATCGGTGGCGTCACCCGCCCGGCCCGCCATGGCGCCAACCGCGTCAATTGCCGCGACCCGGCCGACAACGCCGCGCTCTTGCGGGAGTGGGACGCCCACCCGGACTACGACGACTACTGGCGCGCGGAGGATTGCACCCTGCACTTTGCGGAAATGGATGTGCCCTGTTTCACCATCGGCAGTTGGTACGACTTCATGGTGCAGGGCAGCGTGCAGAGTTTCATCGGGCGGCAGCTTCAAGGCGGAACGAAATCACGCGGCCGGCAGCAATTGCTGCTCGGACCGTGGTTGCACGGCCGGTTGAACAAATCAAACAAGGTGGGGGAACTGGTTTTCCCGCCGAACGCCGTGTGGCCGGAACTGGCGCACATGACGCGCTGGTTCAATTACTGGCTCAAAGGGGAGGACAACGGCGTGATGCGGGATCCTCCCGTCCGCTACTATCTCATGGGTGCGGTCGGTGAATCGGGCGCGCCCGGCAACGTGTGGCGCGAGGCGCAAAACTGGCCGCCAGCCGCGGTGCAGAGCCGACTGTATCTGCACGAGGCGGGCAAACTGGCGCCGGAAACTCCTGCCGGCGCAGAGAGCCGCACCAGTTTTGTTTCCGACCCCCAGCATCCGATGGAAATGCCGGGGCGCGCGTTCCCGGGCGCCAAAGATGCGCGGGCGTTCGAGGCCCAGAAGGAGGTGCGCACCTGGACCACGGACGTGCTGGCCGCGCCGGTGGAATGGACCGGCGAAGTGAAGGCGGAGGTCTGGCTCAGCTCCACCGCGCGTGACACCGACCTGATCCTGCGCGTGAGCGATGTCTATCCCGATGGCCGCAGCATGCTCGTCATGGACTATCCCTTCCGCGCCCGCTACCGGGAGGGATTTGACCGGCAGGTGCTGCTGACCCCCGGCCAACCCGCGCTGCTCGCGTGGCACATCGGCTGGACGAGTTTGATCTTCAATCAAGGGCACCGCATCCGTGTCACAATTTCCAGCACGGGCGCCCCGCTCTACGAGCCGAACAACCAGACCGGCGGCGCCCAGACGATGGACTGGATGAAGGAGAGCCGCACGGCGGAAAACGCCATCTGGCATGATGCCGGGCATCGCTCGTGCGTCGTAGTGCCCGTGATGCCGGGACGTTAGCCATGCAATAGAACCCCGTTTGCCCGTTGAACGTCCAAACTAACATTACTCTGTGACGTTCCTCGCGAAAAACCGCTAATTCTGATTGACATCCAATAAATGACATTCTCCTCTGACAAACGATGACCTTCCAGTGACAGACTTAACAAAGAAATATTAATTGGTGAGTGTAGGGGCGTCGCTTGCCGACGCCCGTTTCCACCTCTTATGCCGGGCGTCGG
>JACQWL010000641.1 GCA_016209255.1 Verrucomicrobiota bacterium
AGTGAATTGCGCGGAATTCCGCGCAATTCACCGGACGCCACACGTGGACGGCGATCGATCGGCCGGACCGGCACCCGCCCGATTTTGAGCCGCGGGTCAATTTCGCCGCTGGCGGCGAAATCTCGCCGGCGCGCGAATTTCAATCACCGACCACCAAGCGTCGACGGGTGTTGTTCGGGCCAATTGGGGCCACGCGGCCCCAAGTGGGAAGCAACGGTCAAACTGCCCCCTCGCCACTCGTCCTCCGCTCACGGTGCCGCCCGGCGGATCAATTCGCCTGCGTCGCGGCGGGCCGGATCGATTTCGAGCGCGCGCCGGGCGGCGGCAATCGCCCCGGCGCGATCGCCGCGCTGCCAGAGCAGCGTCGCCCGGGCGTACGGATAGTCGGCCACCCCGGGCGCGATCGACTCGGCTTGCTGCAGCGCCGGGATCGCATCGGCCAGCCGGTTGGTCTGCGCGAGAAGCAGACCGAGGTTGTACCAGGCGCGATCGAGACGCGGGTTGCGCCGGAGCGCCTCGCGCAACGCCAGCTCGGCGTCGGGCAGTTTGCCGGCGCCGGCAAAGGCGAGCGCGGCACTGAAGGCCGCATTGGCGTCCGCGGGGCTCAATTGCGCCGCCCGCCAGAGCGAGCCCGCGGCTTCCGCGCTGCGGCCAAGCGATTCGAGCACGAGACCGAGCGCCTCATGCATGCCGCCGGAGTTCGGATCCCACTCCACCGCCTTGCGCAGCGGCGCCTCGGCCTCGGCCGCGCGACCGCGATTGAACAAATCCTGGCCGATCCGCAGCCGGCCGGCCGGCTGGTCCGCGCTCACGGCCAGATAGGCATCGAGCTCTTTGCGCTCCGGCGAGCCGTCCGGCAGCTCCGCCGACAGCGCCCAGGCGGCATCGAGGCGGACCAACCGTGACGGGTCCTTCAGGAGCGGCCGTAGCGACGGCTGGGCCGCCGGCAGCGTGGTGAGAACCTGCGCCGCCGCCGACCGCACGATCGGCTCGGCATCGTCGGCCGCGTGCCGCGCCGCGCCGGCCACGCGCGGATCCGTCGTGGCGTAGGGGCGCGCAAGCAGCAGGAGCGTGGCTTTCCAGGCGGGGATGTCCTCACCCGCAATCAGCTCGAGTAAGTTGCTCGCGGCATCGGGCGCGCCGGCCTGCGCGGCGGCCACAACCCTCGTGCGGGCCCGCTGGCGCGATTCCATCTTTGCACCGTACCAGGTGCTCGAGTGTTCGATCGCCCAGTCGACGCTCTTGTCCGTGTGGCAGCGGTTGCACGCGTTGGGAATCTCGAGCTCCTTGGTCAGCAACGGATCGGGTTTGATGAATCCGTGATCGTGGCGCGGGTCGCGCTGCATGAAGATCGTGGTCGGCATGTGGCACGTCACACACTGATTTCCCGTGCTCCCGGCGGCATGGTGGGAGTGGGCAAGAGGATCGATGACAGGGGCGTTTTGCCGGCCGGGCGCGCCGTGGCATTGCTGGCAGAGCATGTTGTTCTCGACGGGCAGAATGGTTTTGCCGCCGTGCGGATCGTGACAGTCGAGGCAGGTGACGCCCGCCTTGCCGCCCATGCGGCTCGTGAGCAGCGACGTGTAGTTGAAATCCTCGTCCCGCATCTGCCCGTCAGGAAAAAACACCGCGGCCTCGGTCGGCAGGGTGAGCCGGTAGTGATCGGAGTACGGCGCGCCGGCGACCAGCGTGCCGGTGAGCAATTCGTTGCGGGCGTGGCAGGGCGCACAGGTTTCCTGCGCGCGTTTGCGATCGGCGGGCGTCGGCGGCGGGCGCACCACCGCCGGCTTCGGCGCCGGGGCGGTGGGGCCGGCGTGCGTCGGGGCCAGGTCGCCGTGGCACTGGGCGCAGCCGACACCGTGTTCGCGCCACGTCGAGGCGTACGTGTCGGTGGTCGCATCGTACTTTTTGCGGAAATCGGTGAAATGGCAGTGCGCGCACATCGAGTTCCAATTCATGCCCCGCCCGCGCCAGTAGCCCCACTCGCCGGGCTGGCGCCGCTCGTCGCCGAAGACGTTGAACCACTCCTTTTTCGCCGGGTCGAAGGCGAGCTCCGCGGCCTGGTACCGCCCGCCGCCGGCCGGGACGATGTATTGTCGCAGCGGCGTGTGGCCGAGGGCGAAATCGGCCGTGTAGTGGTCCCCCGGGGCGTTGGGTCGCTTTTCGGTGAAGGCCGGCTTTCCGTCCCGCCACGCCAGCTCGTAATCGACACCGTGCACCGATATCTCCCGCGGAGACTGAAACGCATCGGCGTCCGCCGTCGCATTGACCGGCCGGTGGGCCAGCGCGTGGTGCGATTTCTCCCACGCTTTGAACGCCTGCTCGTGGCACGAGAGGCAATCCGTTGATTTCCATGGCGAGTGGTCCGGAACCGGAGCGGCGGCGGCAGGGGTGCCGGAGGTGGTGGAGTTGCGGCGGCAGCCCGTCAGACCGCTGACGAACACGATGAGCGCGAAGCCGGCATAAAGCGTCGCCCCAAGCGCGAATGTGCGTCGGGAGAAGAAGCGCTGGCGGTAACGTGGGTGGCCGGGGGCTGACATGGCTCGACGTATTCAGGGTGGTCCGCGCCGGGAGGCGAGCCTTGCCGAAATTTTTTTCCGTCCGCCGGCCACGGAGGCGACCGGCAGATCGCGGCGGCGTTCGCTGCCCTTGGAATCAGCAGTTGAGCCAGGTCACAGAGGGCACAGAGCGGCAGAAGGAGACCACAGAGAGAAGATTGGGCAAATGCAGGCTTCTCGGGGTGAACTCACCCGTCGGGTGAAGGCGTGAAATCCAATTTTTCATTTTAGCTCTCAGTGACCTCATGCCTTGGCTCTGTGCCCTCTGTGACGAACTGCCGAATCTGGGCTGGGTGTTTCCTGACGATCCCGATTCTCCTAAACAAAAAAGCGGAGCCGTTGCAGGCTCCGCTTGCCGCTCATCGCGCGTTGGGTGCGCGCTCAGTTCGTGTCTTTCTTCCTCTTCTTGTCGCGTTTCTTCTTCGCCTCGGTGGTTCCGAGTTCCTCCTTCGACAGGCTGTCGTCCTTGTTCTTGTCGAGTTCGGCGAAGCGCTTCGTCGCGGCCTCCGCGCCGAGCTTGTCCTTCATGTCGGCGGTGACGGTGGCCGAGGACGATGCGCTGCTTGCGGTCGCGGCCTCCTCGCCAAGTTTGGCTTTCATGCCGGCCACATACTCGGCTTTGCTGACCGAGCCGTTGGCGTCCTTGTCGAGCGCGGCAAAGGTCGGGCTGGCGTCCTTGGCGCGGGTTTTCCTTCTTTCCCCTTTCGCCGCGAAGGCCGGGAGGGACACCATGAGTGCCACGGCAAATGCCGCGATGGAGAGGATAGCTTTGTTGAGTTTCATTTTTTGAGGAGTCTTGTGCGCGGGGATGTTGAGGCGCGGACTGCAAGACGCTGCCAAGGGACATTGGTTTCAACGCCGCAATGTGGCAGGCGCGCTCCGCATGGCTGGCGCCGACCATGGGCCAAATCCGAGGTCACAGAGGAATACCCTTTCGGGCAAAAGAGGCTGCGCAGCCGCGTACCAAGCCCAATCACCTTGAAACGCGGAGCGCGCGGAGAACGCGGAGGCTTGCCCGCCTTTGGCGGGACCAAACGACTCTCTGCGATCTCCGCGTCCTCCGCGTTTAGGTCGTGTCCGGGTCATCAGGGCAAACCCCGAAACTGACCAAGCAGGAGGAAAATCGGACCGATGAAAAAGAAAGCCTTCTCCCTTCCGGGGCTTCGTGTTCAATACCCTCCGTTCCCATGGTCCTCGATTTTGCCTCCCTTCGCCCGCGTGACGCCTATGGGTGGATGATTTCCACCATCCTGCCGCGGCCAATCGCGTGGGTTTCAACCGTCGCGCTCGAGGGCAAAACCAACCTCGCGCCCTTCTCCTTCTTTCAGGGTGTCACCGCGAATCCCCCGACGCTGATGTTCGTGCCCGTCAATAATCGCGACGGCACGAAGAAGGACACGATTCGCAACATCGAGCAGGTGCCGGAGTTCGTCGTGAACCTGGTGCCGTTCGCCCTCGCCGGGCAGATGAACAACTCGTCGGCCCTGCTGCCCTACGGCGAAAGCGAATTCGAGAGGTACGGCATCGTCCCGGCACCGAGCGAGCGCGTCCGTCCGCCGCGCGTCGCCGCCGCGCCCGTGGCGTTCGAGTGCACGCTCGACCGCATTGTCATCGTCGGCGAGGGTCCGCTCGCGGCGAACGTCGTCTTCGGCCGGATCCTGCTGGCGCATGTCAGCGACAGCGTGCTCGGCGCCGACGGCAAACCCGATGCCGCGAAACTCGACCTCATCGGCCGCCTCGGCGGCGAAGGGTACACGCGCACGACGGATCGTTTCGCGCTCGAGCGACCTTAGGAGCCGGTCGGACTTCCCATGAATATTATTTCTTCGGCCGGGGCGGTTTGCAGCGCGGCGGAATCCTCGAGTTTTTCCCCTTGAACAACACCCTCATCCTTTCCGCCACCCGCACGCCGCTCGGCCTGTTTCAGGGCGCCCTTGCGGCCGTCCCCGCCCCGCGGCTCGGCGCCGTGGCCGTTCGCGGCGCAGTCGCCCAGGCCGGGATCGCGCCGGCCGATGTCACCGATGTGCTCCTCGGCAACGTCCTGCAGGCCGGGCTGGGCCAGGCACCCGCGCGCCAGGCCGCGATCTACGCCGGCCTGCCGGCGTCCGCGCGTGCGGTGACGATTCACAAGGTGTGCGGCTCAGGGCTGCAGGCCGTCATTCAGGGTGCCCACGCCCTCGCGGCGGGCGATGCCACGCTGGTCGTGGCCGGCGGGATGGAGAACATGAGCGCGGCGCCGTTCCTGTTGCCCAAGGCGCGCGAGGGCTACCGGCTTGGCCACCAGCAGGTCGTCGACTCGATGGTCCACGACGGCCTATGGGATCCCTACGGCAATATCCACATGGGCGATTGCGCCGAGCAGTGCGCGAAGAAATACGCCTTCACGCGCGAACAGCAGGATGCCTATGCCGCCGAGAGTTTTCGCCGTGCCAACGCCGCGCAGCAGGAGGGCCGCTTTGCGCAGGAGATCACCCCGGTCGAAATCGCCGACGCCAAGGGCCGCGTCACCCGGGTCGAGCGCGACGAGGGACCGGCGAAGGTGAATTACGAAAAAATTCCGACGCTGCGCCCGGTGTTCGACCGGGAGGGCACCATTACCGCTGCCAATGCCTCGAGCATCAATGACGGCGCCGCTGCGCTCGTCCTCGCGTCCGCCGCCACCGCGGATGCGCGCGGATTCAGGCCGCTCGCGCAGGTCATCGCCTTTGGCGCGCACGCGCAGGAGCCGCTTTGGTTCACCACTGCGCCGGTGGAGGCCGCGCAAAACGCGCTGACCCGCGCCGGCTGGGGCGTCGACGATGTCGATCTCTGGGAGGTCAACGAGGCGTTTGCGGTCGTCCCACTCGCATTCATGAAGGAGCTCCGGGTTTCGCACGACCGGCTCAACGTGCGCGGCGGCGCGATCTCGCTCGGCCACCCGATCGGCTGCAGTGGGGCGCGCATCCTCGTCACCCTGCTCGCCGCCCTGCGCGAGCGCGACGCGAAACGCGGCGTCGCGGCCATCTGCATCGGCGGCGGGGAGGGCCTGGCGGTGTGCGTGGAGTTGATCTGATGTGTGCTGCCTACCTCTGGCACCCCGATAATCATCCCTGGACGCGCGACTCCCATGTCGCGCGCTTGCTGCGCGCTCACGGCTTGGGCTCGCTCGCGGAGTTGCGCGCTGCGTCCGTCCGCGACACCGGCTGGTTCTGGGACGCCGCACTCCAGGACATGGGAGTGGAGTGGGGGCGGCGTTACACGCAAGTGCGCGACGACTCGCGCGGGTTTCCCTGGACGCGCTGGTTTGTCGACGGGCAAATCAACGTCACGCACAACTGCGTCGACCGTCACGTGCGCGATGGTCACGGCGGCGAGATGGCGTTGTTCTACGAAGCCGACTCGGGCTGGGCCGGGGATTCGCGCCGGGTCACGTTTGCCGAACTCGCGGAGCTCGTGAACCGCTGTGCGGCGGCGCTGCGGGCCGCGGGGGTGCAGCGCGGCGACAGCGTGGGGCTTTATGCGCCGATGCAGGTGCCGACGGTCGTGGTGTTGTTTGCCACGATGAAGCTCGGCGCCCGCTTCGTGCCGATTTTCTGCGGTTACGGCGAGGAGGCGTTGCGGGAGCGTCTGGCGTCGTGCGCGGCGAAGATTCTTTTCGCCTGCGGGACGCTCACCCGCCGCGGCAAGCCGGCCGACACCGGCGGCATCGCGCGCGCCGCCGCGGCGAAGGTGCCTTCCATCCGCCGCATCGTGTGGACGGATACGAACGACTGGGAGGGGTTTTTGGGTAGGAGCCTGCTTGCAGGCGATTCGACGAGCTCAGGGCCCAGAGCCTGCCGAGGGGCAGGCGATTCGAAGATCTCGGCTGGTTCCATCGCCTGCAAGCAGGCTCCTACAGTTACCTGCGAGCCGACCGAGGCCGAGGAACCCTGCCTCATCATCTACACCAGCGGAACGACCGGCCGGCCGAAGGGCACGGTGCACACGCACGCGGGTTGCCTCGCCCAGACGGGAAAGGAGATTCGCTACGGTTTCGATGTGCGGCCCGCTGAACCGTTCTTTTGGGTGACGGATATCGGCTGGATGATGGGCCCGTGGGAGATCATCGGGTGCCTGCTCTACCGCACGCCCATCGTGCTCTTCGACGGCGCGCCCAACTTCCCCACCAGCGATCGGCTCTGGCAGCTGTGCGAAAAACTCGGCGTGGTCACGCTGGGCTGCTCGCCGACGCTGATCCGTTTGCTGATGCGCGCGACGGATGGACGCGGGCCGAAAGGCCATGATCTCGCGCGGCTGCGCGTGCTCGGCTCGACGGGCGAGGTGTGGGACGAGGCGAGCTACCTCTGGTATTTCGAAAACGTCGGGGGCGGCCGCTGTCCGGTCGCGAACATCTCCGGCGGGACCGAGATCGTCGGCTGCCATTTGCAGCCCTATCCGCTGGACCCCCTCAAGGCCTGCTCGCTGGGTGGCCCGGGACTCGGGATGGATGTTGATGTGTACACCGACGAGGGACGGCCCGCGCCGCGCGGCACCATGGGCCATCTCGTGTGCAAGCAGCCGGCGCCATCGATGACAAAAAGTTTTCTCAACGACGACGCCCGCTATCTCGAGACCTACTTCAGCCGCTTTCCCGGCGTGTGGTACCACGGCGACTGGGCGAAGGTCGACGAGGACGGCCAGTGGTTCCTCTTCGGTCGCACCGACGACACGTTCAAGGTGGCCGGCAAACGCGTCGGGCCCGGCGAGGTGGAGGGCGCGCTCACGTCCCATCCGGCGGTGAGTGAAGCCGCGGTGATCGGCGTGCCGGACGTCATCAAGGGCACCGCGCTCGTGTGCTTTGTCGTGCTGAAATATGGAGCTGCGACGCCCACGTCGCCCGCGTCGCCGGCGGGCAAAGGCGGCGAAGGCGGTGGGTCGCCGAACGAGCGCGAGCTCATCGCGCACGTCGCGCAGCAGCTCGGCAAGCCGCTTGCGCCGAAGCATGTTTTCGCCGTGCCGGCGCTGCCGAAGACCCGCAGCGGCAAGATCGTGCGCGCGGCGATGGCCCGGGCGTTCCTCGGCCAGGCGGTCGGGGACCTGACGAGTGTCGACAACCCGTCGGCGCTCGAAGCCATCGCGGCGCTCGCCCGTCCGAATACCGCGTGACTCTTCCTCATCCCAGGCGCGTTACCCTCGCCACGCTCCATCTTGATTTGGATGGCTGCGCGTTGGCAGCCGTATCCATGCAATCAGCCGTAGGGCCTCCGCTTGCGGTGCGTCGGTTTGCGAGCGGAACAGGTCCGGCGCAAGCGCCGACCCTCCACTTCGTATGTTCCGTGGTTTACTCTGATTGCATGGCTCAGAGGGCGCCTTTTGATTTCTTCGGCTTCCAGCGGTCGAGGAAGGCCAGGACCTTTTTTGGACTGTGCCTGTCGCCGTCCTCGAGTGCGCCGGTCTCCTGCGTGGTCAGCTGTTTGCCCGTGGCAATTTGCGCTTTGCCGTCGGCTTTGGGGTCGTAGATGTCCGGACCCATTCCGGGGTGTTCCGGAGTGGCGGCGGCGAGCGGCAGCGTGAGGAGGGCGCAAAGCAGAATTACGCGGGCGGGCATGGCGGGAAAGGGGATGATGCTATTGTCGAACGGCGGACCAGAAACGGCACTCGTCGGAAAATTCGCGCACGGCGAACGACTCGGGCGCGACCGCTTCGCGCATCGCATCGAAGGTATGGGTCCAGCCGGTGGCGGCCAGGTCGTCGAGGATTTCGCGGCGGTCGGGGAGGTGCATGAAGGTGCGGCCGGCCTGGTCCTCGAAGTAGCGGTCGCCAAACTCCACGAGCCGGGGGTTCTGATCGCCGCAAATCCAGCGCAGCCCCTCGAGCCGCCACAGGGCGCGCTCCGTCGGAGAGAAGTCGCGATCGTGCGTGGTGAAGAGCAGCGGCGCACCCGGCGCACACACGCGGTGCAGCTCGCGCAACGCGGCGCGGCGGTGCTCGCGGCCGGGGATCTGCATCAGCCCATTGAACATGAAAAGTGCGCCCCGGAACAAAGTGTCACTTAATACGTGACACTTGGTCAGGTCGGTGGCATCGGCGACGAGGAAGTGGATGTTGCCGGCGCCGCGTTCGGCGGCGAGGCTGAGGGCCTGGTCGACGAGTTCCGCGGCGAAATCGAAGGCGGTGATCCGCCGATAGCCGAGCGCCCAGAGGCCGAGCGTCACGCGGCCGGCGCCGCAACCGGCCTCGATGAGGGGGGCGTCTTGATTGGGAAAGAAGCGCTCGATCAGGGCGCGCTCGGATGCCCAAAGGCCGAGCCCATGCGCGGCGCGCGTGTAGTGGACGACCGCGAGCAGGTCGTTGAAGTCCGTGCGGACGGTAGCGGCGGAGATCTTTTCCGCCGGCGGCTGGCGGGAGCTAAAGGGCAAAAACGGCTGCGAGATCGATGGTCAGCCCGGGCAGCAGCGTGCTCGTGAACTGCTGTTTGGCGCGATAAGTGGCGGCGGGAGTATCGGCATTTTCGGTGAGCTGAAAATTCGGCGCACCGACGGGAATCAGCGCATACTCGTGGCGCGTGATTGGGCGTGCTGTCGTCGAGAGCATGAGGGAAAGTTGGCGCAGATGGTCAGGCGCGTCAACGCCGCCGCCACGCGGCGATGAACATGCCGTTGGCGTTCAGCTCCTGGGGCCAGAGGAGGACGGAAGACGGAGCCTCCTTCGCCGAGCCTGCGGAGGTCCGAGGACGGAGGACTGAGGTCGGAGGGCGGACGCACTTGGGTTTCTCTGTTCTCTGTCTTCCGTCCTCTGTCCTCTGGCCCAGAAGGTTCCAATTCGGGATGAGCCGCGGTGAACGCGTCCGCGACCGCGGTGGTCTCGCTGCGCGTCAGCGTGCAGACGGCGTAGATCAGGCGGCCGCCGGGCTTGAGCGAACCGCAGACGTTTTCGAGCAGGACGCGCTGGGTGGCGGCGAGTTCGCGGACGTCGTCGGGCGTGGTGGTCCAGCGGGCGTGCGGGTTGCGCTGCCACGTGCCGACACCGCTGCACGGGGCGTCGAGCAGGATGCCGTCGAACTTGATCTTGGTCGGAAGCCGCGAGCCGCCGTCCCAGAACTCGGTACGGTAGTTGAAGAGTTTCGCCCGGGCTGCGCGGCGCTTGAGCGTATCGAGGCGCTTGTCGCTGCGGTCGGTGGCCCAGACGACGCCTTTGTTCATCATGAGGTCGGCGAGGTGGAGGGTCTTGCCGCCTTCGCCGGCGCACGCGTCCCACCACGTCTCGCCGGGCTTGGGTGCGGCGG
>JACQWL010000642.1 GCA_016209255.1 Verrucomicrobiota bacterium
CCACGGCGGCGTGCTCGTCCACCAGATGCCGGACACGCTTTTTCTGCAGGACACCGATGGCGACGGGCGCGCCGACCTCCGCGAAGTCATCATGGCCGGCTGGGGCCGCAGCGACACCCACGCCGGTCCGAACAACCTCCAGTATGGCCTCGATAACTGGATCTGGGGGATGCTCGGCTACTCCGGTTTTACCGGCAGCGTCGGCGGCAAGGCGTTTTCGTTTCGCCAGGGGTTCTACCGGTTTCGTCCCGATGGCTCGCAACTCGAATTCCTTCGCGCCACGAACAACAACACCTGGGGCCTCGGCCTCACCGAGCAGGGCCTCGCATTCGCGTCGACCGCGAACAACAACCCGAGCGTCTACCTGCCGATCCCCGACCGCTACTACCCGCCCGCCGGGCTCGAGAAAAAGACGCTCGGCACCATCGCCGACACGTCCCGCTTCGTGCCGCTCACGGGGCGCGTGCGCCAGGTCGACGTGCACTGGGGCTACACGTCCGCCGCCGGCCACGCGTTCTACACGGCGCGCGCCTATCCCAGAAAATATTGGAACCGGATCGCGTTTGTGGCCGATCCCACCGGCCACCTCGTCGGCCAGTTCAACGTCGAGGCCGCCGGCGCCAATTTCCGCTCGGCGAATCCCACCAACCTCATCGTCAGCGACGACGAGTGGTGCGCACCGATCATGGCGGAGGTCGGTCCCGATGGTGCGGTGTGGGTGATCGACTGGTATAATTACATCGTCCAGCACAACCCCACGCCAAAGGGCTTCGAGAAAGGCGCGGGGAACGCCTACGACAACGAACTCCGCGACAAACGCTTTGGCCGCATCTACCGAATCGTCTGGCAGGGCGGCGACGGCGCCCGGCCCGCCGCACCCTTCTCCCTCGCCCAGGCCACGCCCGCGCAGCTCGTCGCGGCGCTGGCCCACGACAATCTCCTCTGGCGCCGCCACGCGCAGCGGCTCCTCGTCGAGCGCGGCCGCAAGGATGTCGTGCCCGCGCTCATCACCCTCCTGCGCGACCAGGGCGTCGACGAAATCGGCCTGAACGTGGGCGCGATCCATGCACTATGGACGCTGCACGGTCTGCACGCGATCGACGCCGACGCCGGCGCGCTGGCCGCCGCCACCGATGCGCTGCGCCATCCCTCCGCGGGTGTTCGTCGCAACGCCGCGATGATTCTCCCGCGCTCCACCGCCAGCGGCACCGCGATTCTCAAAGCCAACCTCGTCGAAGACTCCGATGGCCAGGTCCGCCTCGCCACACTGCTCGCCCTTTCCGAAACCCCCGAGTTCCCCAACTCGGGCGCCGCGCTCCGCGCTGCTCTCGCCAAACCTGCCGTCATCACCGATCGCTGGGCTCTCGACGCGGCGAAGATGGCCGCGACCGCGCATCAGGCCAGCTTCCTTGCCGGCATCGCTCCCGCACAGATCGCAGCCGCCCAGCAAGCCGAAGCCACCGCGCTCCGGAATCAGCTCGCCGACGGCGCGATTCAGAACGCCTTCAATGCTGTCATCGTCCACGTCGCGCGACGCGCGTCCGTCGGCGCCGCGAAAATCTCCGAGCCCGCCGAAGTCCCCGTCTCCGACAACGTCGGTAATCGCGTTGTCCTCCACCTCGGCGTGATCCCCGACGTGATGAAATTCGACCGCGCCGAGCTCACCGTGAAAGCAGGCGTGGCTGCGAAGCTCGTCTTCAAGAACACCGACAACATGCAGCACAACGTCCTCGTCCTGCGCCCGGGCACGCTCGAAGCGGTCGGTGCGCTCGCGGACCAGATGCTCGCCGATCCGCAGGCCCTCGCTAAAAACTACGTGCCACCCTCCAGCGACGTGCTTTTCAGCACCCCGCTCGTGAACCCCAATGAATCATTTGAACTGAACTTCACCGCCCCGACCCAGCCCGGCCGCTACCCGATCATGTGCACCTTCCCCGGCCACTGGCGGATCATGCAAGCCACCTTGGTCGTCCAGTAGGGCGGATCGCTGGCCCGCCTCCAATTCGAATACTCACCACGCGAATGGGCGGGTCAAAGACCCGCCCTACTCCAAACCCTCCGCGCCGTTTCTCCGTTTCTCCCCTTCCCTCCGTCCCTCCGTCTCTCCGCCTCTCCGTCTTCTCCTCCTCACCATGCCTAAAAAAATCAACATCGCGATTATCGGCCTCGGCTTCGGTTCCGAGTTCATTCCCATCTACCAGGCGCATCCCAACGCCCGCCTCGTTGCCGTCTGCCAGCGCAACCCCAAGAAACTCGCCGCCATCCAGGCGGCGTTCGGCATCGCGAAAGGGTTCACGGATTACGACGAGCTGCTCCGCGATCCCGAAATCGACGCCGTTCACATCAACACGCCCATTCCGGATCACGCGGCGCAGAGCATCAAGGCGCTCAAGGCCGGCAAGCACGTCGCCTGCACCGTCCCGATGGCCACCTCCATCGCAGACTGCCGCAAGATCGTCGGACTCACGCGCAAGACCGGGCTGAAATACATGATGATGGAGACGGTCGTCTACGCCCGCGAATACCTCTACATCAAGGAACTCTACGACCGCGGCGAACTCGGCAAGATTCAGTTTCTCCAGGCGAGTCACCAGCAGGACATGGATGGCTGGCCCAACTACTGGCCGGGCCTGCCGCCGATGTGGTATGCGACGCACTGCGTCGGCCCCATGCTCGCGCTGACCGACGCCGCGGCCGAATACGTTTCGTGCTTCGGCTCCGGCACGATCCGGAAGGAGTTGATCAAGAATTACGGCTCGCCTTTCGCCGTCGAGACGGCGCACATCAAGTTCAAGGACTCCGACCTCAGCGCGCGGATCATTCGTTCGCTCTTCGACACCGCCCGGCAGTACCGCGAGAGCATCGACGTCTATGGGTCGAAAAAATCCTTCGAGTGGACGCTGATCGAACACGAGGCGCACGTTCTCCACACGGCCAAGCTGCCCGAGCCGAAGATTCCGAGGAAGATCGTGGTCCCGGACTACGCGAAGCGCCTGCCCGCGGGCATCCGCCAGTTTACGACCAAGGGGGTTTACGATCTCGGCAAGAAAACGCACCTCAGCTTCACGCAGGGCGCCGGCCATGGCGGCTCGCATCCGCACCTGGCGCACGAATTCCTGACCGCCCTCGTCGAGGGCCGCGACTGCTATCCCAACGCGCAAAAATCCGCCAACTGGACCTGCGTCGGGCTTTGCGCCCACGAATCCGCCCTCGCGGGCGGAAAGATCGTGAAGTTGCCCGCGTTTACCCATTAGGTTTCTTGCCCCGCAAGAAAGCTAAAGGTAGGAGCCCGCTTGCAGGCGATGATCGCGTCGCGATGGCTGCTTGAGTTCCCATCGCCTGCCAGCAGGCTCCTACCCCGGAATGATCGAAGTCTCGCACCTCACGCGCATTTTTCGCACCTACAAGAAGCAGCCCGGCTTCTGGGGTGGCGTGAAGGGGCTCTTCCACCGCGAGTTCGAGGAGACCGCGGCGGCGAAAGACATCTCGTTCACCATCGCCGAGGGGGAATTCGTCGGTTTCCTCGGGCCCAACGGGGCCGGCAAGACGACGACCCTCAAGATGCTCTCGGGGCTGATCTATCCGACGAGCGGCACGGCGCGCGTCGCGGGCTTCGATCCGACGAAACGCGAAAACGCCTACCGCCGCCTCTTCGCCCTCGTGCTCGGGCAAAAAAACCAGCTCTGGTGGGATCTCCCCGCCATCGAGTCGTTCCACCTCCTGCGCGCGATTTACGCCCTCCCCCTCGATCACTTCAAGACCACGCTCGACGAACTCGTCGCGCTGCTCGACGTCGGGAAAAAACTCAACGTCATGGTGCGCGAGCTCTCCCTCGGCGAGCGGATGAAGATGGAACTCATCGCCGCGCTGCTCCACCGCCCGCGCGTGCTGTTCCTCGACGAGCCGACCATCGGGCTCGACGTCGTCTCGCAGAAAGCGGTCCGCCAGTTTCTCCGCGACTACAACCGCCGGTTCCGCGTCACCATTCTGCTCACGAGCCACTACATGGCGGACATCAAGGAACTCTGCGAACGCGTCATCGTGATTCACAAGGGCAGCAAGATTTACGACGGCGCGCTCGACCGGCTGGAGACGGCCGGCGGCGCCCGCAAGCGAATCATCACCTTCGTGCCCGGCGCCGCGGCCCACAATGCGTTTCCCGACACCTGGCAGTCGCGGCATGGCACGACTACCCGCAGCAGCGACGGCAAATTCACCCTCTGCGTCCCGAGCGAAAACGTCGTCGCCGTCTCGCAGGAAGTCCTGAGCACCGGCCCGGTCGCCGACATCACCATCGAGGACGTCCCGCTGGAGGACGTGATCGCGGAGCTGTTTACGGCGCAGGCGTAGCTGTGACGATTCAGTCGAACACACTTTTCGTTCGCAACGGCAGGAACTGAAAGGTGGACGGCGACCTCCGGGCGCCGTTGGAGCTGCGTCCGCGGAAAGAACGCGCCCGGATGCGCCGGAGGCGCACCGGGGCTTGCTCGCCTCCGGCGAGTCGCGTTCCACCTCGAGCCAATGGCATTGTCACCTCTTCGATGACGATGCAATCGAACGCCTGTTTTTGTAAGAGCCTGCTTGCCCGTTCGACGAGCTCAGGGTCCCGAGCCTGTCGAGGGACAGGCGATTTCGCCGCGTGCCCACGAACAACGTTCCGCATCGCCTGCATGCAGGCTTCTGCATCCCTGCAGTTCAGGCTCATCTTGAACGCGAATTGGAATCAGCGCACCCCATCGGGCCAGCGCCAGGTGTCGCCGACGAGCCCATCCATAAGACGACGAAAGCCCGCCGCGCACTTCTCCACCGCCGCAGCAAGGCTTTCGGCGGTCGGCAGCGCGCTCACGACGACGTCCTGTGGATTATCGCCCAGGAATTCGAGCCGGCGCGCATCGGACAGGCTCGGCTCGCCACGGCGCTGCCGCAGTTCATGGAGCAACCGAAAGTTTGCGTCCGCCAATTGATGGTGCAGCCAGCGCTGGGCGGCCAGTAATTCGCCGCGCGCGATCTTGTTCCGCGTCGAGACGTAATCGCACACGAACCCTTCGCCGACGGAGCGAATCTCATCATCGCTCAACCGCCGCGGCGGGATCTCCGTGACCACTCGCTGGAAAAAATCGCTCCATCCGGCGTTGCCCTTGACCACCCGATGGCCGGCCCGCACCACCAGGGCGAGGTCGCCGAGGGCCGGCCACACGTTCCCAAATCGTTTCGCCAGCCCAAGCGCGAACAGCCACTTCGCCATCCGCAGCTGTCGCACTGGAATCACCACCAAATCCAGCGCTCCGGCGGGAAGCACGGCGGAAACTTTTATCGCGCTGCCCAGCCGGCCGACCCGGGCCACGTAGGCCAGCGGCTCCCCCGCGCCAAGCTCCCGCATCCATGCGCGATCGGCAAACCGTGCCGGACGCGTCGTGACGATCTGGAAGTCCCAGTCGGAATACCTGTCCGGCCCGGGCGGACTCGCGGTTCCGGCATGCACCTGCGAACCGATCAGGACCAGCGCACAAACCGACGACTCGCGCCGGGCCCACCGGATCACGGCGGCGCCGAGGTTTTCAGGATTCACCATTTTCGCACCGAAATCAGGATCTCGGTTCCTTCCATTCCGGGTCCGGCGTGAATTTCCCCGTGATGCAGCCGGAGGATTTCCTTCGCCAGGAACACGCCCAGCCGGCCCTGGTTCGGAACCGCGTCATCCACCGGCTCCGGCAGGATTCCCTCCAGCTCGAGGTGTTTGCCCTTCAACGAAAGCAGGGCGGTGAGTTCCGACCCCGTACCGGTCGAACGCACCTTCAACGCCAGTTCCCGGGTGCCTTGATCCGGCCGGTTCTCCGCAATCGTCCGGATGAGCGCCCGTAGGGCGAAATCCAGCAGCTTCTTGCACACGCTGAGCAGCACCGGATCCGGTCCCACTTCGACCCGCAACCCGAGCGCGTGGCCGACCGCCTGCGCGAGGTCGCGCACATCCACCGGTTCGGCCGACGCCTCGTGCAGGGTTTGCATGAGCGCGAGGTGTTCGTTGAGTGCCTCGAGTTTCACGACATCGCTCTTCACCGCCTCGATGATAGCCGTGGGCAACGGCTGCGCCGGTGTGCTGAAACGGAAGGTCGCGAGCGACACGAGCGCGTTGCCCAGCTCGTGGCTGAGCGTGAGCGCGAGTTCGCGCAACAGCTCGCGGCGGCCGGCGCGCTGGCGCACGGCGGCGTCGTGCACCTCGACGCTCGCTTCCTCCCAAAACGCCCAGACGCCACCCGTCTCCGCGACGATCCCCGCACTCGCGCGGAATGGCTGGCCGTCACCGGGCCAGGCGCGGCACACCTCGCGGGTGTGCCGTGCCTGGCCAATCAGTTCGCGGACGACGAGCGGCACATGGCGCGGTGCGTTTTCGCCCGGCCCGAGGACGAGTGTGCCCGGCAGGTACTTGGCGCCAAGGCTGGCCTGCTCGGCGAGGAGGTTCAGCCGGCCGAAATGGCCCGCCTTCGCCAAAAAATGCCGCAGCAGCCGCGCAAAAAAAACCGCGCGGCTGCGATCGTTGTCATCGTACGCCTGACCATCGTCACGCACGCCGAGCGCGATGAGACCGAGCAAGCGGGCATTGTCGTGCACCGGCACGAGCAGCCGCGCCCCCCAGAGGGCGAGACGATGGCGCACGGCCAGTTCCGCCACGGGATCGGCCGGACCGTCCCAGTTCGTGCCATCGATGACCGCCGGATGATGCTCAAAAAAGGCGACCAGCGGATCGTCGGCCGCGAAAAAGGAGGTGCCGCGATCCGCCCGAAATCCGTCGGCTTCGCGGTGAAAGAAAACGGCATGGGACGCGCGCAGGAGATGCCGCGAAGCCCGGCGAAATTCAGCGATGAGGCGATCGCGGGAATCGATGTTCTCCACGGCGCCCTCGAAGAAATCCCACAGCTCCGCCGAGTCCGCCGTCGTCGCCCGCACGGCGGGGCGCACGGGTTCGGCCCGCCGGTTTTTCTCGGCGAGCAGCTCGACCATCGATTGCTTCTCCGCCACTTCCTCGACCAGGGGCAGCAATTCGCGCAGCCGCGTGGCGCTGTCGTCGTAGGAAAGATAAACCCTTGCCCGCCCGGCGAGTCGCGCCTGCTCGAACGGCAGGCTGCGCGGTTCGCCGACAAAAATCGTCGGACACCGCGCCAGCGACGGAGGCAGGCTCGGCTCGCAGATTGCGTCCAGCACCACGACGGCGGCGAAACCCGGCGCGGAGCCGGAGAAAAATCCATCGGTCGGAAGCCGCAACACCGAGCGACCCGGCGGCAGTTGCCGTTCCCATGCGTCCGCCAGCGCGGAGTCGGTCGTCGCTAGGATAACGAGGGTTGGCATGGAAAAGTGACCCGGAATGTCGCGCCGGCCCCGGGCGCCGGCGGGTCGACGGATATACTGGCATTGAGATTCGCAAGGATGTCACTGCAGATCGCAAGCCCGAGTCCGAAGCCAGTCGACTTGGTGGTCTGGAAGGGCTGGAAAAGCCGGGGCCGAATTTCCGGGGCGATGCCGAGCCCGCTGTCGGCGACGGCCATCTCGATGCCGGTGGCGGTATTCCGGGTGCCGATCTTCACCCAGCGGTCATCGCTGCTGCGCGATTCGACCGCCTGGATGGCGTTGAAGCAGAGATTGAGCATCACCTGCTTGGCCGCGGAAGCGTCGGTGAACGCGAGATCGGGCGAAGCCTGGAAATCGGTCAGGAAGCGGACATTCCTGGCCGACGCCTTGGTCACGACGAGATCGAGGCTGCCGCGCAACACCTCATGCAAGTCGATCAGCTTCGCCTCGTAGGTGCGGGGCGTCGCGAGATCGAGGAGTTGTTCGGTGAGTTGATCGATCCGCCCGACCTCGTCACCGATCAGCCGGAAGAATTTCTCGCGAAAGGCAGGATCCTGATGGTGCTTGGGCAGGAGTTGGACGAACGTCTTGATCGTGACGAGTGGATTCCGGATTTCGTGGGCGAGGCTGGCGCCCAGCAGTCCGACCGTCGCGAGTTGTTCCGCATGCTGGACCTTGGCCGAAAAATGCGCGCGCTCCAGGGCGCCCTCCATGATTGCGGCAAGTTCCATGAGCTGCGTGACCTGCGGATAGGTGAATGGCCGGCGCGATGCCGCCACGCCGACGCCGACGAGCGCCGTAAGCGCGGGGCCTTCCGAAATCACAAGGACTCCCAAACGATGTTCCGTTAGAAAAGCTGTTAGGGCGAGGCGTTCAAGGGTTGCGCGCTCCCGCGCAAGACGCTCTGGCGTCGCCCAACGCAATTGCCGCAACGCTTTGATGACCGTGCCGTCGCCCGCGAGTTCGATACTGCCACCGGAAATCAGTTCCTTTGTACCAGATACGATTACTGCATGCTCGCTCTGTCCCCAGCCCATCAGCACCGAACCAAAAGCGTGTTCCAAACTTTCGACTCGGCGCTCGCGCTGGGCGACGGAATAGGCGGCCTGTCGGGCTGCCGTCGCCTGCGGATAGAACTTCAGCATGCGATCGAGCCACGTGTTCAGTATTGCGGCGAACCAAAGTGCTAATGCCGTAGTAACAATAAGCGCAAAGGGCTCGGCCAAAAAATTTCGAATTGTCGCATCCAACAAATAGGCGGTACCGGCGACGGAGCCGACCAGCACCACCTTTCCGACAGCCATCAACACGAGCTGGCGCGCAGCCACCGCCGAGCCAGACCTGCAATGCCAGTCGTCGACCACCGGAAAGAAGCTTGACCCGGTTGAAGGAATCGACGGCTAGAGCAAAATACAATCCGAGGTTTCCCGCCATATACACGTAGTATCCGGGAC
>JACQWL010000643.1 GCA_016209255.1 Verrucomicrobiota bacterium
AAGAAGCCGAGCACCCACGCATGGGAAAGCGCGACGACATGCGGGTGCATGTGCGGCAAGGCCAGCAAACCCGGTTCGATCACGAGCCACGCGGTCGCCACATCGAACCACGCGAGGCCGAGTCCCATGAACGCCAGCGGCAGGCGGCCCTGGGCGGCGAGCCAACTTGGCGACATCGGCAGGCGCACCGGCGGGCCCGCCGGCGTCAGCCGCGGATCAGTCTCGCGTGTGGACGGTGAGCCAGCTGCCATAGGGCTGCGTCGTGCTTTCGTGACGGAATCCGCGTTGGGTGGCCTCACCGAAGAGGTGGCAAGGTTCGCGATCGGTGCGGGCGCGCAGGGTGACGCCGGCGGGCAGGGACTCCAGTGCGCTGAGGATCCGGATCAGCGGCTCGGGCGGCTCCAGGCCGCGCGCATCGACTTCCGCCGCGCCACCGTCCGCCACCAGCGCGGCGGCCGCAGGTGGCGGCACGCATCCCGCCGGAATCGTTGTCGCGCCGGTTGTCGCCCGCAGCTTCGTGATTCGCACCCGAAAATCCTCCGGACCGCGTTCGAGATACTCCCACGACAGGGCGTGGGGAAACTCCGCCTCGAACTGGTAGCGTAACGGCACGGGATCGTGATCGTTGAGCAGGACGAAGTGACGACCTACTGGCAAATCAAGCCAGCGCTGGAAGATGAGGCCGTGTTTTACGCGGCAAGGTATGGGACGTACATCGAAGACGATGTTGGCATCGAGCGCGGTGGCGTCTGCGACGGTGGGAAGGGAGGCGGAACTCATGGTGGAATATTTGGCTGTGGCCAAGATCATGGCACACGCCGCCGCCCGGCGCCTTGATCCTGATCAAGCTTTATCGCGATCGATCAGCGCCAGCAAGCTGGCGGCCAGTTGTGTTCGGCATGCCGGGTGCTTTGGGTGTGCGGAGGAGTTTTTGGCGGATTTTGAGTGCGCCGGAGCACGGGTCTTACGATTGGCGCACGATTTCTCACCCAATCGTAACAGTATTTTTGATCTGAGTACGGTTACAACCAACGCGGGCCCACCGGTGCCTGCACAACTGGATGCTGAATTTGCTGAACTCTCACGGGTTTCGCTGAGAAGCTGCGGGCATGCCAATCGAAATGGTGGTGCAAGGGCGTCGAGTTCGGGCCGGTGAATTGGACTGGCTGCAAGCCTGGATCGATGAGGATCCCCAGTGGAGTCGCAAACGGATCGCGCGGGAACTCTGCCAGCGCTGGGCGTGGGTTGACGGGTGTGGGCGGTTGAAAGATTTCGCGGCCCGGAGTTTTTTGCTCAAGCTCGAAGCCCTCGCGACCATCGACTGAAGGTGCCCCTCAAGGACGTGTATCTGTACGACCTGAAAGGCCGGCGCCCACGATGAATCCCTTGCACCCGATCGAGCCGGCCGTGCGGGCCCAAGGCCGGGAGCGGCCGCGCTTGCCCTTGCCGGAGCAACTGCCCCCGCCGTCCGATCCGCTGCCGCGGGTGGGCCCGCCAGGCCAGGCAGCCACTCCCGCCCTCCAGGAAAAAGATTTGCAGCGGTGGCGTCTGGTCGAGCGGTTCCAGGAGGCGGTGGCGGCGCAGGGGAAAAAACAGGGCGGCCTCACCGCCGTCGAAACTCACGCTCGGCGATCTTAGCGCCCCAGTACTCCGCGCTCATCCAGCGGGTGCTCTCCATGCCGCAAAAGCGCTATACGCGTCGACAAGTCGGCTTCCTCGACCGAGCCGAAATCGAAGCGCTGCTCTCGGCCGTGGATCCTTCGACGTGGGGCGGGCGACGCGATCGCGCGTTGCTCCTGACCGCGATGCAAACCGGTCTTCGCCTCTCGGAACTCACCGGCCTTCGTCATCAGGCTGGATCGCTGGGATCGGGCGCTCACGTGCGCTGTCTCGGAGAAGGTCGCAGGGAAAGGGATACGCCATTGACTCGGTCGACGACGAAGGTTTTGGGCGCGTGGATCAAAGAACCGGGACGAAGTGAAGCGAAGTTCCTGTTTCCAAGCCGATCCGGCGGGCAGATTAGCGCCGACGCCGTTCAGGATCTCGTGGGTAAGCACGTTGCGACCGCGGAAAAACGCTGCCCATCGTTCGCACGCAAACGAGTCTCGCCGCATGTACTTCGCCACTCCGCAGCCATGGAGTTGATGCAGGCTGGTGTTGATCTCTCCATGATGGCTCTGTGGCTCGGCCATTCGTCCATCGAAACGACTCAGATGTATCTCGAAGCAAACCTCGCCTTGAAGGAGGAAACCCTGGCGAAAGCCAAACCGATCGACGCTAAACCGGGCCGTTTCAAACCGGGCGAGCGCCGGCTCAACTTCCTCAAAAGCCTGTAGCGTCCGCTCCAGACTATGCCGGGCCTATCCGCGTACGGTCAGAGCAGCGCGGGCCTCAAACCCGGCATAGTCCGGCACCCGGCATAGTCCCGCCGATGCCGGTCCCGGCATAGGCGGGAAATCCGCCCGTTCGGTTCGGAGGAAGGGGTGGCGCTAACCACGCCATCCCTACCCCTATCAAGGGATCCCTCTTGCTCGTAATCGTGCTCGTAATCGCTCCGGCCAAGCGCGAGCACGAGCACGATTACGAGCACGAATGAATCACCCGCACGTTGCGGTTTGAGATTCGTCGCGGCGCGCGACGATCTGGACAGATCGTGGAAGATTGAGCACGCCAGCGAAGGCCGCGTGAGGCGCCGGCAAAGGACCTATTCGTCTAAAGATCGAATGTGGCGGTGAGGATGAAGATGCGCGGATCGATGATGCGATAGCCATTCGGCGTGCCATCGGGGAAGGCGCTGATGGCCTGAAGCCGCCCGTTCTCCTGCAGGTTGCGCACGTTCAACTGGAAAGTGGCGCCAATCTTGTTGGAGAAAAGCCGGGCGCGGTAGGCCACGAACCCATCGGCATACAGATTCGCCTTGGCATAGATCGGGCGGTTGGTATCGAGCGTCGTGATCACGGCGGGCAACTGCTCGACCCCGTAGTAGCCGATCGCCCCCTTGTCTTCCCAGCGCAAGGCCCCGCCAACCGTCAGCCGCTTGAGGTGCTTCTGCTCCGTGAGCCCGGCGAGCCGGTAGCTCGTGCTCAGATTCGCGCGGTAGCGGCGAATCTGGGGCCGGCTCTTGCCTTCGGTCGCGATGGCCACCCGGAGCGGGGCCACCACGCTCGCGGCCAAAAACTGGGACGCCGAATTGCTGCCGGCATAGCGCTCCGTGAACCACGGCCGCCCCAACTCGGGATCGATGATGCTCTGCCAGACCGGCAGCCGTTCCGCCAGGTACTTCGTCATCCCCGGCGACAGGCGGGAGTCGATCGACTCCGTCTGGGTCGCGTTCAGCTTCATGGTCCAGGAACTGGTCGGACTGAAGTTGAGTTCGAATTCCGTGCCTTTCGCGACCACATCGCCCGTTTCACCGATCAGATATTCCTGCGGGATGGTGTACGCCTTGTCGAGGCCCATGATCTTCGCGACCTGCGTGTCGATTTCATCCTGGGTCAGCGAGACGCCCCGGGCGGTCGCGGCGTTGACCACCCAGCCGGAGGCGCGATCGTAAAGCAGGACATTCCCCGAACCGGACCCTTGCGTCAGAAAATCGATCGCCCGCAGCCGCTGCGCGATAATGGTGCTGCTCCCATTGCGCGAGTTGATCTGCTTCGTTTCATACTTGTTGACGCGGGCGACGAGCTTGCCGCCCATGAGATTGAGCGCAAATCCGTAGTCCTTGCCCTTGCCCGTGGGGTCGGGCAGCGGCCGGCGGAACAAATCCATCGCGGGTCCGGCCGGTTGGAAACTGTCGGAGACATTCGCGTATATATTCAACCACGACCGCGGCCGCAGCACGACTCCGGCCGTCTTGGTGAGGCCCTCGCGACTCCTCCAGCCGGCAGTGGACCACTGCTTGAGCGACGCGCGATCCACGTCGATCACGCCGGGCGCGGAGATGAACTGCGGGGCGGCGCCGTCCCGGTTGAAGCTGCGGTCCTCGCGGAGGCCGAACGTGGTGATGACCCTTCCCTGGAGCAGATGGCTCTGCAAGACCGCACCCCGGGTTTTCAGCACCGTGCGCGAGAGCGCGAAGTCGTTGCCCACAATCGCCGTGCCCAGCGTGGCGCGCTCCGTCACGAAATTGCCGGTGACGCCATTGCCCCAGCGGTAATCGTACGTCTGGTTCGAAACGAAATTGCTGGGCGCCAGGTCGGCATTCTGGCCGACATTGTCGCCCACATAATAGCGGAAGTAGCCGCGCGTGATGGCGGGCGTGGTCGGGAAGCCCGGGGCATCGACCACCCCGGTGGTCGGGAGCCAGGAATGGATGGAATGGAGCACGTCGCGATACGCAATGCGGCTCGACACAAAATCCTTGTACTCGCCATAGCCGGAAAACTGGTGGAGGCCGAGCCACCGCAGCACATTTTTCTCCTGGCGCAAATCGAGCTTGTACGCGAGCTGCACCCGGGACGTTTCGCGCAGCAGTGGATTGTCGACGAATCCCTTGACTCCGAAAATTCCGATGAAGGGGCGCAGGAAATACGGATTGCGGCTCCCGTCGATCATCCGCTCGTTCACGTCGACGTGGAGCAGGCCCGTCACGCCGCTGCTGCCCGCCACGCCCATGATGTTGCGGGTGAAGCGCCGGGAATCCTCGCGGAAGTACCCGGCTTGGAGCGCGAGCATCTGCCGCGGGGTGTCAAAGAAGATCTGCTCCAACTGGAGGTGGGTCGTCCGCGTGGTTTCCTTGATGCGATTGACGGCCGCGAGATTGACCGACTTCCAATCATACAACTCGCGGCTGTTGACCGAGGGGTCGCTCGAAAACAACGGCTGGGTCGCGCGGATGGGCTCGGGCGTCGTATTCACGAGGAACACATTCTGATTGGGCGTGCCCGGGTTGGTCGTGCTTGTGGTCCGGCTGGGCGACCAGAAGCCGAGGCCGTTCTGGTCGATGAACAAGGTGGAAAGGGTGGAAAAGTTGGAGTTGGAGAAATAGGAGGGGATGGCATTGTTGGCGTACGGTCCCAGCTTCGCGCCGTTCAGGGTGACCGTGGCGGTCACCGGATCCCAGGTGGGCGAGCCCACTTTTCTCCACCCCGTCACGGCATCGCGCGGCATCGTGGTATTGGGACGATTGCCCGCGATGTCGTAATAGGAATATGACGCGCTCAGGCTGGTATATTTGAACGGCTGGAACTTCACCATGCCGTTGAGCCGCGTGGTATCGAGGCCGGACGGCTTGAGGTTGAAGCCATCGCGCTGCACTGCGCCGCTCCCGCGAATGGCCAGCCGGCCCTTCTTGAGCACCCGGTTGAGATCCAGGCTGGCGCGATATCCGTCGTAGCTGTCGGCGCGCAGGCTGGCTTGCGAGCGGTCGCGGCTCAGATTGGCCGAGGAAGGTTGCATGTTCACCGTGCCCGCCGCGCTGCCGATCCCGAACACTGTAGAATTGGGTCCACGGCTGATTTCGACGGCGTCGATGTTGAGCGGATCCAGCGGCACGCGGCCGCTGGTCTCGAAGTTGCCAAACGAAAGATTGGCCGATCCGACCCCGCGGACGCGATTCGCGCCGTTCGGATTCATCTGGGTGTTGTCCACCGGGCTCGCGTTGCGATCCACCGAGAAATCCGTGTACGTGCCCGTGCCTTCCGTGCTCGCCTCATAGAGGAAGACATCGTTGATATCCAGCATCGCGAAGTCCGTCATCTGCTCCTTCGTGACGACGGTGATGGAGGAGGCGAGATCCTCGACCTTGGTATTGAGCCGCGTGCCGGACGTCGTATTCGAGGCATAATAACCGCGGTCCTCGGAGCGCACCTCAAACGGGGAGAGCTGGACGAGGCTTTCGTCGACCGGCGCCGTCTCGATGCGCGGCGGCGGCCGCTGCGCCGCCTCCATCGCGGCGATTTCGCCGGGATCGAGCCGCCCATTCTTGTTCGTGTCGTACTTGGCCAGCGTCAATGCGTCGGTCGCCGGGGTCTGGGCGGTGGAGACGGTCGCGAGCAACAGGAGGAGGCAGAAACAGCGATGCGGGGTCGCATCACGCGATGAAAGACTGCGGTTGGTTGAGTTCATAGGGGAATGGGTGTCTGTGGATATGGGACAATCGGGCCGACGACACAGCTCCGACTATGCGCTCCCCAAGCCAAAGTGATTTCGCGCGTTGCATGGGTTTCGTCAAATGCGCCGGAGCGCGCTCCGGTTTTTTCACTTCAACGCCCGCAGATAGTCGCACAGCAGATCCACATTCCGGGCAAAGGTCTGCGATCGGATCACGCGCTGCCGGGGCGGGTCCTTGCCCTGAAACAGCTCAATCATGTCATTCTCTTTCACAGGTATCGCCTGCCTGCCGATCTGCAGCACCATCTCGCGCGCGGCGAATACCTGTACAATCCGGTCGCTTTTCCCGATGTTCCCGTCCTCCGTCCAGGCGCCGCGCGCATCCAGCGATGCAATCGCCTCCCTTACCCGCGGCGAAAGGGCCTTCGCCGACGGCGCGGCGCGCGGCCGCTCGCTCCACGGCGACAGCCCGTGCAGGGCGTCCGGCCGCCGCACCGACGCCGGCTCCGCCTTCGCCAGGAGCTGGTACTCGGCCTCAATCGCCGGCAGCTCATCGCCATTCACCAGCACGCCATAGTGCGTGATCACCGAACTGTCGTCATAGGTGAGCTCATAGCCATCCAAGAGGGTCGATGACCCGCGCTTCACGTTGACGCGCGTTCCCTTGGTCACATACAAGGGCCGATTTGTCTGCAGCTCATAGAACCGCGCCAGGACCGTCCGGTCGGGTCGCCCGGCCAGCGCCCGCCGCCGGATTTCGGACGGATTCGCGACCGGTGGCAGCGCCGATCGTTTGAGGTACGCAATCGCCCGGGGCAGGGGCTCCAGGTACTTTCGATTTCCGGTCTCCCGGTAGAGCACCAGCAGGGTTCGCATGACGCCTTGTGACTCTCCCCCGGTCACCGACGGCGGCTCGAAGATCCGCGCCCACGCCGGGTGCATGTCGGCGTCGTACTGCTGCGCCCAGGCTGGCTGCGGATCCGGCAACTGCGCCAGGAGCATGAACGTGCCCCCCTTTTCCGCCGCCGCCAGGTACCGCGGCTCGTTGTAGATCCTGGCCGCCTCGAGATACGCGTCGATCATGTCCGAGATCGAGTTGTCGTTGAAGGTATAGTGCGACTGATAATTGCTCCCCGGCCACTTCCAGCTCCAAGACTTGGGAAAGGAAGCCTGTTTCACCGGATGCTTCGCCGCGTCCGGATAGCGGTTGAAGCGTTGCGGCCAGGCGCCGTTCGGATACTGCGCCTTGATGAGACTGTCGAACGCATAGCGGCTCGCCTCGTTGATCCGGGCATCCTTGAACTCGAGCGCCTTGTCCACGCGCGCGAGAAACCGCATCACCGCCTGGGTTTCGTTGTCATCGAGGCTGCTCATGGGATTACCCGGATACGTGGCAATGTCGCGGCAGGGACCGTCGGCGCGATAGGGGAATTTTTTGCGCTCGGCCGGATCGAACTCGATGAAGTAATCCCACCCGCCGGAACAATGCTGCCCCGAAACGATCGCCAGGGCGGTTGCACGCGCGGCTTCCAGGTAGTAGCGGTCGCCGGTGGCCGCATAGGCCTCCAGATACGCCATGCCCACCACCGGCGTGCCCTCGCGCTGCACCTCGACGGTATGCGGACCCTCCTTGGCCTCGGAACGCCCGTAGCTCAGATCTTCCGCATACGCGAAATGGTACGCGCCATGCGTCGCCACCTTGTCGAGGTAGAAACCGGTGGCCTTGCGCAAGGCCTGGAGAACATCCTCCCGGCGCGGCGCTTCCTGCGCCGGGGCCAGCTCGGCGAGGGCGAGGAGCGGGAGCAGGAATCTCCAGCGTCCAAATCCTGTTCTTGTGGCATGACGGGCCGGAACTCGCGGCGAGAGACATTTCATAATCGAGCTTGGTTTGTTTTTTCTTCCGGCCGTGGTCAACCGCGTCTTTCGGTGCGACTGACAGGAAACTCCGAGTTCCGGAAGCGGGGAAGGGGAATTTTAGGTGCCACCGAACCTGCCCCGGCCTTCCGGCCCATACAACTGTAATTTCCGCGCTTGCGCCCAATTTATCACCGGCGCATGGATTGCCCCGAAGCTCCCCAAGCCTTGAACTCACCTCTCCGCTCCTTTTTTTGCTCCACGCTTTTCGCGTTGCTCGTGTCCCCTGCGCCGGCGGCGGCGGTCGAAGCAACCTGGCGGGCGGGCGCGGCGAGCGTCGGGGTGACGCCGCAGAAGAGCACGTGGATGGCCGGGTTCGGCGCGCGCAACAAACCCTCCGAGGGCACCGCCCAGGAGCTGTTCGCCAAGGCGCTTGTCCTGGATGACGGCGCCGGGCACCGGCTGGTCATTGTCACGCTGGATCTGATCGGCCTGCCCCGGACCCTGCGCAAGAATCTGGAGCAACGAGCCCAGGCGGCGTGGCGGTTGCCGCCGGAGTTTCTGCTGCTCAATGCCTCCCACACGCACAGTGGGCCGGAGTATAGCATCGGAAAAGTCCCCGCCGACGACATGGATTTGAAAGTTTTGGCCGAGAGCGAGGAGTACGGGGCGAAGCTCGAGGAGACACTGTTTCAACTCATCGGCACGGCGCTGTCGAAGGTCGAACCGGCCAGCCTCTCCTACAGCCATGCGCGGGCGGGCTTCGCGATGAACCGGCGGCTGCCCACCAAGACGGGCTACCGGAACAGCCCGAATCCGGATGGCGTGGTCGATCACGACGTGCCGGTGCTGCGGGTGGCGGGCGCGGACGGGAAGTTGAGGGCGGTGCTGTTCGGTTACGCCTGCCATAACACGACGCTCCCCTTGTATCAGTTCTCAGGTGACTATGCCGGGTACGCGCAGGATTTCCTCCAGGCCGGCAATGCCGGGGCCGTGGCGCTTTTCCTCAACGGGTTCAGCGGCGACCAGAACCCGTATCCGCGCGGAACGGTCGAGCTGGCCCGGCAGCACGGGCGCACCCTCGCCACCGCGGTCGAAGCGGCCATGGCGGCCAATCCCAAACCCCTCGACGAACCGCTCAGCGCGGCGTTCGCCGAGATTGCCCTCCCTTTCGCCCCGGCGCCCACCCGGGAAGAACTCCAGAAAGTGATCGCCACGAAGGACACCAGACAGGCAAAGCGGGCCGGACGGCTGCTCGCCGAAATCGACCGGAAAGGGAGGCTGGCGGCGGATTATCCGTATCCCGTCCAGGTGATTCGCTTTGGCAAACAGATTACGCTCGTGGCACTGGGCGGCGAGGTGGTTGTCGATTTTTCGCTGCGGCTGAAAAAGGAGCTCGCCGGGCCGATGGTCTGGACGGCCGGCTACTGCAACGACGTCATGGCCTATATCCCCAGCCGTCGCGTGTTGGAAGAGGGCGGATACGAGGGGCGCGAAGCCAGTCTTGCCAGTTCCATCCTACCGGGCCCGTGGGACACGAGTGTCGAGGAGCTGATCGTGGCCAAGGTCCACGACCTGAACCGAAAGGCCGCGCCGGCCGGCAGCCCGTCGGGCTCGCGATGAATATGGCGTATTCGGATCGAATACTCGGTGCGATGACGAGCGCCTGTCTGAACCGGAATACCCGAATCCGGCCCGCTGGCC
>JACQWL010000646.1 GCA_016209255.1 Verrucomicrobiota bacterium
CAGGCAGGCCCAGCCAGTCGACTGCAACGCATAGGAGGTGGTCCAGAGTTTCATGATCGCCGGCACGACCGGCGTCAGTGCCCAGCCCACGGCGAGACAGCCGAGTCCGGTGAAGCCGATGACCTTCAATTTTGCGCGCGGCGGGGCCGCGCTCATCAACACCTGCCCCAGCAGCAAGCCGACAATCGTGGTCGCGATCGTGGGGACCGCGCTCAACCCCGTGCCCCAGCCATCGCGATGCGCGCGACCCAGCACCAATTGATCCACCGCGGTGACGAGGTTGTGATTCTGTTCGTAGCTGCCAGCGGGAATTCCCGGCCCCGGCACGAACGCGAGCAGCAAAGCGTAGCCGGCGAGGATCGCCACCGCCACGCCGAGCTGAAGTCGGACGGAGCGCCCCGCCAGATGGGCGGTGACCAGGTAGGCCAGTGCGATGGGTTGCAGCGCGCTGCTCAGTTCGATCAGCGCCGGAGCGCCCGTGGACAAGGATTCGCGCAACGAACCGAGCAAGAAAAGCACTGCGGCCCGCTTCCATGCGTCTCGCAGCATTTCACCCCGCGTCTGGGTGAGCGAACGGCGGGCGAACGAAAACGGAACGGAGACCCCGACCATGAGCATGAACGACGGCCAGATCAGGTCGTAATACCGCAGCCCCTCCCACTCACTGTGATTCAGCTCATCGCGGATGATTTCGAGGCCGGACAGCGCCGCCAGAGCCACTACCAATGATTTTCCCCCGAGGAGCCAGAACATCGTGAAGCCACGAAAAGCATCGAGCGATACCAATCGGGTCGGCGGCGTCACGGCGGGCGTAAGTCAGCTTTTGCCGAATCAGGGTGCCTGCGTAGCGGAGCCGCTTCCGGCTCCGGGCGGAACATCAATGCATCTCAACCTGACACGACCCGATGCCGCCGCGATAGAAGTTGAACTGGACGTTCGGATGATCGGCCAGCAGCGACATGGGCACGCAGCTGTCCATATGGCGCTGGCCAATCATCAGCGTGGTGAGGCGCTGCCCGAACGGGCTGTCGTGGTTTCCTGCCTGCCAGATGGAGACCTTTTCCGCCTTCCATGTCTCGAGCGGGCCGACGGTCAGCGCCTTGGTCGGAACCAGGGCAATGTTACCCCCGCCGGACGTCCGCGCGTTTTGGGCGAGCGTGACCGGGTGCAAGTCCACGATGCGGGTGCCGAGCCGGCGATATTCCGCCGGCGTCGGCGGCGCGTCGCGATACGCCCCCTCCCGTTTGCACGGATCGTTGAAGGCCCAATGCTTGGTGTCGCCCTGGCCGCCCTGCATCACGGCGCAACGGACCCCGTTCCAACTCGCCTGGTAGGTGGCGAGGTCCGCCTTGGGGAAATGGAGGTTTTTTTCCGGCATCGCGAGTTCGGGCCGGATGCGGCTGAAACAGAGCTCGCGATCCGCCCGCTCAAACGAGAGCGGATGCGTCACGGGCGCCTCGGCCCCGTTTAAATACCATTCGTCCATGCCCCAGAAGTGCGCGGATTTAAGCGACAGTCCGAGTTCGTTGACGAGGCGCGCCACGAGGGGGAGCTGCTCGGTCGGCCCGATCGGGCCGCAGATGCCAACCGGGTTGTCGGGCGTCGCCTGACGCCAGGCGGTGATGTACTCGAGCGCTTCGGCCAGATAGAAATCCTCCAGGGTGTCATAAAAGACGACCCGAAATCCGTCGCGGGAGAGCTGCTGCATGTCGGCCGGCGTGAGGCGCGCCGCCTCCGCGATCAAGGCATCATCCAACGTGGTATAGTCCCACCAGTCGGGGGCGATTGTACTGAGTTTTCGTGGCATAAAATATTCCGTCCGGTGATGCTAGCCCGCATTTTTCACACTCTGGTTGGTTTTCACGCTTGGCCGGCGATGGCCGTGGCGGTGTTCCTGCGTTTCCTGCGAGTACATGCGGGCTAAAAGCAAAACCGCAGCGGTTTACCCGCCTCCGGCGGCGCCAAAGGCGACCAGGGTCTTGCCAATAGCCCGGACGCTCCATGCGGCTGAGACCGCGGCCAAGATCTTCGAATACGCTGAGGCTGCGCATGAGAAAAGAGGGTGAAAAGTCCGGGCTAGGTCCGAAAATCTCCTAGCCCTGCAACAGGCCGTGTTCATATGCGCGGTTCACCAACACTTTTTTTCCCAAGGCCTCGCGCAACGGATCCGCGTCCCGCGGGCAAAAGCCCATGTGCGAATGGCGCCTCCAGCCTTCCGCCGCCGGGAAGCGCCGCGACATCCGTCCGACTTCGCGCGCCATCGTCTCCATGTCGCGCAAATAGGAGTTCATGCCCTGCGTCGCCTTCAGCCAGCCGTGTTGGCTTTCATGACACGCCAGCGCCGCCAGCTTCTTCTCCTGCACGGAGGTGGTATCGACGAAAAGGCCGGGGACGATGCGGCGCCGGAGACCGTCGCACAAACCGTGCGGCATCGCGTGATAAACCGTCGCATCCCCCGACCACACCGGCGCGCGGCTCCCGGTCGCGAAGTTCGGCATCCCGCGGGCAAACGCCGCCGTGACGGCCAGGCGGCTGGTGTTCGCGTGGTCCTCCATGTAATCCTGCGGCGAATGCGTCAGCACGATCGTTGGACGCACCTCCCGCATCACCCCGGTCAGCCAGCGCAGCAGCGGAAGCGTGTAGAAGATCTCGAGGTCGTCGGCACGGCTCGCGTGAAACCGCGCGCCCAGTACCGCGGCCGCCTTTCTCGCCTCGCGCCGCCGGATGCGGCGCAGCGCCGCGGGACGGTGCTGCAGGCTGCCGCACGATCCCGTCGCAATGTTGAGGTAGTGGATCCGGTAACCCGCTTCCCGCAGCAGGCACAGCGTGCCGGCCATCACGAACTCGATGTCGTCCGGATGGGCCGCAACGGCGATGGCGGAGCGCTCAGCCATTCAATTCGGAGAGTTTCACCGTCCGATTCTCGCTCGCGGCGAGATCCGCCGCGAGCACGGCCACATGCGACTTCATCGACTCATTCAGCGAGGTCATCGGCATGTCTTTGCCGCTCTCCAGGCAATCGAAGAACAACTGAAATTGAGCCAGATATGGGTGGTCCGAGACGTCGCCCGAATCCAGCATCTTCATCGAGAGTTCGCTCCACTTGTGCTTGTTCACGCCGAGGCGGGTGGAGTGAAACTTGTTGTCCAGGAGGCTGCCTTCGCTGCCGACAAGATGGGTGTGAAAATAGTAGGGTTGCAGGCAGTCGATCACCGAGGCGACCTTGCCCAACGCGCCGTTGGCAAAACGCAGCACGCTCACGCTGGTCGTGTGATACTTGTATTGCGCGAAGTCCGCGTTCGCGGAGCCGGTCGAATGGCTGGTCACGCTTTCCACCTCGGTCCCCATGCACATCAGGAGCGCGTCCATCGCGTGGCATCCGGCGGACAGCAGGCTGCTGCCGCCCGACTCTTTGGAGGTATTCCACCGGAACTGGCCATACCACGGGCCGATGCCATGATAATAATCCACCTCGCCGTAGTGCAGCTTGCCCAGGAGTCCCTGGTCGATGACGGCCTTGGTTGCCGTGAGCTGGCTCGAGAATCGGGCTTCGAAGCAGACACAGGTTTTCACGCCGGCGGCCGCGACCGCGGCGGTGGCACGACGCGCGTCCGCGAGGGACAGCGTGATGGGCTTCTCGATGATAAGATGTTTTCCGGCTTTGGCCGCCGCGACGATTTGGTCCGCGTGCTGGTGGGGATAGCTGCAAATGGAGACGACGTGGATGCTCGGATCCCGCAGCATCTCGTCGAGGTTCGTGTAGCAGGCGATTCTGCCCCCGTAACGGGCGCTCATTTGCGCGGAGTCCTGCGGGCGGGAGGAGTAGATGGCCGTGACCTGGCCGTTGGTGGTGGCGTTGATCGCCGGGATATGGGCGCTGGTGACCCAGCCATAGCCGATGATGCCTACATTGTATTTTTTCATGGATGGAGGTTCTTTTGGTTGAAATCGTACGCGTTATCGAAAACCGCTGCCGCGCGCCGGGTCGAATGAATTCATTTCAACGCGCCGAGCCACGCAGGGATTCGGCACGAGACGGGCATGAGAGGAGCCGAAAAATTGGGGAGGCCCTGCATCCACCGCAACGGAAATTCGGCTAATATTTTGACCGAGGAGCGAGCGGCGACAAAACCGTCCGCTAATGCCGGGCGGGAAGGATACATCCCGTCGAAATAATTCTTCCGCAGTTTCCCGATTGTGCGCAAATGCGCACAAAAAGGAGTGGGAAATACCCGGGTCAAAACCGGTACACGCACGCGGCCATCGCCGTGACATTGAAAACCCAGATCGCCGCCGCAAACGGCGCCTGCGCCCTGATCACCGCATAGTCGTCCGGCAGTTCGAGCAACTTCACCGGCACGAGGTTGAAATTCGCCGCCATCGGGGTGACCAGCGTGCCACAATAACCCGACAGCATCCCGAGCGCGCCCATGATCGCGGGATTCCCGCCGTGCTGTTGCACGATGAACGGCAATCCGACGCCCAGCGTCATCACCGGGAACGCCGCAAACGCGTTGCCCAGCAGAATCGTGAACAGCGCCATCCCGGCGCAGTAGGCCACCACGGCCGCCACCGGCAGCTGCACCGGCAACACCGCCGCCACGTACTGGGCGATCACCTCGCCGACCCCCGCCTTCGCAAAAATGCCGCCGAGGGCGGCCAGCATCGGCGGCAGCAGCAGCGTCCAGCCGAGCAACTGCAACAATCGCCCGCCCTCGGCCACCGCCGGCGCCGGCCGCTCGCGCGTGACACGCAATGCCACGACCATGGCACAGACGCAGCCCAGGCCGATTCCGACCAGTGACCCCTGCTTTGGGTCGACGAGCACAAAGCCCGCACCGCGCACAAGCGGCAGCGCGAACCCCGCCGCGATCGCAATCACCGGCACCAGCACCACCGGCCAGACGAGCCGGTTGCGCAGCCGCGCCACGTCGGCATCGATCGCCGCCGGATCGAACGCCGCGAAACCCGGCGCCTCCACCTGCCGCGTCGCCGCCAGCAGTGTCATTGCGAGCAAGCCGTAGCCGACCGCCATCGGCGGCAGTTGCTTCCCGCCGATCAATGCCAGCGCCAGCAAGGCCCAGAAGGCCGCGGCACCCCAGCGTCGCGGATGCGACGCATCGCGGGCAATGCTTGCCGCCACGGCCAGGACCACGACGCCCGCCACCACCAGAAAAAGCTCGAGCGTAAGCAGCGTCATTTCGGAGAGTCGACCACCCTCCCCGGCTCCCGCGCCGTCCGCGCCAACCGGCGGTCCAGCACGCGATACCGCCACCAACCGACCGCCATCGCCCACAGCGCCGTCGGCAGGCTCCAGAGCTGGATGTCGCGCAGCGCGACTTCGACGCCGACGGCGTCGAAAAATCCCTTGATCAACAGCAGGGCGCCGACCGCCACGAAGATATCGTCCGCAAAAAAGTTGCCCACATTCTCCGACGCAGCCGCGTGCGCGCGAATCGTGGCGGCGGCGCCGTGCGCCGCGCCCGGTCTTGCCTCCACGTCCGCCGCGCCCTCCGCCATCGGAGCCACGAGCGGCCGCACCATCGCCGCGTGATTCCCGACGCTGAGCCCGACCATGCTCGTGACCTCGCGCAGCGCCTGGTAGAACCACAAGACCCGGCCGGCCGTCGCCGCACGGCTCTGTCTCATCAGGCTTGCCACCCGCTCCTGCAATCCATGCCGCTCCAGCACCCCGACGACCGGCACCATCAAAATCACCGGCAACACCATGAACCGGTTGTCGATGAAATACTGCCCGGCCAGCCGCATGATCTCATGAAAAGAAAACCCCGCCACCAGCCCGGTGACGATCGCCGCCAGCACCACGACGAGCAGCGTGTTCAGCCGCAGCGCAAAGCCGACTGCGACGACAACGATGCCGATCAGCTTGATCATGCCCCGAACGCTTTGACGGCCACGCCCGCGGTCGCGAGTTCTTTTCGCAGCCGGTGCGCAAACGCCACCGCGTGCGGTCCATCGCCGTGCAGGCACACGGTGTCGGCCGCGATCGGCACGTCGGTCCCGTCCGTCGCGCGCACGACGCCTTCGCGCACCATCCGCAGCACCTGGGCCACCGCGGCGTCTTCGTCGGTGATAAGCGCATCCGGTCGCGATCGCGGGGTGAGCGATCCGTCGCGCTGGTAGGTGCGATCGGCAAAAACCTCGTTCGCGATGCGCAGCCCGTTTCTCTGCGCAGCCTTCGCCAGTTCGCTACCCCATGGCACGTAGATGAGAGGGTCGAAATCAGTGACCCAAATCGCTTTCGTGATCGAGTCTGCCAAGTCAGCATCTCGGGCCGCCATGTTATAGAGCGCTCCATGAAGTTTCACGTGGGTCATCCGGGCGCCGAATTCCATGACGGTCACTTGAAGAGTCTGAATCTGGTTCAAAACCAATTCCGCCACATTCATCGGCGCAATCGCGAGCTCCCGCCGGCCGAAATGCTCGCGATCGGAGAAACCCGGATGCGCGCCGATGGCGACGCCGTGTTTTTGGGCGAGCGCGATCGTCTCCCGCATCGTCGCGGCGTCGCCCGCGTGCGCCCCGCAGGCGATGTTGGCCGACGTGATGAGCGGCATCAGGTCCGCGTCATGTCCCGCGCCTTCGCCGAGGTCACAATTCAGATCGACGCGTGTCATGGAGCGGACCCGTGCACCGGCCTTTTTTCGAGATTGTGCCCGGCAAAAAGGGCGTCAGCCGAATTTCTGGGCCAGCCCTTCGCGCAGAATTGCGATCGCGTGTTCGCGCGCGACCGCGACTTGGTGGGCCTCCTCCAGCGATACTTCGCGAAACCGCAGGGTGTCACCCGGCCGGAGCTGGGCAATCAGCGGCAGATCGACCGCAATGACATGCGCGATCTGCGGATAACCCCCGATCGTCTGCGCGTCGGCCAGCAACACAATCGGCTGGCCATCCGGCGGCACCTGCACCGTGCCGGGCGCGACCGGGGACGACAAGAGATCGTGCGTCGCACTGCGCACCAGCGCCGGCCCGCGCAGCCGCACGCCCATGCGATCCGCCTGCGGGGTGACCGTGTAGCGGGCCGAGAAAAATTCGGCGCCGTACTCGTCCGCCTGCGCACCACGCATCACGCGAATCGTCGGTTCGTTTGAGTAGGGTGGCACGATCCGTTCGTCGATGCGCCAGTGGTCGCCCAGCAGCCGCGGCACATCCGGCACCGGCAGGATATCGCCGTCGCGGAGCGGCCGGCCATCCAGGCCCCCGAGCCCCGCGCGCACATAGGTGCTCCGGCTGCCCAGTACGGCAGCGACGTCGAGCCCGCCCGCAAACGCGAGATAGCCCCGGTAGCCGCTCCGCGCCATCCCGAATTTGAGCTGCGTGCCGGCGCGGATCCGCACCGGGCGCCAGCGGGGCAGGACGCCGAAATCCGCGCCGCCCAATGCCACCAAAGTGTCGTGCAGGAATTTCAGTTCCGGTCCCACCAGCGTGAACTCGAGTCCCGCCGCATTTTCCCCGTTGCCGACGACAAGATTTGCCAGCCGCAACGCAAACGCGTCGGCCGCTCCGCTCAACACGACGCCTTGCGCGCGATGCCCGCTGCGCCCGAGATCCTGCACGGTCGTGAACATGCCCGCCCGGATCACCTCGATGCCGGGCACCGCGTCACCGGTCGGGGAGCGCTTCGCTTCCCGCACCGGTGCATCGGTCACCGGCGGCATCACGGCGGATGCGTCAACCCCGCCCCGCTCGAGTTCGCCGGCCGCGATCGCCCTGAAGTGCACGCGGTCGCCGGCGCGCAGCAGGGCGGGTTCCGCCCGGGAGGGGTCGAACAGCCGCGCCGGCGTGCGGCCGATGAGATTCCAGCCCCCGGGAGTCGCCAGCGGGTAAACGCCCGTCTGCTCGCCCCCGATGCCGACGGCGCCAGCCGGGACGACGCGCCGCGGCGTCGGCCGCCGTGGCGTCGCCAGCCTCGCGGGCAAACCACTCAGATAGGGAAAGCCGGGGACGAAACCAATCGCGTGCACCAGATAATCGACACCCGAGTGCAATGCCACCACCTCGCCCGCCGTCATTGCCCCGTGCGCCGCGACCGCCTCGAGGTCCGGGCCGTATTCGCCGCCGTAGCAAACGGGGATCTCGATTCGCCGCGGTTCGATCGACACCACCGCCAGTTCCGCCCGTGCCGCGATCGACTCCAGCTCGGTGCGCAATCGCGAGAAGCCGCTGGTGAGCGCAGGATCGTAGAACACCGCGACACTCGCAAAGGCGGGCACGACATCGCTCACACCGCGCGGGGGATGACGCTCGATCGCACCGGCGAGCGCGCGCACCCGCGCCGCCATCGCTTCATCCACGATGTCACCGAGCGTCAGCACGACGGCCGAGTCCCCCAATGGAGAGAGGGTCATGGCAGCCGTTATCCGCCGGGACATGGCGCGCGGCAAAGAAAAAAGCCCGGCACCGAAACCGGCGCCGGGCCTGCGACCGGATGAATCCGCGGGTCAGGAGCCCGTCGGCCTCATCCACAAAGTGGAACCCCATTCGCCGGTTGAGCGGTGCAAACTAATTGGTGAGTGTAAGGGCGTCGCTTGCCGACGCCCGTCATACAACGTGGAAACG